>NZ_JBICXE010000005.1:0-419082 GCF_043200155.1 Streptomyces sp. NPDC048473
ACGTCGGCCTCGGCGGCGGCCTCGGCCGGGGTCACCACGCGCAGGCCCTGCTCCTCGGCCTTGGCCTTGGACTTCGAGCCCTCGTGCAGACCGACGCGGACGTCGACGCCGGAGTCACGGAGCGACAGCGCGTGGGCGTGGCCCTGGCTGCCGTAGCCGATGACCGCGACCTTGCGGCCCTGGATGATGGACAGGTCGGCATCGTCGTCGTAGAACAGCTCGGCCACTGGGTCTTCTCCTTGGTGTGCAGGTGTTGCGTCCCACCGTACGGCGGGGTGCGTCAGATACGTTTTCGGGTCTCGCCATACGAGCGGCGAGGTGGCGGTGCCCTAGGCCGAACGGTCGAGGGCGCGCAGCGAACGGTCGGTGATCGAGCGCGCGCCGCGCCCTATGGCGATGGTGCCGGACTGGACCAGTTCCTTGATGCCGTACTGCTCCAGCATCTTGAGCATGGCCTCCAGCTTGTCGGCACCGCCGGTCGCCTCGATCGTGACGGCCTCCGGGGAGACGTCCACGGTCTTGGCGCGGAACAGCTGGACGATCTCGACGATCTGGGAGCGGGTCTCGTTGTCGGCGCGGACCTTCACCAGGACGAGCTCACGCTGGATCGCAGCGGACGGCTCGAGTTCGACGATCTTCAGGACGTTCACCAGCTTGTTGAGCTGTTTGGTCACCTGCTCAAGTGGCAGGTCCTCGACATTGACGACGATGGTGATGCGCGAGATGTCGGGGTGTTCGGTGGTACCGACCGCGAGCGAGTCGATGTTGAAGCCGCGGCGGGAGAACAGGGCGGTGATCCGGGCGAGGACACCGGGCTTGTTCTCGACCAGGACGGAGAGCGTGTGCTTGGTGGACATGGAGTCGGTCTCTCTCTGTCTCTCAGTCGTCTTCGTTGTCGCCGAAGTCGGGGCGGACCCCACGGGCGGCCATGACCTCGTCGTTGGAGGTGCCGGCAGCGACCATCGGCCACACCATGGCGTCCTCGTGAACGATGAAGTCGATCACGACGGGGCGGTCGTTGATGGAATTGGCCTCTTCGATGACCTTGTCCAGGTCGGCCGGGTCCTCGCAGCGGATCGCGTAGCAGCCCATGGCCTCGGACAGCTTGACGAAGTCCGGGACGCGGGTGCCCTTCGCCGGGACGCCCTCGGTGTCGGCGCCGGAGTGCAGCACGGTGTTGGAGTACCGCTGGTTGTAGAACAGGGTCTGCCACTGGCGGACCATCCCGAGTGCGCCGTTGTTGATGATGGCGACCTTGATCGGGATGTTGTTGAGCGCGCAGGTGGTGAGTTCCTGATTGGTCATCTGGAAGCAGCCGTCGCCGTCGATCGCCCAGACCGTACGGTCCGGCATGCCGGCCTTGGCGCCCATCGCGGCCGGGACCGCGTAACCCATCGTTCCGGCGCCGCCGGAGTTCAGCCAGGTGGCGGGCTGCTCGTACTGGATGAAGTGCGAGGCCCACATCTGGTGCTGGCCGACGCCCGCCGCGAAGATCGTGCCCTCGGGGGCGAGCCGGCCGATGCGCTGGATGACCTGCTGCGGGGAGAGGCTGCCGTCCTCGGGCAGGTCGTAGCCGACCGGGTAGGTGTCGCGCCAGCGGTTGAGGTCCTTCCACCACGCGGTGTAGTCGCCGGTGTGGCCCTCGGTGTGCTCGGCCTGGACGGCCTGGACGAGGTCGGCGATGACCTCGCGGGCGTCACCGACGATCGGCACGTCGGCGGCGCGGTTCTTGCCGATCTCCGCCGGGTCGATGTCGGCGTGGACGATCTTGGCGTACGGGGCGAAGCTGTCCAGCTTGCCGGTGACGCGGTCGTCGAAGCGGGCTCCGAGGGCGACGATCAGGTCGGCCTTCTGCAGCGCGGTGACGGCGGTGACCGCACCGTGCATGCCCGGCATTCCCACGTGCAGCGGGTGGCTGTCGGGGAACGAACCGAGCGCCATCAGGGTGGTGGTGACGGGCGCTCCGGTGAGCTCGGCGAGGACCTTCAGTTCGGCGGTGGCGCCGGCCTTCATGACGCCGCCGCCGACGTACAGCACCGGGCGCTTGGCCTGAGTGATCAGCTTGGCGGCTTCGCGGATCTGCTTGGCGTGCGGCTTGGTGACCGGGCGGTAGCCGGGCAGGTCCAGGGTGGGCGGCCAGCTGAACGTGGTCTGCGCCTGCAGGGCGTCCTTGGCGATGTCGACGAGGACGGGGCCCGGACGGCCGGTGGAGGCGATGTGGAAGGCCTCGGCGATGGTGTGCGGGATGTCCTCGGCCTTGGTGACCAGGAAGTTGTGCTTGGTGACCGGCATCGTGATGCCGCAGATGTCGGCTTCCTGGAAGGCGTCCGTGCCGATGGCCTTGGAGGCGACCTGGCCGGTGATCGCGACCAGTGGGACGGAGTCCATGTGGGCGTCGGCGATCGGCGTGACCAGGTTGGTGGCGCCGGGGCCCGAGGTGGCCATGCAGACGCCGACCTTGCCGGTGGCCTGTGCGTAGCCGGTGGCGGCGTGTCCGGCGCCCTGCTCGTGACGGACCAGCACATGACGGACCCGGGTGGAGTCCATCATCGGGTCGTACGCCGGAAGGATGGCGCCGCCGGGAATGCCGAATACCGTGTCGGCCCCCACTTCCTCAAGAGACCGGATGAGTGACTGCGCGCCCGTGACGTGCTCAACGGTGGCGGCGGACGATCCGCCGTTACGGGCCCGCGGCTGGGGATGGTGGGCCCCGGTGGCCTGCTCGGTCATCGCATTCTCTTCTCGAAGCTGAGGGTTTTTGCGGGTGTTTTGCGAGGATTTGCCTGGTGTTAGTGCAACAAAAAACCCCTCGTGCCGTGAGGCAAGCGAGGGGAGCGCGCCGGTGCGGTCTGCAGAGTGTCAGTGAGGGACTCTGCTTCAGCCGACGCGCTTTCCAAGTACGAGAATTCGGGTGCGCATGGCATTGACCCTCTCTCCGGCGCATACAACGTGTCAAGTGGGTGGGACGGGCGTCTCAGCATGTGAGCCGCTGAGGAGTGGGATCGAGCCACCGGTCAGGACCGGCTGGGCGCCGGCACTGCCGGGCATCGGGAACTCGCCGCGGGCCAGGGCGCGGCGCAGCCGGTACTCGTCGAGCGGCCCGGAGAAGGCCATTCCCTGGCCGTGCGTACAGCCCATGGCGCGCAGGGCGAGGACCTGCTCCGGTACGTCGACCCCGTCGGCCACGGACTGCATGCCGAGGTCACAGGCGATCCGCAGGAGGCCGCTGGTGATCTTGTGCAGCCGGGCGGATTCCACGACGCCCTCGACGAGACCGCGGTCCAGTTTCAGTACGTCGATGGGGAGCCGGCGCAGGGCGTTGATCGCGGCGTAGCCACTGCCGAAGCCGTCGAGCGCGATGCGGACGCCGAGCCGGCGCAGCGCGACGAGACGCTGTTCGAGTTCGTCGAAGGAGATCCGGGGGTCGCTGTCTGCGACCTCGATCATCAGGGCTCCGGAGGGCAGGCTGTGCCGGGTGAGCAGCGCCTCGACGGAGCCGAACGGCATCCCCTTGTCGAGGAGCCTGCGGGCGGAGAGCCGCACGGCGACGGAGACCGGATGGCCGGCCCTGGCCCGGTCGGCGGCCTGCTCGACGGCCTCTTCGAGGAGCCAGCGGCCGAGTTCGGCGGTGCGGTCGCTGTCCTCGGCGACGCGGAGGAATTCGGCCGGGGTGAACAGGATGCCCTGGGCGGAGCGCCAGCGGGCCTGGGCGGCGACGGCGGCGACGGTGCCGCTGGCGAGATGCACCACGGGCTGGTGGAGCAGGGCGAACTCGCCGTCGCGCAGTGCGGTGCGCAGCCGGGCCGCCAGCTCGGAGCGGCGTACGACTTCGGCCTGCATCTGCGGGGCGTACAGCTCGACGCGGTCCTTGCCGCGCGCCTTGGCGCGGTACATGGCGAGATCGGCGTTGCGCATGAGGTCGCTGGGAGAGATGCCGGGCTCGGCGAAGGCGACCCCGATGGACGCGGCGACCCGGACCTCGCCGGTGCCGATGTGGTACGGCTGGGAGAGGGTGAGGCGCAGCCGGTCGGCGATCTCATGGACCTGGCATTCCCGGGCGGACTGGTCGCGGATGCCGTCGCCGAGGATGATGGCCGCGAATTCGTCACCGCCGAGGCGGGCCGCGGTGTCGCCGGCCCGTACGGATTCATGGAGGCGGCGGGCGGCCTGGATGAGGAGCTCGTCGCCCGCCTGGTGGCCGAGGCGGTCGTTGACCGCCTTGAAGCCGTCGAGGTCGATGAAGAGCACGGCGGTGCCCGGGTCGCCGGAGCGGCGGCCACCGAGGGCCTGGCGGACCCGCTCGGTGAACAGGGCACGGTTGGGCAGGTCGGTGAGCGGGTCGTGCTCGGCGTTGTGCTGCAACTGGGCCTGCAGCCGCACCCGTTCGGTCACATCGCGGCTGTTGAGGATCAGGCCGCCCTGGTGGCGGTTGACCGTGGATTCGACATTGAGCCAGTCGCCCGTACCGGATCTGAAGCGGCATTCGATCCGGGTGGTGGGTTCGTCACCCGGAGAGGCGGCGAGGAACCGGCGCACCTCGTGGACCACCCGCCCCAGGTCCTCGGGGTGGATGATCGAGGCGAGCTCGGCGCCGACCAGGTCATCGGCATCGCGCCCGTACACCCCCGCGGCGGCGGGGCTGACGTAGCGCAGGACGCCGGTGGGGGCGGCGATCATGATGACATCGCTGGAGCCCTGCACCAGGGAACGGAAGTGGTTCTCCTTCTGCGCCAGCTCCTGGGTGAGGGCGATGTTGTCGACGAGCATGATGCCCTGCCGGACGACCAGGGCGAGCACCACCGTGCAGCCGGTGAAGACCACGACGCGGTCCACCCGGCGGCCCTCGATGACGTTGTAGAGAATGCCGAGGGTGCAGACGGCGGCGGCGAGATACGGCGTCAGCGCGGCCAGCGATCCCGCGATGGGGCGACTGGTCGAGCGCGGTGCACCCCGTGGCGGGAAGGCGTTCTCCGGTGCGCTGTGCGCGCCCCAGGGTGCGTACGCGAGGAGCAGGGAACCGGCGAACCAGCCCGCGTCCAGCAACTGGCCGGAGTGGTAGGTCTGGCGCAGCAGCGGGGAGGTGAACAGTGCGTCGGACAGGACCGTCAGGGCGAGTGCGCCGACGGCGGTGTTCACCGCGGGGCGGTTGACGTTGGACCGCCGGAAGTGCAGGGCCAGCACCATGGAGACCAGCACGATGTCGAGCAGCGGATAGGCCAGCGAGAGCGCCGCGCGGGCCACGCTCGCACCCTCGGCGTCCACGAGATGTGCGGTGTGGGCGAGGGCGAGGCTCCAGGAGAGCGTGAGGAGCGATCCGCCGATCAGCCAGGAGTCCAGCGCGAGACAGACCCAGCCGGCGCGGGTGACCGGGCGTTTGGCGAGGACGAGCAGCCCGACGATGGCGGGCGGCGCGAAGCAGAGGAAGAAGGCGTCGGCGAGGGAGGGGCTGGGCACCGGGAGCCCCAGCAGGACCTCGTACCAGCCCCAGACCGCGTTGCCGCCTGCGGCCATGAGCGAGGAGAGCGAGAACAGCAGCCAGGCGGGCCGGAACCGGTCGCCGCCGGCCCGCGCATAGAGGAAGCAGGAGACGGCCGCGATCAGCGCGGCGGCGCTGAGGCCGAAATCCCCCATGAAGAGCGCCAGTTCCGAAGAACCCCAGCCGAGTGCCGCCCCCACCGCGTATCCGCCGCAGACGAGGCCGAGCAGGACCTGCGAGACCAGTGCGGATGCGCCGCCGACGGCCGACCGCCGGGAGAGCAACGCCCCGAGGGCGTCGGCCGGCGCGCTCACCGGGGCGCACCCGACGCCGCCGGGTGCGCGCGCACCCGGCGCCCCGCCGGTGCCTGTTCCGGGCTTCCCGTCCGCGTCGCGACGGCGGACGACGGGAAACCCGGAACAGGCACCGGTCGCCGTCGGCTGCCCTGCGGTGTCTGATCGTTCGCCCATCGGCCGTACATCGCCCGTCGCCCCCTCGCGTGTTGCGTCCTCCCCGGCGCAGTCCCTTCCTTGGCGCAGCGCCCCTTTCGGGACGATACACCAGACTAGTCACGCAGGGACATAGCTTATCTACTCTCCGTGACGATCAAGGGGTTTGTCGGAACAGTACGCAGTCGAGCGGAATCACAGCGTGATCAATCGGTGATGCGTACGACGTTCTGCACCGGCTCCCCCGCGGCGAAACGGCTGAGCTGCCCGGCCACCAGACGCTTGGCACGCGGCATGAACGCCGAGGTGCTGCCGCCCACATGAGGAGTGATCAGGACGTTGGGAGCATGCCAGAGGGGATGGCCGGCGGGCAGCGGTTCCGGGTCGGTGACATCGAGGGCGGCGCGCAGCCGGCCGGACTCGAGTTCGAGCAACAGCGACTTGGTGTCGACGACTCCGCCCCGTGCGACGTTCACGAGCAGCGCTCCGTCCGGCATCGCAGCGAGGAACTCCGCGCCCACCAGCCCTTGTGTGGACGGGTTCAGCGGGGTGGACAGCACGACGATGTCGGCTTCGGGCAGGAGTGCGGGCAGGTCGTCGAGTGTGTGTACGGGGCCGCGCGCTGTTGCCCGTGCAGAGCGCGCGACGCGCGCCACCCGCGCACACTCGAAGGGCGCGAGCCGGTCCTCGATGGCGGATCCGATCGATCCGTACCCCACGATCAGCACGGACTTGTCGGCCAGCGCGGGGTAGAAGCCGGCCCGCCACTCCTCCTTGTCCTGGCCGTGGACGAACCCGGGGAAGCCGCGCAGGGAGGCGAGGATCAAGGCAAGGGTGAGCTCCGCGGTCGACGCCTCGTGGACCCCCTTGGCATTGCACAGCCGTACCCCGGCCGGCAGCAGGCCGAGCCCCGGCTCGACATGATCGATGCCCGCGGAGAGCGTCTGCACAATCTTGACCTGCGTCATACCGGCGAGCGGAGGGACCGTGATCTCCGAACCCTTCATGTACGGCACGACGTAGAAGGCGCAGTCGGCCGGGTCGGCCGGGTAGTCCTGCGCGCCGTCCCAGAAGTGGTAGTTGAGACCCTCGGGGAGTCCTTCGATCTCGTCGGCGCGAAACGGCAGCCATACGTCGGGAGTCTTCGTCGAAGTCATGGTCAGGAGGCTAATCCCCGGGAGGCTGCGCGAGGAGCGGCGGGCGGCAGAGGTTACTTTGGGGTGCGGTGCGGTCCCGTGACGGCGGGGCCGAGGTCCTGTAGTCACGGGACCTTAGGGAGGGTTCGGGGAGTTGGAGCGCAGGAGTCTCGGTGCGGCGGCGCTCGCCGTGGGTGCGGTCGGTCTTGGCTGTATGCCGATGAACTGGGCGTACAGCGCGTCGCAGCAGCGCGGTGACCGTGCGTTGCGTGCGGTGCACGCCGCGCTCGACGCGGGCGTCCAACTGCTCGACACGGCCGACATGTACGGCCCCTTCACCAATGAGCTGCTGGTGGGCCGGGCGCTGAAGGGCCGCAGGTCCGATGCCTTCGTCTCCACCAAGTGCGGGCTGCTGGTGGGCGATCAGCACATCGTCGCCAATGGCCGCCCCGGCTATGTGCGGCGGGCCTGTGACGCCTCGCTGCGGCGGCTGCAGACCGATGTGATCGATCTGTACCAGCTCCACCGGGCCGATCCCGAGGTGCCGGTCGAGGAGACCTGGGGTGCGATGGCGGAGCTGGTGACCGCCGGAAAGGTGCGGGCGCTCGGACTCTGTGCGGTCGGTGCCCGGGCTTCACGCCGGACGGGTGCCCGCATGCATGACGAAACGATCCGTCAGCTGGAGCGGGTGCAGCAGGTCTTCCCGGTGAGCGCGGTGCAGGCGGAGCTCTCGGTCTGGTCGCCGGAGGCGCTGGAGTCGTTGCTTCCGTGGTGCTCGGCGCGGGGTGTGGGGCTGCTGGCGGCGATGCCGCTGGGGAACGGATATCTGACGGGCACGCTGACCCCGGGACAGGGCTTCGAGCCGGACGATCTGCGGGCCAGGCATCCGCGGTTCACGGCCGAGATGATGGCGGCGAACCAGCCGGTGGTGGTCGGGCTGCGGCGGATCGCCGAGCGGCACGGGGCGACCGCGGCGCAGGTGGCGCTGGCCTGGGTACTGCGGCAGGGGCCGCATGTGGTGCCGGTGCCGGGGACCAAGCGGGAGCGGTGGGCGGTGGAGAACGCAGGGGCGGCCGGACTCACGCTGACCGCGCAGGATCTGGTGGAGATCGCCCGGCTGCCCGCGGCGCGGGGTTCGTGGGACTGATCGCCGGCCACGCATTCGTGATCACCGATCGAGAAAATCGGCGGCATGGGGAACCCGG
The DNA here is from genome assembly GCF_043200155.1 of Streptomyces sp. NPDC048473. Classification (NCBI taxonomy): domain Bacteria; kingdom Bacillati; phylum Actinomycetota; class Actinomycetes; order Kitasatosporales; family Streptomycetaceae; genus Streptomyces; species Streptomyces sp. NPDC048473. The sequence continues at coordinate 8,267 of NZ_JBICXE010000005.1, forward strand.
GGCGGGGCTGCGGTGTAAGAACAGTAGTCGGGTGGCCGTCGAAGGGATCGGTGCTGTGCGCGGTGTTCTGTTCGGATCTGTACAAGACCCTGCGGGTCGTCGGGGGCGGCGTCGAGGCGTGCGCCACGGGACGGTGGCCGCGCTGGCGGCGGGCACGCTGTTGCTGACCGCGGGGTGTTCCTCGGGAGACGGTTCCGGCAGTACGGCGGGCGTCGGCGACCTGCCGTCGTCGCGTCCCTCCCCCACAGCCCCGGGCCCGTCGGCCTCTCCGTCCGCGTCGGTGGCCCTGCCACCGGCAAAGGGCTCGGCGGAGGTGGTCTCCACGCTCACCGAGGGCCTCGACTCGCCGTGGGGGCTGGCGGAGCTGCCCGGCGGCGATCTGCTGGTCTCCTCGCGCGACAAGGGCACGATCACCCGGATCGACGCGAAGAGCGGGAAGAAGACCCTGCTGGGCGACGTGCCAGGGGTGTCGCCCGGCGGGGAGGGCGGGCTGCTGGGGATCGCGGTCTCCCCCACATACGGTTCGGACCATCTGGTGTACGCGTATTTCACGACCGAGTCCGACAACCGCATCGCGCGCATGCAGTACAACGAGAACGGCACGACGCCCGGACAACTGCTGGGTGCACCGGACACGATTCTGCGGGGCATCCCGAAGGGCTCGATCCATAACGGCGGGCGGATCGCCTTCGGCCCGGATCACATGCTGTACGCGGGCACCGGGGAGACGGGAGACACCGGGCTCGCGCAGGACAAGAAGTCGCTGGCCGGCAAGATTCTGCGGATGACCCCGGACGGCCAGCCGCTGCACGGCAATCCGGAGGCCGACTCCGTGGTGTATTCGTACGGCCACCGCAATGTGCAGGGGCTGGCCTGGGACGGGCAGAAGCAGCTGTGGGCGTCCGAATTCGGGCAGGACACCTGGGACGAGCTGAACCGGATCGTGCCGGGTGGGAATTACGGCTGGCCGGAGGTCGAGGGCAAGGCGGGAAAGCCGGGATTCATCGATCCCGTGGCACAGTGGAAGACGTCCGAGGCGTCCCCGAGCGGGATCGCCTTCGCCAAGGGCTCTGTCTGGATGGCGGGCCTGCGCGGTGAGCGGCTCTGGCGGATTCCGCTGTCCGGCAAGGACGACAAGGAATCTCTGGCGCCCCCGCAATCGTTCTTGATGGGGAAGTACGGCCGTCTGCGCACGGTGCTCGCGGCAGGCGGCAACAGGCTCTGGCTGGTCACGAGCAATACGGACACCCGTGGCACCCCGAAGCCGGGAGACGACAGGATCCTGGTGCTTGAGGTGCGTTAGCGGCTACAGCAGGTGAAAGGGCGTGCGGCCGGTGTTCAACTTCTTCGAGGAACTCTTCGCGCCGGGCCGGAAGCATGCCGCCGAGGAGCAGAAGCGGCTGGAGCTGACCCGGGTGGATCTGGGCATCGGCGACCCGGGGCGCGGGCCGATAGACCTGGCCTCCGGAAAGGTGATCGTCAGGGCGTCCGGCAGCGACGGCGGTCCCGGGGCGGATCGTGGCGCGATTCCGGAGCCGGAACAGGCAGTGGACGACCCCGATGAGGCGTCCGGGCCGGATGCCCCGGACGCTCCGGAGGCCGGTCCGGACGCGCGGCCGTAGGCGGGCCGGACGCCCCGAGGTCAGGAGGCGTTCCGGGCCGGGTACAGGCGGAGCCGGTGGGCCAGCGCGGCTGCCTCGCCACGGCTGGAGACGCCGAGCTTGGCGAGAATGTTGGAGACGTGCACGCTCGCGGTCTTCGGTGAGATGTAGAGCTCCTCGGCGATCCTGCGGTTGGTGTGACCGGCGGCGACCAGCCGGTGCACATCCTGTTCTCGTCGCGTCAGCCCGAAGGACTCCACCGCCGCCGCGGCCGCCTCGCGCAGGTGGTCCTCGGTCTGCTCGCGGTCCGCGTCCTCGTCGGTGGTGCCGTCCTGGGCGGGGACGGTGACGGCCGCCGGTATCTCGTGCGCGGTGCCGTGGGCCCGGGTCCGGTCGGGGGTGGTGAGGGTGATGCGGGCACGGCCGGCCAGCAGCTCGATGGTCTCGGTCAGCGGGCGTGCGCCGAGCCGCCGGGCGGTGCGGTGCGCGTCGCGCAACAGGGTGGTGGCCGCGGACCGGTCGCCGGGGGTGATGAGGAGGGCCTCGGCCCAGCGGTGGCGGATCTGGGCCAGTTCGTACGGGCGGTGGAGGGGAGCGAAGGCGGTGGCGGCGCGGGACCAGTGATCGGGGGTGTCGAGACCCTCGGCCCGGGCCAGCTCGGCGTCGACCAGGAGACCGTAGGCGGCCCAGATGGGGATGAGCATCGGCAGCCGCTTCAGGTGGGTCCGGATGCCCGCGAGGATCGCCGGCCGGCCGGGGTCGGCGGCGGGCAGGCCCCGGGCGTCGGCCTCGGCGGCGGCGGCGACATGGAGCAGCGGCAGGGCGTACCGCTGGGTGCCGGGCGGGAAGCCCTGCTCCGACTGCGCCTCGAACGCGGCCCGAGCCTCGGGGAGCCGCCCCTGCTGCACGGCGAGGGTCATGGCGTGGCGTACGGGGGTGATGAGGTGCTGGGGCTGCGGGTCATGGGAGCCGAAACAGCGTCGGGTCAGGGCGAGTTGAATCTCGGCCTCGGCAAGGTGGCCCTGGGCGAGGGCCAGTTCGGTACGGCGTGAGGCGACGAGCCCTTGCGCCTTGCTGGACTGGGCGGCGCGGGCCGCCGCGTCGGTGGTCGCACGGCTCTCGTCCCAGTGGCCGAGGGAGAAGAGCGAGGTCGCCTGGTTGCAGCGGACCCATGCCTCCATGTCGGCGATGCCGTGGCCGCGGCCGATCTCGATGCCGTGGTCCGCGGCGGCCACGGCCTCCAGGGAGCGGCCCATGGATTCGAGGGTGGAGGGGAGATTGATGCCAGCCCGGCTCATGATGCCGACCAGGTGCAGTTCATCGGCGCGGTCGCGGACTGCGTACATCTCGGCGATGCCCTCGTCGACACTGCCCGCGTCGGCGGTGAGCCAGCCACGGGTGAGCCTGGCGTGCAGTTCGATGTACTCGTCACCGACGAGCCGGGCGTACTCCACGGCCCGGTCGACGGCTTGCAGCGTCTCGGCGCCCGGGCGGTGCAGGGCGCCCCATCCCGCCACGCTCATCAGGACATCGGCATGCACGACGGACGGGGGCAGGCCGCGTACGAGCTTCTGGGCGGTGGCCAGTTCCTGCCATCCGTCGCCACGGGTGAGGTCCTGCATCAGCCGGGAGCGCTGGACCAAGAACCAGGCGGCGCGCAGCGGGTCGTCCTCGCCGTCCAGGACGCGCATGGCCTTCTTGGCGATGGCCAGGGCCCGTTCGCGTTCGCCGCCGAACCGGGCAGCGACGGTGGCCTCGGCCATCAGGTCGAGATAGCGCAGCGGGGTGGTGTCGGGATCGCAGCCGCAGGCCGGGTAGCTCTCCGCGTAGTCGATGGGGCGCAGGGTGCGGCGCACGTCATCGGGGGCGTCGTCCCACAGCTCCATCGCCCGTTCCAGCAGACGGAGTTGCTCGAAGAACGCATAGCGGCGGCGGGCCTCGACCGAGGCCTTCAGTACGGCGGGCAGGGCCTTGGCGGCATCGTGTGCGCCGTACCAGTAGCTGGCGAGCCGGGTGGCCCGTTCACCGGCGCGGACGAGGGTGGGGTCGACCTCCAGAGCTTCCGCATAGCGCCGGTTGAGCCGGGAGCGCTCGCCGGGCAGCAGATCGTCGCTGACGGCCTCGCGGACCAGGGAGTGCCGGAAGCGGTAGCCGTTGCCCTCCGGGGTGGTGAGCAGCAGGTTGGCTCCGACGGCCTCCCGCAGGGCCTCGATGAGTTCGTCCTCGGTGAGCCGGGAGACCGCGGCCAGCAGTTCGTACTCGACGGTGGAGCCGCCCTCGGCGACGATCCGGGCGATCTTCTGGGCGTCGTCCGGGAGCGCTTCGACGCGGACCAGCAGCAGGTCTCTCAGCGAGTCGGAGAGTCGGGAGTGGTCGCCGCTCTCCAGGCTGCAGGCGAGTTCCTCGACGAAGAAGGCGTTGCCGTCGGAGCGTTCGAAGATCTCGTCCACCAGGGCGGCCTCAGGGGTGGCGGCGAGGATGCCGGTGAGCTGGCGGCGGACCTCGGCGCGGTTGAAGCGGGCGAGTTCGATCCGGCGGACGGTACGGAGCCGGTCCAGTTCGGCGAGGAGGGGGCGCAGGGGGTGGCGGCGGTGGATGTCGTCGGAGCGGTAGGTGCCGATCACGACGAGGCGGCCGCTGCGCACGGTGCGGAAGAGATAGGCGAGGAGATGCCGGGTGGAGGCATCGGCCCAGTGCAGGTCCTCCAGGACGAGGACGACCGCGCGCTGCGCCGAGATGCGCTCCAGGAGTCTGGCGGTGAGTTCGAAGAGGCGGGCGGTGCTGTACTCGTCGGTCGCGTCCCGGTCGTCCTCGCCGAGTTCGGGGAGCAGCCGGGCCAGTTCGCCCTCCTGCCCGGCGCAGGCCGCGGCCATCTCGTCGGGCAGGGTGCGGCGCAGGGCGCGCAGGGCGGTGGAGAACGGGGCGTAGGGCAGGCCGTCGGCACCGACCTCGACGCAGCCGCCGACGGCGACGACGGCCTCGCGGCGCACCGTCGCCGCGAGGAACTCCTCGACCAGCCGGGTCTTTCCGACGCCCGCCTCGCCACCGATGAGCAGCGCCTGCGGCTCGCCGCCGGGGCGGCCGGCCAGGCCGGTGCCCTCTGCGGTGGCGCGGGTGAGCGCATCGACGAGCGAGGCGAACTCACCTGCGCGGCCGACGAACACGGGACTGACGGACCTGGTCTCCACGTCGCCGAGCATCGCACACGGGTCCGACAGTGCGGGCCCCGGAATCGAGTCGTCCGGCATCGCGCAGCCGTCACACGGCTACTACGCGGCGTGGACGAACCGGTTCCGGTCCGTACTCACCGGCCCCTCGGCCTCCTTGCGTACGGAATCACGGGCGGCCCTGCGGGCGGCCCGGCGGGCGCGACGGGCCTCCCCGACGAGCCGCTCCTGCTCTGCCCGGCGCTGCAGTTCGGTCTGGTTCAGCTTGTGGAGTTCGAGCGAGTACATGTGCTTCTCCCGGAGGACGACGGCCCGTTGGGGCCTGGGGGGCGGCAGTGCTTCTGCCGTGCCCCCACTGTCGTCTCCCAGGGGGTGTCGCCACATCGGGCGAGTTCCGCATCTTCGCGGGGTGGGGGGCCTTAGCCGGGTGCGGACACTGCCGCATACGGGGCGGGGCCGCCCGGGCGGATGCCTTAGACGGCCGCGGGGCGGTGCGTACTCACTTGGTGGCGCCCGCGGTCGGCAGGGACACGATGAGGTCGAAGTACATGCCGACGGAGATCAGCACACCGAGGACACCGAGCGCGATGCCGGCGGTCGCGACAGCACGCACCCAGCCGGGCTGCGGGTGCGGGGAGGGTGCGCCGAAGGCCGGGCGGACCAGGGCGAAGATGCCGACCAGCAGGGCGAGCAGCGCGAAGACGCCGTTGACCAGCGCCGTGGAGTGCCAGGCGTCGCCGTAGATCTCGGAGATCTGCTGGGCCGCGGTGCTGCCGGTCGGGGTCTTGATCTGCCCGATCAGGGTCTCGCGCTCCGCGATGACCTTGCCGGTCCAGGACCCGCTGAGCGCGACGACACCGAGACCGGCGGCGGCCACGGCCGCGGCGGCCGAGCCGAGGCCGGACGACTCCTTGCCGGAGTCCGTGAAGTCTGAGTCCGTGAATTCGGAGCCGTCGAAGTCGGAGACCTTGAGGCCGGCATCCGGGTCGAGATCCTGATCGGAGTTGGGGGCGGAGCCCGCCCCGTCGTGGTCGGCCACCGCGAGCTCTCCCTCGGCTTCGGCCGCCCCCTTGTCGAGGTTGTACGCCGCGTCCTTGGAAGCGGTCACCTCGGCCGCGGTCTCCTCAACTGCGGTCTCCTCGGCGTCGAGAACAGCGGGAGCGGCGGGGCCGGTGGGAGTGGTGGGGTTCTTGGGAGTTCCGGGGTTCATGTCCCGCACGCTAGGCGGCCCGGATGAGAACCCTCTTAACGCCCGTCCTCCAGACCGGTCCCAGGCCGGCCCCAGCCCGACCCCGGCCCGTCCTCCCGCCCCGGCCTCAGGCCTTCTGCGCCCGCCACTCCCGGGCCAGCACGGACCAGATCTCCGAGTCGTGCCGCTCGCCGCGGTACAGATAGTTCTCGCGCAGCACCCCGTCGCGTGTCATGCCGAGCCGTTTGGCCACGGCGATGCTCCGGGTGTTAGCGGCGGACGCGTCCCACTCCACGCGGTGCATGCCGCGCTCGTTGACCGCCCAGTCGATCAGCTTCCGTGCCGCCCGGGTGACCAGGCCACGCCCCTCCCCCGCCGGTTCCAGCCAGCAGCCGACCTCGCAGTTCCCGGACTCCGTGTCGAAGATCCGGAACAGGACACCGCCGACGAGCGTGCCGTCCAGCCAGATGCCGTACAGCCGCCCCGTGTCGGCCGCCTGCTTCTCCGCGTACCGCCGGAGCAGAGCGCGCGCCGAGTCCAGGTCGGTGGCGAAGGAGGCGAAGGGGATCCAGGGATCGACGATCTCGCGGGCCCGGTCCATATGGGCGAGGAACTCCTGCGCCTGCCAGATCTCCAGCGGACGCAGTTCCGCTCCGTCGTCGCCCAGGGATATCGCGAACATCATGCTCCTTCTCGAACCGCTTCCGCCGCTTGTACGGCCTGCGCAGCTTCCACCGGTTCCACCGGTTGCGCCGCCTTCGGGATCTTCGCATGCGGCGCGCGGCACTCGGGAGGCTCGATGCTGATCCGCGGCAGCCGCCGGTCCAGCCAGCGCGGCAGCCACCAGTTCGCTCCGCCCAGCAGATGCATCAGGGCGGGCACCAGCAGCGTACGGAGAACGAAGGCATCGAGGGCGACCGCCGCGGCGAGCGCGATGCCGAACATGGCGATGACCCGGTCCCCGCTGAGGACGAACGCGAGAAAGACCGAAATCATGATCACGGCCGCGGAGTTGATCACACGGCTGGTCTCGGCGAGGCCGACCCGGACCGCCCGCCGGTTGTCACCGGTCTCCAGCCACTCCTCATACATCCGCCCCACCAGGAACACCTGGTAGTCCATGGAGAGCCCGAAGAGCACGGACACCATGATGACCGGCAGGAACGGTTCGATGGGCCCGGAGCTGCCCAGCCCCAGCAGCTCGCTCCCCCACCCCCACTGGAAGATCGCGACGACGACTCCGAACGAGGAGGCGACGGCGGCCGCATTCATCGCGGCGGCCTTCAGCGGAATGCCGATCGACCGGAAGGCCAGCAGCAGGAGCAGGCAGCCGAGTCCTATGACGACGCCGATGAAGAGCGGGAGTTTGCCGATGATGATCCGGGCGAAGTCGTCGTAGCCGGCCGTCACCCCGCCCACATGGGCCCGGAGCGAGGTGTTCGCCTCGGCCTGGGGAAGGACCTCCGTGCGCAGCCGGTCGACGAGCGCGCTGGTCTCCTGCGACTGCGGCGACGACTTCGGTACGACGTTGACGAAGGCCGCGCTGCCGCTGTTGTTGTACGTGACCGGGCCGACCGAGGCCACGCCGTCGGTGGCCCGCAGTGCGGCCGGCAGGCCGTCCATCGCCAGCCGGTCGTCCGCACCGTCGAGCTGTGCGGCGATCGTCAGCGGGCCGTTGACGCCGGGCCCGAATCCGTCGGCCAGCAGGTCGTACGCCTGCCGGGTGGTCGACGAGGAGGCGTTGTTGCCCTGGTCGGAGGTGCCCAGGTGCAGGGAGAACATGGGCAGCGCGAGGCCCAGCATCACCACGGCGGCGAACGCCCCGAGCAGCTTGGGGTGGCGTTCGACGAACGCGGACCAGCGGGCGGCGAAGCCGGCGGGCAGTTCGGGCTGCGGCCCGCGCTCGGCGAGCCTTCTGCGCTCGCGCCGGCTCAGCGCCCGCATGCCGATGAAGGACAGCAGGGCCGGCAGCAGGGTCACGGACGCGGCCACGGTCAGGACGACGGTGAGCGAGGCGGCGATCGCCACACCGTTGAGGAACCCGAGCCGAAGGATCAGCATGCCGAGCAGCGCGATACAGACCGTGGCCCCGGCGAAGACGACGGCCCGCCCGGTCGTCGCGACGGCGTTCTGCGCCGCCTCGGTGACCGTCATGCCTCTGCGCAGTCCTCTGCGGTGCCGGGTGACGATGAACAGGGCGTAGTCGATACCGACGCCGAGCCCGATCAGCATCCCCAGCATGGGGGCGAAGTCGGCGACGGTCATCACATGGCCGAGCAGCACGATGCCCGAGTACGCCGTGCCGACGGAGACGAGGGCGGTGGCGATGGGCAGCATGCTGGCGGCGAGCGAGCCGAAGGCGAGGAACAGGACGACCGCTGCGACGACGACCCCGATGGCCTCGCTGAAATGGGCGGACGGCGCTTCGGTGAGGGCGACGGCCGAGCCGCCCAGTTCCACTTGGAGGTGGTCGCCGGCGGCCGCCTTCGCGGTGTCGACGACGGCCCGGGCCTGCTGCACCGGGATGTCGTCGGACTGCTGGTCGAAGGTGATCGTGGCGTAGGCGGTGTGTCCGTCCCCGCTGATCTGCCCGGTGCCGGACGCCCCGTACGGCCCGATGACGGCGCCGACACCGGGCAGTTCCTCGACCGCGTGCAGGGTCCGGGTCATCGTCTGCCGGACATCGGCGGCCCGCACGGTGGAGTCGGTGGTGTGCCAGACGATGGTGTCCGTGTCACCGCCGAGATCCGTGAAACCGCTCTTGAGGAGCTCGGCGGCCCGGCCGGACTCCGTACCGGGCACCTCGTAGTCGTTGGAGTAGTCAGAACCCGTGAAGCCCGCCGCAGTGGCCGCGCCGCCGAGGGCGAAGAGCCAGAGGAGGACGGCGATGAGGCGGTGCCTGATGCACCAGCGGGCAATGGCAGCCAACGGACGTGCTCCCTGATGGTTCGTGGTTCCTTACCGGGATAAAACATGAATTACCCGCAAAGAACACATGACCTGAGAACCGCCACTCTGGCAGCCGATAGTGATCCTTTGTCCCCTTCGTGGCCTTACTCACAATGGCCGCAGGAATTACCATGGCTCCGGAGTCACAACGGCTTCCGGCCGCCTCACCCGGCCAGTCGCTCCTCCTCCGCCTCCAGTTCTTCCTCGAACTGCTCCTCGATCTCCGCCATGCCCTTCGCCACGATGTCCGCCAGGTGGGCGGGGCAGGTCAGCACCTCGCTCCCGAAGCCCCGGCCGGAGTCCGGACCGGGGGCGGGGCATGTGCCGGGGGCGTAGAGGTGCGCGACGCGGGCCATGTGGTCGGCGGTGCGCTCATGGGCGGGCGCATGGCCGTCCGCGTGGGCGCACGCATCGCCGGGCAGGGTGGCGGCCGCGGTGCGGAGGATTCCGAGGATCTCCCGGGCGATTCCGTACGACAGCTCCAGGGAACCGGCCGCCGTGCCCATCAGGAGCAGCAGGACGGTCCGGTCGAGCGCGGGTCCGTCGGGGCCGAGCTGCTCGTACCGCCGGGCCGCCCAGAGCGCCGCCTCCTCGGAGGCCGTCTCGTCCTCGAACGGGACATGCCGCTCGCTCAGCGGTCCGATGTCGAGCCGGCCGTCGGGACGCAGGTACAACGGGTCCAGATGTGCCGTCTCCCGGGTGCCGAAGAGGGTGTCGACCGCTTCGCGCAGATAGTCGCGGGCCTCGACGGCGAGAGCGCGCAGGAAGGTGGTGCAGGTCCACGCCTCCAGCGAGGCCCCGTATCCGTCCTCGTGTTCCTCGCGCAGGACGCTCCGGCCGCCGGGGCTCTGCAGGTGAATGCCCTCAGCGGCCTGCTGGTCGCTGCCGGAGTTCAGCGCCGGGTGCCCGCCTTCCTCGTGCGCGCATGTCTCGTCCGGCAGCAGCGGCAGTACGGACTCCAGGCCTTCGATCATGTCGTCGAGCAGCGACCGCTGCCTGATCCGGCCCGACCCCGCGTACCAGCAGTTCGCATGGGCGACGACGACATAGCCGGCGAGCGCGGCCCGGGAGAGCCTGCTGGGCGGTGTGGCGTGGATATCCAGGTCCCAGAACGGATCGCCGTTCGGATAGTCGTTGAGGACACTGCCCAGGCTGCGGATGTTGCTCTCGTGGCTCTCCGGGATGATCTCGGGGATGCCGTCCGTGCTGCCCGGCAGGATCACGTCGGCGGCTGTCCGCGCCCATCCGACGGCGTTGTGGGGGCAGGCCTCGGCCTCGTCCCACGCAGCGAGCGGAACCTGGACGTCCGGCGCATCGAGCAGCGCGTCCGCGTCCGTGTCCCACTCCTCCAGGCTCCCGGTGTACGGATGGGCCGTGTGACCGCACCCGCCGGCCTGGAGGAACTGCTCGTCCATGGCCTCGACGGCGGCGCCGAGCGCGTCCACGACGGCCCGCTCGACGGCCGCGCCGCGCCGCCCGAGAACGTACGGCGCCATGTTCACCAGACCGAAGGTGAGCAGGACCGCCTGCTCACCGCCCGGTTCGGCGGTGAGCAGGCGGGCGCACTCCAGGACGACGGGGTCCGCCTCCTCAGGGGCGGCGCCCACCGTGACGTCGGCCCATTTCTCGATCAGTTCAGTCATGATCAAGGAAACGCAGGCCGCGCCGCGGCGGTTCCGGTGGGCGCCGAACTTCCGTACGTATGCGCGGGCCTGCCGGTCGGCTCGTCAGCCGGAGACGCTCGCCCGGCCGTTCTCGATGTGCCCCATCAGCCGGCGCCGGAAGACATCGTCCCCGTCGACGGTGACGGCCAGGTCGTACCAGCCGTGTGCGTCGGCCGCCGAGTGCACGACCGTACGGCTGCGTCCCGGCTTGACCTTGACGGTCCTGGTCCAGTCCCGCAGGTCCGTCTCGTCGACGTAGCCCAGCGGCCGCACGGTGAAGGTGAGCGTCGTCCGTCCCGTGTTGCGCAGGGTGAGATGGAGATCCCGCTCATGCGCGTCGACCCGCGAGGCGACCTCGGCCCCGGCCGAAACGCCGTCCTTCGCGGGCCCGGCAAACTCGCGCCGGAAGCCGTTCGGCCCCGTCACCGTGAACCGGTACGCCGCACCGGTAAGGGGTACCGTCCATCGCGCCGTGCCCCTTACATCCCGGTGCTGCGGTACAGGGAACTCGCCCGCGTACGGATACAGCGCGAAGTGTGCGGACGAGCGCCCCGTGTTGCTGAGAACCACCTGCACCGCCCCGTCCACCAGTTTCGCCTGGGCGTCCGGCTGGTACGGCAGCGCACGGGCCGGGCGCGCCCCGGACTCCTGTACGGGCATGTGCTGCACGAGCGGCGGCTTCGGTGCCCAGCGTCCGCTGAACGGCGGGATGACGCCGGGCTGCTCCACCTCGGGCCGGCGCCGCGCGCGCTTGAAGTCGAAGGCCGAGGTCAGATCGCCGGTGACGGTGCGCCGCCAGTCGCTGATGTTCGGCTCCTTCACGCCGGTCCAGCGCTCCAGGAAGCGGATCACGGAGGTGTGGTCGAAGACCTCGGAGCAGACGTAGCCGCCCACGGTCCACGGCGACACGACGAGCAACGGCACCCGCATCCCGAGACCGGTGGGCTTGCCCTCCCACTGCTCCTCGGCCACCTCGGGCGGCGCTACCGGCGGCGGCACATGGTCGAAGAAGCCGTCGTTCTCGTCGTAGTTGATGAGGACGGCGGTGTGCCGCCACACATCGGGGTGCTTGCCCAGCGCGTCCAGGACCTTGTAGACGATCGTGGCGCTGTGGATCGGCGAGGAGACGCTCGGGTGCTCGGAGTCGACGGCCGACGGCACCAGATAGGAGACCTCGGGCAGCGTGCCCGCCGCCACGTCCTTGGCGAACTCATCGGCCAGCGTTCCGGTCTCCACCCGGCGCAACGCACGCTCGAAGAGGCTGCGTTCGGTCTTGTCCAGGGTGGCGACACCCTCTTCGAGCAGACCGGACAGCCGCTCCCGCTCCGTGGCGTCCGCGTCCCGTACCGCCGCGTAGAACGACTCCATGTACGTATGGCCGCCGGTCTTCGCCAGCGCCTTGCGGGCGATCGCCTTGAAGGTGGCGAAGAACTCGATCTGGTTGTCGGTGAAGTTCTCCCACTCGGTGTACGTACGCCAGCTGCGCCCGGCCTTCTCCAGCCGCTCCGCGTACGTGCCCCAGTCGTACCCGGGGTGCGTGCCCTCGTCGTACGCGTCGTTGCTGACGGCCCGCTTGCCGTTCGCCTCGTAGCCCGTCTTCCCGCTCCACATGTGGTTGCGGTTGGGGCTGGTCGAGGAGTGGATGGAGGAGTGGTAGGCGTCGCAGACCGTGAACGTGTCGGCCAGTTCGTAGTGCAGCGGGATGTCACGGCGGTCGTAATACGCCATGGTGGCGGCCGTCTTCGCGGTCACCCAGCCGTTCATCCACCCCCCGGCCCATGCCTTGCCGCCACCGTTCCAGGAGTGGTCGAGCGCGCCGATGTACTGGAGGTCCTTCTTCTGCGTCTCGGCGGCGTCCCGCACCGGGAACGGCAGCACGGAGGTGCCCAGCGGAGCGGGCTGCTCGAAGACCGGCTTGCCGGAGGGCAGTTCGACGGCGTTGCGGTCACCGAAGCCGCGTACTCCCCGGAGCGTCCCGAAGTAGTGATCGAAGGAACGATTCTCCTGCATCAGGATCACCACGTGCTTGATGGCTCCGAGCCCGTCACCGCCACCGGACCCCGCCGAGTGCGCCGGCTGCGCGGCGATCGCGGCCTGCAGCGAAGGCGGTAGCAGCGACCCCGCCGCTGCGATGCCGAGCGCACCGCCGCCGAGCGCGAAGAGCCGTCGCCGTGAAATGTCCGTGGTCAAGTGAGCCTCCCGAGTCCTGTCGTACAGCCGGGAAACTAATCAAGCCAGGTGGCGCCGGGAAGGATTCTGTACGGCTCGGTGGTGAACGTCCAACAGGTCGGCCGGGAAAGTCCAACCGCGCCCCGCGCCTGGTCACACCCCGATCAGCTGCAGTGCACCCCACAGCGCGACCGTCGACACGGCCAGTGTCGCCGGTACGGTCAGCAGCCCGAGCCGGGTGAAGTGCCCGAGGTCGGGCGCGGCGCCGTGGGTGTGCAGGATGCGGCGCCAGAGCAGGGTGGCGAGCGAGCCGACGTAGGTGAGGTTCGGGCCGAGGTTCACGCCGATCAGGGCGGCGAGCAGCGGGCCGGGACCGGCCGCCGCGACGACCGGGAGCAGGGCGAGGATCGCGGGCAGGTTGTTGATCAGGTTGGCGAGCACGGCCGCCACCGCGGCCACCGCCAGCAGCGCGGGAAGTGACGAGCCGTCCGGCAGGAAAGTGTCGATGCCGGCGCCGAGGCCGTTGTCGACCACGGCCTTGACCACGACGCCCAGCGCCAGCACGAACAGGCAGAACAGCGGGTTGGCGGAGCGGACGAGGCCCTTGGCGGTGGTCTCGCGCTTCGCCAGCGCGCGGACGGCCAGCACCCCGGCACCCGCCAGCGCCGCCCACAGCGGTTCCGCGCCCAAGAACGAGGTGACGACGAATCCGCCCAGGGTCAGGGCGAGGACGACGAGCGTGAAGACGGGGAGGCCCGGACGGTCCTCCTCCGGCTTCGGCGGACAGGCGCCCGCTGCCAGGTCGGCGGCGAAGACCCGGCGGAAGACGGCGTACTCGATGGCGATGGCGGCCAGCCACGGCAGGGTCATCAGCGCGGCGAAGCGGGTGAAGGAGAGGCCGCTCGCGGTGAACGCCAGGAGGTTGGTGAGGTTGGAGACGGGCAGCAGCAGGGACGCCGAGTTGGCCAGGTGCGCACAGGCGTAGACGTACGGGCGGGGGCGGGCGCCGACGCGGGCGGCGGTGGCGAGGACGACGGGGGTCAGCAGGACCACGGTCGCGTCCAGGCTGAGCACGGCGGTGATCACGGAGGCGACGACGAAGACCCCGCCGAGCAGGGGGACGGTCCGCCCGCCGCAGGCCCGGGCGACCAGATCACCGGCGACCGTGAACAGCCCCTCGTCCGCGCAGAGCTGGGCCAGGACCAGAATCGCCGCGAGGAAACCGACGACCGGCAGCAGACTGCCCACCTGGGCGCGGGCCTCCGGCCACGGGACCGCACCGACCGCGGTCACCAGCACGGCCGCGGGAACGGCGAGGGTCGCCTCCGGCAGCCCCCGGGGACGTACGACGGCGAAGGCCAGCACGCCGAGCAGGAGGACGACGGAGGCGATCTCGGCAGTGATGGTGTTCAGCGGACTTGAGCCCCTCCGGATGGGTGAAGGGGCGGTGCACCCGGCTCACGGGTGCACCGCCCCTCCAGAGACGTACGGGAACCGCCCGCGCAGGGGACGGCCGGCCTCTCCGGGATCAGCCCTCGACGCCGAGCTTCTCCAGGATCAGCTCGCGCACGCGGGCCGCGTCCGCCTGGCCACGGGTGGCCTTCATGACCGCGCCGACGAGCGCGCCCGCCGCCGCGACCTTGCCGCCGCGGATCTTGTCCGCGATGGCCGCGTTGGCGGCGATGGCCTCGTCCACGGCCGTGCCCAGCGCGCCCTCGTCGGAGACGACCTTCAGGCCGCGCTTCTCGACGACGGTGTCCGGGTCGCCCTCGCCCGCGAGGACGCCCTCGATGACCTGGCGTGCCAGCTTGTCGTTGAGGTCGCCCGAGGCGACGAGCTCGGCCACCCTGGCGACCTGCACCGGGGTGATCGGCAGCTCGTCGAGGCCGCGGCCGGTCTCGTTGGCGTTACGGGCCAGCTCGCCCATCCACCACTTGCGGGCCTGGTCCGAGGGGGCGCCCGCGTCGGTCGTGGCGACGATCAGGTCGACCGCGCCCGCGTTGAGGATGGACTGCATGTCGTGCTCGGAGACGCCCCACTCCTCCTTCAGCCGCTTGCGGCGCAGCCGCGGCAGCTCGGGGAGGCCCTTGCGGAGCTCCTCGACCCACTCCCGGGCCGGGGCGACCGGCACCAGGTCGGGCTCGGGGAAGTAGCGGTAGTCCTCGGCGTTGTCCTTGATGCGGCCGGCCGTGGTCGAGCCGTCCTCCTCGTGGAAGTGCCGGGTCTCCTGCACGATCGTGCCGCCCGAGCTCAGCACCGCGGCGTGGCGCTGGATCTCGAAGCGGGCGGCGCGCTCGACGGAACGCAGCGAGTTCACGTTCTTCGTCTCGGAGCGCGTACCGAGCGTCTCGGTGCCGTTGGGACGCAGCGACAGGTTGACGTCGCAGCGCATCTGGCCCATTTCCATCCGGGCCTCCGACACACCGAGCGCCTTGATGAGCTCGCGGAGCTCGGCGACGTACGCCTTGGCGACCTCGGGGGCGCGTGCGCCCGCTCCCTCGATCGGCTTGGTGACGATCTCGATGAGCGGGATGCCCGCACGGTTGTAGTCGAGCAGGGAGTGGGACGCGCCGTGGATACGGCCGGTGGCGCCGCCGACGTGGGTCGACTTCCCGGTGTCCTCCTCCATGTGGGCGCGCTCGATCTGCACCCGGAAGATCTCCCCGTCCTCCAGCTGGACGTCCAGATAGCCGTTGAAGGCGATCGGCTCGTCGTACTGGGAGGTCTGGAAGTTCTTCGGCATGTCCGGATAGAAGTAGTTCTTCCGGGCGAAGCGGCACCACTCGGCGATCTCGCAGTTCAGCGCGAGGCCGATCTTGATGGCGGACTCGACGCCGATCTCGTTGACGACCGGCAGCGCGCCGGGCAGGCCGAGACAGACCGGGCAGGTCTGGGAGTTGGCGTCCTGCTTGAGCTCGGTCGAGCAGCCGCAGAACATCTTGGTCTTGGTGCCGAGCTCGACATGGACCTCCAGGCCCATGACGGGGTCGTAGGACGCGAGCGCGTCCTCGTACGACACCAGGTCAGTGACAGTCACGGTGAAACTTCCCTCTCAGCCCAGCAGTACGTCGTCATCGCCGATGCGCTTGAGTTCGCGCAGCAGCAGGGCGACACCAGTGGCGATGGCGGCGGCGGAGACAACGGCGTCGATCAGTCGGAGCGTGTCGTGTTCAAAGCGGGCCTTCTTGGCCTGCTTGAGGACGCCGAGCGCCCCGAAGGCGGTGGTGCCGATGGACAGGTACGTACCGGTCTTGGACTTCTTGAAGCCCTTGGCCTTGGTCAGTGCGCTCACAGCGACGGAGCCTCCTCCAGCAGCGGGTGGCCCCACTTTTCCACGAAGGCGGCCTCGACGGCGGCTCCGACCTTGTACAGCCGGTCGTCCTTCATGGCGGGGGCGATGATCTGCAGTCCGACCGGCAGGCCGTCCTCCGGGGCCAGGCCGCAGGGCAGCGACATGGCGGAGTTGCCGGCGAGGTTGGTCGGAATGGTGCACAGGTCCGCGAGGTACATCGCCATCGGGTCGTCGGCACGCTCGCCGATCGGGAAGGCGGTGGTGGGCGTCGTCGGGGAGACGATGACGTCAACCTGCTCGAAGGCCTTCTCGAAGTCCTGGGTGATGAGGGTGCGGACCTTCTGCGCCGAGCCGTAGTACGCGTCGTAGTAGCCGGAGCTGAGGGCGTACGTACCGAGGATGATGCGGCGCTTGACCTCGTCGCCGAAGCCGGCCTCGCGGGTGAGCGCGGTGACGTCCTCGGCGGACCTCGTGCCGTCGTCGCCGACCCGCAGGCCGTAACGCATGGCGTCGAAGCGGGCCAGGTTGGAGGAGCACTCGGACGGCGCGATCAGGTAGTACGCCGACAGGGCCAGGTCGAAGGACGGGCAGTCCAGCTCGACGATCGTGGCACCGAGCGACTTCAGCAGCTCGACCGACTCGTTGAAGCGCTGGACGACACCGGCCTGGTAGCCCTCACCGGCGAACTGCTTGACGACACCGACGCGCATGCCGTCGACGCTGCCGTTGCGCGCGGCCTCGACGACCGGCGGGACCGGGGCGTCGATGGACGTCGAGTCGAGCGGGTCGTGCCCGGCGATCACCTCGTGCAGCAGGGCCGCGTCCAGCACGGTACGGGCGCAGGGCCCGCCCTGGTCCAGGGAGCTGGAGAACGCCACCATGCCGTAGCGGGAGACGCCGCCGTAGGTGGGCTTGACGCCGACGGTGCCGGTGACGGCGGCGGGCTGGCGGATGGAACCGCCGGTGTCCGTGCCGATGGCGAGGGGGGCCTCGTACGATGCGAGCGCGGCCGAGGAGCCACCGCCGGAGCCGCCCGGGATTCGGGTGAGGTCCCACGGGTTGCCGGTCGGGCCGTAGGCGCTGTTCTCGGTGGAGGACCCCATGGCGAACTCGTCCATGTTGGTCTTGCCGAGGATGACGACGTCGGCGGCCTTCAGCTTCTTGGTGAGGGTCGCGTCGTACGGCGGGATCCAGCCTTCGAGGATCTTGGAGCCGACGGTGGTCGGCATGCCCTCGGTGGTGAAGATGTCCTTCAGCGCGAGCGGGACACCGGCCAGCGGGCCGAGCTTCTCGCCGGCCGCCTTCTTCGCGTCGACGGCACGGGCCTGCGCGAGCGCGCCCTCACGGTCGATGTGCAGGAAGGCGTGGACCTTCTCGTCGACCGCGTCGATCCGGGCCAGGTGGGCCTCGGTGACCTCGACGGCCGTGAGCTCGCCGGACGCGATCTTCGCGGCGATCTGGGCAGCGGTGAGCTTGATGATGGTGCTGTTGTCCGTCATGGCTGTTAGTCCTCCCCCAGGATCTGCGGCACCTTGAAACGCTGCTGCTCCTGGGCCGGGGCGCCGGAGAGCGCCTGCTCGGGGGTGAGCGACGGACGGACCTCGTCCGCGCGCATGACGTTGGTCAGCGGCAGCGGGTGGGAGGTCGGCGGTACGTCTTGGTCGGCGACCTCGGAGACGCGGGCGACCGCGCCGATGATGTCGTCGAGCTGACCGGCGAAGTGATCGAGCTCTTCGCCCTTCAGCTCCAGACGCGCCAGCCGGGCGAGGTGGGCGACCTCCTCGCGCGTGATGCCAGGCATGCAGCGATCCTCAGGGGTTGGTGTGTGGTTTTGGCCCAATCCTATGGTGTCGCCCACAGCCACTCCCGCCACCCGGCCGAACGCCCTGGTCGGACGCCGGTTTCAAGCCCGTCCGACAGGCCGGATCGCAGGCCGTCCGGTGATTGCAGGACAAAGCGGCCACCGAACGCCCCCGGCACCCATCCCCGCGCCCCCTACGCTCACGTCGTCGCGGGCCGCGACTCGACCGCCCGCCCGGACGGCCGCTGCTCCAGCTCGGGCGTCGCACCGGCCGCCGCGGCTGCGGCCGCGGCCGCAGCCGCCAGCTCGGCCGGCCGCCGCCACCCGTGCTCACCCCGCGCCCGCAGCCAGGCCGTCGTCTCCTGCGGCGGCATCGCGGCGGCGACCAGCCACCCCTGCACCGCATCGCAGCGCAGATCCCGCAGCCGCTCCCAGGTCTCGTCGTCCTCGACGCCTTCCGCGACGACCAGCAGGCCGAGCGAGTGGGCCAGGTCGATGGTGCAGCGGACGATCTCCGCGTCCTCGTGGTCGACGGCCAGTCGGGCCACGAACGAGCGGTCGATCTTCAGCTCGCTGACCGGCAGCCGACGCAGATGGACCAGCGAGGAGTACCCCGTACCGAAGTCGTCGAGGGACATCTTCACACCGTGCCCGGTGAGTCCGGCGAGGGTGTCGGCGGCGCGCTGCGGGTCCTCCAGCAGCACGTGTTCCGTTATTTCCAGCTGCAGCGCCCCGGCCGGGACGCCGTGCCGGGCGAGCCGGGCCGCGACGCCGCCCGCGAATCCGGGGGTGTGGACGTCGCGCGGGGAGACGTTGACCGCAACCGGGACGAACAACCCCTGCGCCCGCCACCGGGCGACCTGGGCCAGCGCCGTCTCCAGGACGTACTCCGTGAGGTGCGGCATCAGGCCGGACGACTCGGCGATGGCGATGAACTCGTCCGGAGGGACCCGCCCGCGCTCCGGATGCACCCAGCGCACCAGCGCTTCGAGGCCGGCCACCTGGCCGTCGAAGCGGACCTTCGGCTGGTAGTGGAGCTCCACCTCGCCGGCGTCCAGCGCACGCCGCAGATCACCGAGGAGCCCGAGCCGGTCCGGGGTGTTGCTGTCCCGCTTGGACTCGTACACCTCGACGCCCGTACGGTCGCGCTTGGCCTGGTACATCGCCACGTCCGCGCGCCTGAGCAGCCCTTCGGCATCCAGCGCGTGGTCCGGGTAGACCGCGACTCCGGCACTCGCCTCCAGCACCAGGGTCAGACCGTCCAGGTCCAGCGGGGAGGACAGCTCGGCGACCAGATGGCGGGCGACCCGCTGGGCGCTGGTGGTGGAGTCCGCGGTCGGCAGGAGCACGGCGAATTCGTCACCGCCGAGCCGCGCGACCTCCGCTCCTCGCGGGAGTGCCAGTCTGAGACGTTCCGCTATCTGCAGCAGCAGCCGGTCCCCCGCCAGATGACCGAGGGTGTCATTGACCGCACGGAAGCGGTCGAGGTCGATCAGGACGAGGGCGGATCTGGCGCCGGTGGACTCGGCGTCCTCCAGGGCCGCCCAGGTGCGTTCCAGAAGCCACTGCCGGTTGGGCAGTCCGGTCAGCGGGTCGCGCAGCTGCTCCTCGGCCCGGGCGCGGGCGATCCACAGGGTGGAGTCCAGGGCGATCAGCGGGACCGCGAAGAGCGGCAGGAGTACGGGCATGGCCATCGCGACGACGCAGATCAGCGGTGCGATGCCGAGCAGGGCGACCGCGACGAGGCCCTGGCGCAGCAGGGCGGTGCGGGCGATGCTCGGCAGCCCGCCGCCCTGGGGTGCCCGTGCGTACCACAGGAGGACCCGGGTCACCAGAAGATAGGTGGAGGCGGCCAGGAGGACTTCCGGGACGGCGGCGATGCCCCAGTCGAGTGGCTGCCAGGGCGATTCGACGCTCTGCACCTCACCGAAAGCGGCGAGCACCAGGGCTGCCGCGCCTATCCCCAGGATGTCCACCGCGCCGTGCAGCAGCCCCTGCCACCAGCGGTGTCTGCGGGCCACACCGACGAGGACGACGACGACCAGGCTGACCAGACCGGCGGGCACCCAGCCGTAGAGGAGCAGTACGGCAAGGGTGAGGGCGGCTCCCGAACCGGTGCCGCCCCACCAGCGGTCGCGCCCGAGCGCGACCAGATGGCCGACGATGATTCCGGTGAGGACGGCGAGGGACCAGCCGGCCCTGCCGTCGGGGAAGAGTGCGTGTCCTTCACTCACGGTCCGGTAGAAACCGGTCGCGAGCTGAACGACGGCGATCGCCACGGCGACGGCACCCACTTTGGGCGTGAGGCCGACGAAACCTTGCAGCCGCGACACCGGTGCGGCGCTCTCGGTCGGTTTCATTCCGTCCCTCTCACAGCCGGCGGTGCCGATGTCACCTGATGGTTCAGCTCCATGCCACCACGACCAGATTTCCCACCCCGTGGTTGGGCACGGCAGGTGCACATCTCAACAGTAGGCCGCAGAAGGCCTCTACGGGCAGCGCTCTACAGCTCTTGCCCGAATGCAAACCGACCGTCCGTCAGCATCTGGCATGCGCCGATCGGGTGAACCCGGACCCCCGACGGCAACCCTTGTCCCTGTCCGTCCGTCTACACCCTTTCTGCCCACTTGTTCACCACTCACCCACCGATCGACTCCATTTCGGGGTTGTCCGACGGGGTTCTGTCCCGTTGCGCCGGTTCTGTGACGGGGATCTGCGCTATTCCGCCGGTTCCTCGACGGGTACGGCCGCCTCGCGCGCGGCATCCGGCCCCTGTTCGAGCAGTACGGCGAAGCCGTCCTCGTCCAGCACGGGCACCTTCAGCTGCATCGCCTTGTCGTACTTCGAACCGGGGTTGTCACCCACGACCACGAAGGAGGTCTTCTTCGAGACGGAACCCGTGACCTTCGCCCCCCGGCTCTGGAGCGCCTCTTTCGCGCCATCCCTGGTGTGGCCGGTCAGCGTGCCGGTGACGACGACGGTGAGTCCTTCGAGCGGGCGCGGCCCGACCTCCTCACCCGCTCCCTCGTCCTCCATCCGGACCCCGGCCTCCCGCCACTTGCGCAGGATCTCCCGGTGCCAGTCCTCGGCGAACCACTGCTTCACCGAGGCGGCGATGATGGGACCGACCCCGTCGGCATCGGCCAGCTCCTGTTCGGTCGCCTCGTCGATCCGGTCGATGGAGCGGAACTGACGGGCCAGCTCCTCGGCCGCGACCGGGCCCACATGGCGGATGGAGAGCCCGGTGAGGATCCGGGCAAGCGGGGCGTCCTTGGCCGCGGCGATGGCGTCGAGCATGGCGAGGGCGTTCTTCTTCGGCTCGCCCTGCTGGTTGGCGAAGACCCAGGCGGTCTTCTCCTCGCCGGTCTTCGGATCGCGCTTGGGCAGTCCGCTGTCCTGGTCCAGCACATAGGCCCGGATCGGCAGCAGCTGCTCGACGGTCAGCCCGAAGAGATCACCCTCGTCGCGCAGCGGCGGCTCGGCAGGCTCCAGCGGCTTGGTGAGGGCCGCGGCCGCGACATAGCCGAAGTGGTCGATGTCGAGGCACTTGCGGCCCGCGAGATAGGCGAGACGCTCCCGCAACTGCGCCGGGCAGGAGCGCGCGTTGGGACAGCGGACGTCGATGTCGGCCTCCTTCATGGGCCGCAGCTCCGTACCGCACTCGGGGCAGTGCGTCGGCATCACGAACGCCTGCTCGGTGCCGTCGCGCAGATCGACGACCGGGCCGAGGATCTCCGGGATCACATCGCCCGCCTTGCGGAGCACCACCGTGTCCCCGATGAGGACGCCCTTCGCCTTCACCACGTTCTGGTTGTGCAGGGTGGCGAACTCGACCTCGGAGCCCGCCACCTCGACCGGCTCGACCTGGGCGTACGGGGTGACCCGGCCGGTGCGTCCGACGCCGACCCGGATGTTCACCAGCTTGGTGTTGACCTCCTCCGGCGGGTACTTCCAGGCGATCGCCCAGCGCGGGGCGCGCGAGGTGGAGCCGAGCCGGCCCTGGAGCGGGATCTCGTCGAGCTTGACGACGACGCCGTCGATCTCGTGCTCCACGGAGTGCCGGTTCTCGCCGAAGTACGCGATGAACTCCCGTACCTCGTCGAGGGAATCCACCACCTTGTTGTGCCTGGCGGTGGGCAGACCCCATGCGTGCAGCAGCTCGTAGGCGTGCGAGAGGCAGTCGATGTCGAAGCCCTCGCGGGCGCCGATGCCGTGCACCACCATGTGCAGTGGGCGGGTGGCGGTGACCTTCGGATCCTTCTGGCGCAGTGAACCCGCCGCCGCGTTGCGCGGGTTGGCGAAGGGTTTGTCGTCGGCCTCGACGAGCCGGGCGTTGAGCTCCTCGAAGGCCTCCATCGGGAAGAAGACCTCGCCGCGGATCTCCACCAGCGCCGGAATCCGGTCGCCCGTCAGCCGGTGCGGGATCTCGGCGATCGTACGGACGTTGGGGGTGATGTCCTCGCCGGTGCGGCCGTCGCCGCGGGTAGCGGCCCGGGTCAGCCGCCCGTGCTCATAGGTGAGGTTGACCGCGAGTCCGTCGACCTTCAGCTCGCACAGGAAGTGGTAGTCGGTGGTGCCGACGTCCTTGGCGATCCGCTCGCCCCAGGCCGCCAGCTCCATATCGTCGAAGGCGTTGTCCAGCGAGAGCATCCGCTCGCGGTGCTCGACGGAGGTGAATGCCGTCTGGTAAGGCCCCGCGACCTTCTGCGTCGGCGAATCCGGCGTACGCAGCTGCGGATACGTCTCCTCCAGGGCCTCCAGCGCGCGCATCAGCCGGTCGAACTCGGCATCGCTCACGACCGGCTGGTCGTTCACGTAGTACCGGAAGCGGTGCTCCTCGATCTGCTCGGCAAGCAGTGCGTGCTGCTCCTGAGCCTGTACGGGCACTGCCATCCGCTGTTCGCCGGCCATCGTCTCGTCCTCCCGTTACCCGTTGCCCCGTTACTCAGGGTTGTCTGCGAGCGATCTTGCGGCCCGGGCGCAGTGGGCGAGCGCGGCGCGCGCGTACGCGGGCGAGGCACCCGCGAGCCCGCACGACGGGGTGATCACCACGGACTCCGTCAGAGTCCCCGGATTCAGCCCCAGCCTGCGCCACAGCGTCCTGACACCCATGACGCTACCGCCCGGGTCCGACAATCCGCCCGAGGCCGGGTCGGTGCCCGGCACCACCCCGAGGAAGAGCTGGGTGCCGCCCTCGACCGCTTCCCCGATCGCCTCCTCCTCACGCTCGGTGAGCAGCGAGAAATCGAACGAGATGCCGTCGGCCCCGGCCCGGCGCAGCAGCGAGAACGGCACATCGGGCGCGCAGGTGTGAACGACCGTCGCCCCGTCCCCGGCCGCCGCCAGGACATCGCGCAGGGTGCCCTCCACGACCTGGCGGTCCACGGCCCGGTAGGTGCGATAGCCGCTCGCCGTCCTGATCCGCCCGCGCAGTACACCGGTCAGCGACGGTTCGTCGAGCTGGAGGATCACTTCGGCGCCGGGCATCCTGCGCCGTACCTCCGCGAGGTGGGCGCGCAGTCCCTCCGCCAGTGAGCCGGCCAGGTCGCGGCAGGCCCCCGGGTCGCCGAGCGCGGCCTCGCCGCCCCGCCGTTCCAGTGCGGCGGCCAGCGTCCAGGGACCGACGGCCTGAACCTTGAGCGGTCCCTCGTATCCCTGGGTGAACTCCTCCAGCGCGTCGAGGTCCTCACCGAGCCAGGACCTGGCCCGGCGGGTGTCCCGTCCGGGCCGGTCGCTGATCCGCCAGCCGCTGGGCTCGACATGGCCGTACAGGTCGACGAGCAGTCCGATGGTCCGCCCGATCATGTCCGCACCGGGCCCGCGGGCCGGCAGTTCGGCCAGATACGGCAGGCCCTCGCCGTCCCCGAAGGACCCGGTGACGGTCTTCGCCGCCTCCCGTGCGTCTCCCCCGGGCATGGAACCGATTCCGGTGGCCGGGCAACCCCTGAACTTGCTCTTCTCGCTCACACGGGAAGCCTAAGGCCGTGCACGGCCTGTCCGGCCTTCGGCGGTCAGGGGCCGGGCAGCGCGCCCCGGCCGATGACGGCCGGCCGGCGGCGGTCAGCGCCCGGGGCGCACCGTGAGGTCGTTGACCTCGGCGTCGCGCGGCAGGTCGATGGCCATCAGGATCGTGGTGGCCACCGACTCCGGGTCGATCCAGCGGGAGGGGTCGTACTCCTTGCCCTCCTGCTGGTGGACCTTGGCCTGCATGGGGCTGGCGGTGCGCCCCGGGTAGACGGAGGTCACCCGGACGCCGTTCTCGTGCTCCTCGTGGCGCAGCGAGTCGGCGAGCGCCTTCAGGCCGTGCTTGCTCGCGGCGTACGCGCTCCACTCGGCGTGCGCGGCGAGGCCGGCGCCCGAGTTCACGAAGAGCACATGGCCCTGGGAGATGCGCAGTTGCGGCAGGAAGAGCCGGGTCAGCTCGGCGGGTGCGACGAGGTTGGCGTTGAGCTGGAAGTGCCACGCCTTGGGCGTGAGGTCACCGACCTTGCCGAGCTCGACGACGCCCGCGATGTGCAGCAGCGAGTCGATCCGCTCCGGCATCGCCTGCTGGGCGAACGCCCAGGAGAGCCGGTCCGGGTTGGAGAGGTCACCGACGAGCGTACGGGCGCCGGGGTGAAGCGCGGCCAGCTCCTTGGCGCGGCCCGCGTCACGGGCCAGCAGCACGGTCTCGTCACCGCGGTCCCGAAGACGACGGGTGACAGCTGCGCCGATGCCGGAGCCTGCGCCGGTGATGACATGAGTGGACATGCCCCCATGATCGCACCCGCCGCCGCGTCACCGGAGGCCGGACCACTCCTCCAGGTAGGCCAGGGCGCCCACGCCGTCCTTCGCGAAGAACACCAGGTCGGCCAGCGGGACGGGCAGGAAGCCCTCGTCCTCCATGCGCTGGAACTGCTGGCGCAGCCCGTCGTAGAAGCCCGCCGTGTTGAGCAGGACCACCGGCTTGTCGTGCTTGCCGTGCTTCTTCAGCTCCAGGATCTCGGTCGCCTCGTCGAGCGTCCCGGTACCGCCCACCATGATCACGACCGCGTCGGCCTTCTCCAGGAGCAGCGCCTTGCGCTCGGCGAGATCACGCGCGATCACCATCTCGTCCGCGTTGGTACGCGCCTTCGCGGCCAGGAAGTCGACCGACACCCCGACCAGCCGTCCGCCCGATTCCTGCACCCCGTCGGCGACGACCTTCATCAGCCCGCTCTCCGACCCTCCCCAGACCAATGTGTGTCCCCCCTTGCCGAGCAGTTCGGCGAATTCGCGGGCGGGCCGGGTGTAGCGGTCGTCGAGGTCGGCGGCGGAGAGGAAAACACAGATCTTCATGCAGCAACCGTAAAGCCCACCACTGACGCACCCGGGCGGCCGGGTGGAAAAACCGGCCGGCACCGGGGAAGGCACCGGGGGAAGGGGGAAGAAATCGGCCCCTGCCACGGCTGAACCAGACATGACTTCCACACAAGGACACATCATCACCGTCGAACCCGGCACCGAGCATGTTCGTGTGGTGCGCGACGGGCAGGTGCTCGCCGAGAGCCGGCGCCCGCTCGTACTGCGCGAGACGGGCTGTCCGGCCCGTTACTACCTGCCGCCCGAGGACGTCCGTACGGAGCTCCTGACGGCTTCGGACACCCACACCCACTGCCCGTTCAAGGGAGATGCCTCCTACTGGTCGCTGCCGGACGCGGCCGATCTCGTCTGGGCGTATCCGGAACCCAAGCCCGAAGTCGCCGCGATCAAGGACCACTTCTGCTTCTACGACACCGAGACGATCTCCGACTGATCGTCAATCACCGCTCCGACCTGGGGAATTGAAGAATCTCAAAAAATTCTCGGCGGAAGCGATGACTTTTCCGCAGCATCGCAGTCCACCTCCACATGGACAAGACTCTCTCCCGCGACGGCACCTGGATCGCGTATCGGCGCCGGGGCGAAGGACCGCCGGTGATCCTGGTCGGCGGGGCACTGAGCACGGCAGCGACCGAGGCGCCTCTGGCGCGCCTCCTCGCGCCGCGCTTCGATGTCGTCACGTACGACAGGCGCGGCCGCGGCTCCAGCGGCGAGAGCGGGCCGTACGCGGTGGAACGCGAGATCGAGGACCTGGCCGCGCTCGTCACCGCGGTGGGCGGCCGGGCCTCGGTGTTCGGCGTGGGGGCCGGCGGGGCACTGGCCCTGGAGGCCCAGGCCGCCGGGCTCCCCCTCGACCTGCTGGCGGTGTACCAGCCGCCCTACACCCCCGGAGCCTCGGGGCTGCAGTTCAAGGCCTGCTGCACGGCCCGGCTGCACCGGCTGCTGTCCGCCGGGGACCGCGGCGGTGCCGTGGAGCTGTTCCTGTCCGTGACGGGCGTCCCGGCCGACATGATCGCCCGGATGCGGCGTGCACCGCTGTGGCCCGGCCTGGTGTCGTTGGCGCACACCCTCGCGTATGACGATGCGCTGCTCGGCGACGGCTCGATCCCCGCCGAGCGGTTCGCGTCCGTCACGGCGCGCACGCTGGTGGTCTGCGGCGGCTTCAGCGCCACCCCGGCCCGGCTGGCGACCCGCGCCCTCGCGGAGGCCCTCCCCCGTGCCCGCCACCGCACCCTGACGGGCCAGACACGCGACCTGGCCCCCCAGTCGGTGGCCCCGGTCCTGACGGAGTTCTTCGGCAGGGACATGTACGCGCGCCAGGCCTCCTGAGCCCACAGTCCACCCCGCTCGGCCACGCCCGTACAGGGGTCGGACGTGGCCGTGCGGGGCGCCGCCGTATCAGCGGCTCAGGCGCCGAGCCCGAGCTCGAACCAGATGGTCTTTCCCCCCGGTCCGAGCGCCCCTTCCCCTATGGCGCACCCGCCCCACCGGTCGGCGACGAGTTCGAGGATGGCCATGCCCCGCCCGGCTTCGGCGCGGGGGTCGGCGGGCGGGGCGTACGGCTTGGGCAGGTCCGGGCTCATGTCCCAGACGCTGATCCGGGGCACAGGGTGCCGCCACTGGAGCCGCACGGCGACGGGCCCCTTGGTGTGCCGTACGGAGTTGGTGGTCAGCTCCGACGTCAACAGCTCGGCGCGCTCTGCGTGCACTGCTGATTGGCGTGAAAGCTGGTCAGGCCCGACAACCGCGCACCTGATTTCGCCTGAATCTTCCGCCGCGACCGATCAATCCCCAGACGCCCCTCCACTCCTCGCGCTCAACCTCCGTGTTGCACATGAGTGATGATCTGCTGGGCGTCAACACCGAAGACGGCAGAGCCACGTAGCAGATTCCATGTGCGCTGATAGACAGCGATGCTGTCGGTGTCGTCGATCCAGAGTTCCGCGTGCCAGTCCTCGGCGAT
Source organism: Streptomyces sp. NPDC048473 (assembly GCF_043200155.1). Lineage (NCBI taxonomy): Bacteria > Bacillati > Actinomycetota > Actinomycetes > Kitasatosporales > Streptomycetaceae > Streptomyces > Streptomyces sp. NPDC048473. The sequence goes on from NZ_JBICXE010000005.1 coordinate 35,403, forward strand.
GACCAGCCTGTCGTCGTAGATCCAGAACCCATTCGCCGGGTGGATCTTCAACGGCGCGGTGAACGGAACGATTCCCAGCTCCACGGTGTCGAGACCGATGAGGCTGGACAGCCGGTCGAGCTGGGCGGCCAGCACCGCAGGCGGGCACACAAGAGCGCGCAACGCCCCTTCCCACATTAATGATCCGGTGTCGCTTCCCGGAGTCGTACAGAGCCTCCTGGCGCCGGACCCGGGCCCGGACCGCCTCTTCGGTGTCCCTCGGGGACCGCATCAACTCGGCGTGCCGTGTGAGCCGCCCCCGGGGACCCGAAGCGCGAAGCTCCCTGAGCCGCACCCCGAAGGCGTCCCGTGCCTTCTGGAAGTCTGTGCTCACCGGTCACACGCTAACTGCTGTGCGGGGTCAGAGGTTTGCCGCGAAGGTATCGTGCCGGATCGCGTGATGCCATGCCGCGTCCCGAGCCTGGGCGTAGCGGTTCACTTCAGCCGGCTCGGTGATCAGCTCAACATCAACAAGGTTGTCGGCGTCGTCGAAGTTGAGGAGCGCCACAAGCCGCGAATCGAAGACCCAGAAGTCTTCGGCGGGAAGGTGCAGCCGATCGGCGTCGCTGCGCCACAGGTTCCGGATGTCCTCTCCAGCGGCACAGTTACGCTTCGCGTTGTCGAGTAGGTACAGCTGCCCCGGGGTCGGGGGGCTGTACACGCGGGGTCGAGCTTGAAGAGCTTACGGGGCACACCGGGCGACTTCGTCCAGTCGGCGAACGACGTACGGACCGCAAGTCGCATATCGCGCAGCGCGCTGAGCATGTTGCTCTTGCCCGCGGCATTGGCGCCGAAGACACCCAGGACAGGCAGAGCGGACACGTCGTGCCCTTCGTGGCGGAGCCCGGTCGCGCGGGCGTTGCCGTCACCGCGTTCCGAGCCGATGAGCGACAGCTCGCACTCGTCACGGATCGAACGATGGTTGGCCACCCGGAAACGCAGCAGCACCCTCTGCCTCCCGACAGGACGGGGAAGCTGACCCCGTCGTACGTACACCATCCTGCGGACTATCCGCAGGTGCAGCCCATGACGGCCGCCGGGGCCGTGCCAGCCCTGTCGGTCAGCCGGCCGCTGCGGTCTCCCGGCGCACCGTCGTCGCGATCGTCGCCGAGCCGACCACGCGGGTGCCGTCGTACAGGACGACCGCCTGGCCGGGGGCCACGCCCCGTACCGGCTCGGTGAACGAGACGTTCAGGGTGCCGTCGACCAGTTCGGCCGTCACCTCGGTCTCGCCGCCGTGGGCGCGGAGCTGGGCGGTGTACGTACCGGGGCCGGCCGGGGGCGTGCCGCACCAGCGGGGCTTGATGGCGGTGAGCTCGGTGACGTCGAGGGACTCGACCGGGCCGACCGTCACCGTGTTGTTCACCGGGGAGATGTCCAGGACGTAGCGCGGCTTGCCGTCGGGGGCGGGGTGGCCGATGCGCAGGCCCTTGCGCTGGCCGATGGTGAAGCCGAAGGCGCCCTCGTGGGTGCCGACCTTCGTACCGGACTCGTCGACGATGTCGCCCTCGGCCGTGCCGAGCCGGCTCGCCAGGAAGCCCTGGGTGTCGCCGTCGGCGATGAAGCAGATGTCGTGGCTGTCGGGCTTCTTGGCGACGGCGAGGCCCCGGCGCTCGGCCTCGGCGCGGATCTCGTCCTTGGTGGTGAGGGTGTCGCCGAGCGGGAACATCGCGTGGGCGAGCTGCTTCTCGTCCAGGACGCCGAGGACGTACGACTGGTCCTTGGCCATGTCGGAGGCGCGGTGCAGTTCACGGCTGCCGTCCTCGTTCAGTGCGACGGTGGCGTAGTGGCCCGTGCACACGGCGTCGAAGCCGAGCGCGAGGGCCTTGTCGAGCAGCGCGGCGAACTTGATCTTCTCGTTGCAGCGCAGACACGGGTTGGGGGTGCGCCCGGCCTCGTACTCGGCGATGAAGTCGTCCACGACGTCCTCGCGGAAGCGTTCCGCCAGGTCCCAGACGTAGAACGGGATGCCGATGACATCCGCGGCGCGGCGCGCGTCGCGGGAGTCCTCGATCGTGCAACAGCCACGCGCTCCGGTACGGAAGGACTGCGGGTTCGCGGAGAGGGCGAGGTGCACACCGGTCACGTCGTGGCCCGCCTCGGCGGCACGGGCTGCGGCGACGGCGGAGTCGACACCGCCCGACATGGCGGCGAGCACACGGAGGGGGCGCTGGGAAGTCTGAGTCATAGCTCCACCAGAGTACGGGGCGCCGGGAACCGAACGCTCGCGGATATGCGTTGTGGATCGCATGGGCACCAAGGGGACGGCGGGCGCCAAAGGTTCCGCGGGGGCGAAGTCCGGGCACGGCATCAGCCGGCGCGGGCTGCTGATCGGCGCTGCCGTGACGGCCGTGGGTACGGCCGCGCTGGCGCGGGAGAAGCTGGAGCATGCCTGGTGGCGGCTGCCCGGGGTGGACAAGCCCCGGAAGCCGGGCGAGGTGGACTACGCGCGGGCCGAGTGGATATCGGCGTCCCCGGCGAACTGGCGGCGGGCCGACCGCCCCGCCGACTACCCGGTCGACCGGGTGGTCATCCATGTCACCCAGGGCAGCTACCGGGGCGCGGTGAAGGTCTTCCAGGACCCGGGGCACGGGGCGGCGGCGCACTATGTGGTGCGCAAGGACGGCCATGTGACGCAGATGATCCGTGAGCTGGATGTGGCGTTCCACGCGGGGAACAGGTCGTACAACGAGCGCAGTGTCGGCATCGAGCACGAGGGGTTCGTGGACCGTCCGCAGGACTTCACGGCTGCGATGTACGGGGCGTCGGCGCGGCTGACAGCGGCGATATGCGCGCGGTACGGGATGCCGGTGGACCGCGAGCACATCATCGGGCATGTGGAGGTGCCGGGCACGGACCACACCGATCCGGGGAAGCACTGGGACTGGGACCGGTATCTGAAGCTGGTCCGGGCGGCGGGCGCGCGGTGACCGTGTGGCCCGTCCCATCGCTGGACAGGCCCTAGCTGAGTCCCGCCGTCCGTGCTCGCTCCACCGCCGGGCCGATCGCGCGGGCGACCTGGTCGATGTCCTGCTTGGTGGACGTGTGGCCGAGCGAGAAGCGCAGGGTGCCGCGGGCCAGGTCCGGGTCGGTGCCGGTGGCCAGCAGGACGTGGCTCGGCTGGGCGATCCCCGCGGTGCACGCGGAGCCGGTGGAGCATTCGATGCCCTGGGCGTCCAGCAGCAGGAGCAGGGAGTCGCCCTCGCAGCCGGGGAAGGTGAAGTGGGCGTTGGCCGGGAGCCGGCCGCCCGGGGCCGGGTCGCCGCCGAGGACGGCATCGGGGGCGGCCGCCAGCACGGCCGCGACCAGGTCGTCGCGGAGACCGCCGATCTCGCGGGCGAATTCCTCGCGCCCGTCGGCGGCCAGCCGTCCCGCGACGGCGAAGGCGGCGATGGCGGGCACATCGAGGGTGCCCGAGCGGACGTGCCGCTCCTGGCCGCCGCCGTGGAGTACGGGTACGGGGGTGTACTCACGGCCCAGGAGCAGCGCGCCGATGCCGAACGGTCCGCCGATCTTGTGCGCGCTGACCGTCATCGCGGCAAGCCCGGACCGGGCGAAGTCGACTTCCAGCTGCCCGAACGCCTGCACCGCGTCGGCATGCATCGGTACGTCGAACTCACCGGCCACGTCCGCCAGTTCACGTACCGGCATGATCGTGCCGATCTCGTTGTTGGCCCACATCACGGTGACCAGCGCGACATCGTCGGGGTTGCGGAGGATCGCCTCGCGCAGTACGTCCGGGTGGACGCGTCCGTGCGCGTCGACGGGGAGGTATTCGACGTTCGCGCCCTCGTGCTCGGCGAGCCAGTCGACGGCGTCCAGCACCGCGTGGTGCTCGACGGGGCTGGCCAGCACCCGGGTGCGGTGGGGGTCGGCAGCGCGGCGGGCCCAGTACAGGCCCTTCACCGCGAGGTTGTCGGCCTCGGTGCCTCCGGAGGTGAAGACCACCTCGCTGGGGCGTGCGCCGAGGGCGTCGGCGAGGGTCTCTCTCGACTCCTCGACGGTACGGCGGGCCCGGCGCCCGGCGGCGTGCAGGGAGGACGCGTTACCGGTGACGGCGAGCTGGGCGGTCATCGCCGCGATCGCCTCCGGAAGCATCGGCGTGGTCGCGGCGTGGTCGAGGTAAGCCATGGTGGGCTCGATTCTACGAGCCCGCGGCGGGGCGTATGCCGGGCGCATCGCAGCCCGGTCCCCGCACACCAGGCACAGCACTCGGTCGCCCGTCCCGATCCGGAGCCCGATCCGGTCAGGGACGGCGTCGGCGGAGACCGCCGGTGCAGGCCGTTTGTGCAGGCCATTCGTGCCAGCCGTACGTGCCGGCCGTACGTGCCGGCCGTTCGCGTGCGGCTCGGTCAGCCGGCGAAGTTCCAGGAGACGGTGCCGGTGTCTGTGACCAGGAAGGCCAGCACCACGAGGTCGGCGATACCGAGGACGAGCCCGAGGTAGGCACGGCCGCGACGGGAGGTGGAACGGGCCAGGGCGATGATCGCCATCACGATGGCGGCAGGGCCGAGCAGGAGGTTCATCACCAGCAGGCCGACGAGCCCGAGCACGAAGGAGGCGACGGCCAGTCCGTCGGCGTCCCGGGTGCGGCCCTTGCGGCTGTCGGGCACGGTTCCGGCGTCGGCCTCGGTATTGATGTCGGTGTCAGCGTCGGTGTCGGTGTCGGCCTCCGTGTCGGGGCGGCGGACGGATGCGGTGAGTGTCATGGTGCGAGCTCCTTCGAATCGATGGTCGGAACGGTGATCGGAACGGCAGTCGGATCAGTCGCCGGATCGGCGGTCACTGGGACCTGCGCTGCGTACCCATCCGCTCCCGCACAGCGAAGATCAGCAGCCAGCAGCCGATCACGGCGGCGAGCGCGAGGGACAGCGGGAGCGGAATCTGGACCACCGCTCCGAGCACGACCCCGAGCAGGAGCAGGGCGGCGACGAGGACGATCATGTTCAGCCTTTCTGCGAGCTCTCCACGAACCTTTGAGAGTACGACTGTTCACTGACTTGTCAGTCTAGACCCGGTCACCCCTTCCCCGCCCCGGAGAACAGTTGTTTACTGAATGGCATGAGTCACATCGCCGGCATCCGCCAGACCCAGAAGTTGAGAACCCGTCAGTCCCTGCTGGATGCCGCGCTCGGACTCCTGGAGCACCAGAGCCTCAGCAGCCTGGGGCTGCGCGAGGTGACCCGGGCCGCGGGCGTCACGCCCACCGCCTTCTACCGGCACTTCGACGACACCGCAGCCCTCGGAGTGGCGCTCGTCGAGGAGACGCTGGGCAGCCTGCACGGAATGATCGGCGCAACGCTCGCCGAGACCGGCGACAGCGAGGAACGACTGGACCGCAGCGTCGAGCTGATAGCACGTCATGTCCGCGAGCAGCCCGCCCACTTCCGCTTCATCGCCCGTGAGCAGCACGGCGGCGTGAGCCCGGTCCGCGAGGCCATAGCGGCCCAACTGCGGCAATTCGCCGAGGAGGTGGCGGCGGCGCTCGCCGAGGAGCCGCAGTCCCGGGGCTGGAGCCGCGAGGATCTGCTGATGCTGGGCGGCCTCTATGTCGACCACATGGTGATCACGGCCTCGGCGCTGCTGGACGCGGGGCCGGACGGCGAGCAGCAGGTGGCCGGGGTGGCCCGCCGCCGGCTGAGACTGGTCACCCTCGGCAGACGGCACTGGCTGGACGGCGCGGACACCTAGGGCGTCCCCGGAGCCTCGTCCGCCTCCCCGTACAGCGCCACGACCGCCGCCGCGTGACGGGCGAGAACGGTCCGCGCCTCGGGCGGCGAGAGCACTTCGAGGTTCGGGCCGAAGGAGAGCAGGGAGCGGGCCCACTCCACCGAGTCCACGGCCAACTCGGCCCGCACCCACTCCCCTTGCTCCTCACCCGACACCCACTCCCCCTGCCCCTTGCCCCGCACTCGCTCCCCGTGCTCCCCTTGCTCCTCGGGCCGCGGCTCCCCGGTCAGAGCCCCGGCGTGGAGGCGTACGAACAGATCGAGCCGCGAGCGGTGCACGCGCACCCGCAGCCGTACGCCCCCCGGCCGCTCCTCGACCTGCTTGCGCAGCGCGTCCCACAGATCCGCCAGCTCCACCCCGGGCCGGCGCACGACCGCGTCGTCGGTGAGGGTGGCCCGCTGCACCCGGTCCGCCCTGAAGAGTTGGGGCACCCCGTCGCGGTCCGCGACCAGGTACCAGACGCCCGCTTTCACGACGAGACCGTACGGATCCACGGCGTAGGGGCGCGGGGTCTGCGTACCGCTGTGCCGGTAGCTCAGCCGCAACCGCCGGTCGGCGAACACGGCGTCGTGCAGTTCGGCGACATCGACGACCGGCTGCGGGCCGCTCATCCAGCGCACCGGGTCGACCAGGATCCGTCTGCTGGTCAGCTCGGCGGCGGGCCGGTGCGGTGCGGGCAGGGCCGCCATCACCTTGCGCAGCGCGGACCCGAGCGCCGCGTCGAGGCCGAGCGCGGCATGGGCGCCCTGCGCGGCGAGGACGAAGAGGGCGCGCGCCTCGTCGGCGGTGAGCCCGGTGACGTCCGTACGGAAGCCCGGCAGCAGCGCGATACCGCCGTGCCGCCCCCGCTCGGTGTAGACGGGGACGCCGGAGGCGGAGAGCGCCTCGATGTCGCGGTAGATGGTGCGTACGGAGACTTCGAGGCGCTCGGCGAGCTCGGTGGCGGGCACGAGGCCGCGGGTCTGGAGCAGCAGGAGGATCGAGAGCAGCCGGTCGGATTTCACGCCACCAGCTTCCCCTGCGGCCCTCCGCTCCCGCTCCCGCTCCCCCTGTGACCCTCTGGGTCCCGCGGCGGCTATGCGCGCGGCGCCCGCGCCAGTTGGCGGGACTGGGCAACCAGCCGGTCCGCGCTGTCCCAGACGTCCGCGTCCTCCTCCAGGAAGCCGCCCGCGAGGTTGCGGGTGGTGATGGAGACGCGCAGCGGGCCGGGGGCGGGGCGGCAGCGGATGTGAGTGGTGAGTTCGATGGTCGGCGTCCAGCCCTTGAGGCCCAGCTCGAACGAGGTGGGCGGCAGCGCGTCGACGGTGAGCAGCAGCGAGAGCGGGTCGGCGTCGCGGCCGTCCGCGAGGCCGAACCAGCCGCGCATCTCGCCCTTGCCGGAGGGTGCGCCGACGGCCCAGCCGATCGTCGCCGGGTCGAGCTTGATGTCGAGCCGCTCGGTGATGGCGGAGCTGCCGGGGATCGGGGCCGGGCCGTCGCTCGGGCCGAGGCAGTGCTCCAGCGGCGGGATGGCCGGCGGCTTCGCCGATGTGCGGACCTCGTCGGACAGCGCGTCCAGGTCGCCGTAGGTGGCGATGACGCGGATGCGCTCGACCTCGGTGCCGTCCTTCGCGTACTGGAAGAGGGAGGCCTGTCCGGTGGAGAGGGTGCGGCCGGTGCGGACGGTCTGGGTGCGGATCACCGCGGGGCCCGGGGTGGACGCGGTGAGGTAGTGCGCGGAGACCGAGAAGGGGTCCGGGTGCGGCAGGGCCTCGCCGAGTGCGCGGCCGAGCATGGCCAGCAGATAGCCGCCGTTGACGGCGTGGATGATCGTCCATCCGGCGGAGAGTTCGGCGTCGTAGACGCCCTCTTCGCGAAGGGTGACGGCGGTGTCGCGGTCGAACTCGCTGTCCCCGATGGTTGCCTGCGCGGTCCGCGCCGCCTGCTCTGCTGCCTGTGCCATGCGATGCACCGTACACCGATTGTGTTACTGAGCGGTAGCTTTTTTGTGGCCGGAAGATGTCGGCGCACGGCATCGGCCCGTCGCGAAGTCGTGTCAGGTGGCCGCGGAACCCTCCTCGGCCGACGCCGACCGCCGGTTGTAGGCGCGCGGGGCCCGCAGGTGGTAGCGCATCGAGAGCAGCCGCAGCACGAAGGCCACGATCACCGCGGTGCCGCTGGTGAACGCGTTGAGCACGTCGAAACGGATGCACAGCACGATCATGGTGGCGCCGACGATCGCGGGCACGGCGTACAGGTCCCGGTCCCAGCGCAGCAGCGATGGCACCTCGTTGGCCAGTACGTCGCGCAGCACACCACCGCCGACCGCGGTGGCGAGCCCCAGGGCCGCCGATGCGGTGAGGCCGAGGCCGTAGTCGTACGCCTTGACCGTGCCCGTGACGCAGAACAGCCCGAGGCCGGCCGCGTCGAAGACATTGACGCCCACCTGGATTCGCTCGACGTGCGGATGCAGGAAGAACACCAGGACAGCGGCGAGGAGCGGGGTGGTGAAGTAGCCGAGATCCGTGAACGCCGCGGGCGGGACCGCCCCGATGATGATGTCACGGAACAGCCCCCCGCCCAGCGCGGTGACCTCGGCGAGTACCGCGATGCCGAAGACATCGAAGTTCTTGCGTACGGCGAGCAGAGCGCCGGAGATCGCGAAGACGAAGATTCCGACGATGTCGAGCGCATGCTGGACGGAGGGCGTGAACAGTTCGTTGAGCACCGGGCAATTGTGCCGGTACTACTCCTTCGGGTTGTCCTCCGGCGTATCGGACGATGCGGCGCCGTCATCCGCTGCGGCCTCGTCGGCCTCCGCCTTCTGCACTGCGCCGGCTTCCGGCTTCTGCACCGTGGCAGATTCCGGCTTCTGCACCGTGACGACCTCGATCGCCTCGCGCGCCGCCGCCGTCACCGTCTCCCCCGGCGCCTGGTCGGGCGCGTTCTCCGGGTGGTGGCAGGCCACCTGGTGCCCGGTCTTCAGCGCGACCAGCGGCGGTTCCTGCGTCTTGCAGATCTCCGTCGCCTTCCAGCACCGGGTGTGGAAGCGGCAGCCGCTGGGTGGCGAGATCGGCGACGGCACGTCGCCCTTCAGCAGGATGCGCTCGCTCTTGGCCGAACGGCGCTTCGGGTCCGGGATCGGGACCGCCGAGAGCAGCGCCTTGGTGTACGGGTGCATCGGCGCCTTGTAGAGCGACTCGCGGTCGGCCAGCTCCACGATCTTGCCGAGGTACATCACCGCGATCCGGTCCGAGACGTGCCGGACGACCGAGAGGTCATGGGCGATGATCACGTACGTCAGACCCAGCTCGGCCTGGAGATCGTCGAGCAGGTTCACGACCTGCGCCTGGATCGAGACGTCCAGCGCCGACACCGGCTCGTCCGCCACGACCAGCTTGGGGTTGAGCGCGAGCGCGCGGGCGATCCCGATGCGCTGGCGCTGACCGCCGGAGAACTCGTGCGGGTAGCGGTTGTAGTGCTCGGGGTTGAGGCCCACGACCTCCAGCAGCCGCTGCACCTCCTTCTTGACGCCGCCCTCGGGCGTGACGCCCTGCAGCTTGAAGGGGGCACCCACGATCGTGCCGATCGTGTGCCGGGGGTTCAGCGAGGAGTACGGGTCCTGGAAGATCATCTGCATGTCGCGGCGCATCGGGCGCATGGCGCCGACGCCGAGGTGCGTGATGTCCCTCCCCTCGAACTCGACCTTCCCCGCGGTGGGTTCGAGCAGCCGGGTGATCAGCCGGCCCATCGTCGACTTTCCGCAGCCGGACTCCCCGACGACACCCAGGGTCTCGCCCGAGTGCACCTCGAAGTCGATCCCGTCGACGGCCTTCACGGCACCGGCACTGCGCTGCAGCATCCCCTTCTTGAGGGGGAAGTGCTTCTGCAGCCCGGTCACCTTGAGCAGCACCTCGCGGGAGGCTGCGTCCTTGACCGCCGCGCCGCCCCCGGCAGACCTCTGCGCCGGAACGTCCACGCCCTTGTCCTCGCTCGTCACGGCCTTGTCCTCGCTCACAGCTTGGGCGCAATCTCTTCGGTCCAGATACGCTCCCGCTGCTCCTGCGACATGTGGCAGGCCGCCCAGTGCCGGCTGCCGACTTCCTGCAGCTCGGGCCGTACGGTGCGGGTCACGTCGTCCTTGGGCACATCCGCGTACGGGCAGCGCGGGTTGAAGGCACAGCCCGACGGGATGTTGATGAGCGACGGCGGGGAGCCCTTGACCGGGATGAGCCGGTCGGTCTGGTCGCGGTCGAGGCGCGGCATCGAGCCCAGCAGACCCCAGGTGTAGGGGTGCCGGGGCTCGTAGAACACCTTCTCGGCCGGTCCGCGCTCGACGCAGCGCCCGCCGTACATCACCAGGATGTCGTCGGCGAGCTCGGCCACGACGCCCAGGTCGTGGGTGATGATGATGACCGCGGAGCCGAACTCCTTCTGCAGATCCCGGATCAGGTCGAGGATCTGCGCCTGGACGGTCACGTCCAGCGCGGTCGTCGGCTCGTCGGCGATCAGCAGCTCGGGGTTGTTGACCAGCGACATGGCGATCATCGCGCGCTGGCGCATCCCGCCGGAGAACTCGTGCGGGTAGCTGTCGATGCGCTTGTCGGGCTGCGGGATGCCGACCCGGTCGAGCATCTCGATCGCACGCCTGCGGGCGGTCTTCTTGTTCACGTCGTGATGGACCCGGTACGCCTCCACGATCTGCTTGCCGATCGTGTAGTACGGGTGCAGCGCGGACAGTGGGTCCTGGAAGATCATGGCCATGTCGCGGCCGCGGAGCTTGCGTACCTCGTTGGGGTCGGCGGACAGCAGTTCCTTGCCGTCCAGCCAGATCTCGCCGGAGACCTGTGCCTTGCGCTTTCCGTACTGGCCCGCGGTGTGCAGGCCCATGATGCCCAGCGACGTGACGGACTTGCCGGAGCCGGACTCGCCGACGATGCCGAGAGTCTTGCCCTTCTCCAGCTGGAAGTTGAGCCCGTCGACGGACTTGACCAGGCCGTCGTCGGTCGGGAAGTGCACCTTGAGGTCGCGCACTTCGAGGAAGGCGGTGGGAGCGGGCGAGCCGGCCGGGGCGGGTTCGCCCAGCGCGGCACCGCTCTTGTGCAGTTCGGTCATCCCAGCCTCACTCGCGGGTCGATGACGGCGTACAGAATGTCGACGACGAGGTTGGCGACGGCGATCGCGAGAGCCGCGAACAGTGTGACGCCGAGGATCACGGGCAGGTCCTTGTTACTGATGGCCTGGACCGCCGCGAGACCGAGCCCCGGCAGGTTGAACGTGGACTCGGTGAGGACGGCGCCACCGAGGAGCACGCCGATGTCGAGGCCGAAGACGGTGAGGATCGGCGTCATCGCGGAACGCAGGGCGTGCCGGGTGATGACGGCGCCCTCGCCCAGACCCTTGGAGCGGGCGGTACGGATGTAGTCCTCGCCGAGCACTTCGAGCATGGTGGCTCTGGTGAGCCGGGCATACATCGCGGCGTTCAGGAAGGCGAGCACGATCCACGGCAGGATCAGTGTCTGGAACCAGGTGCCGATGCTGTCGTCCGTGGAGAGGTTGTCGGCGATGTGCACCCAGCCGAGGTTGTGCACGAAGAGGCCCATCGCGACCATGCCGGTGAAGAAGATCGGCAGGGAGACGCCGGCGAGGGCGGTGGTCATCGCGGCACGGTCCCAGATGCTGCCGCGCCGCAGCGCGGACACCACACCGGTGGCGACGCCGCCGAGGAGCCACAGGACGCAGGCACCGGCGGCGAGCGCACCGGTGACGGGCAGGGCGTCCTTGAGGGTGGTCCAGACCGGTACCTCCGTGCGGAAGGAGTAGCCGAAGCAGGGTGCGGCGCAGTGGGTGACGTCGTCACCGTTCGCGTAGTCGCGCCCCATCGGGATGCCCTTGACGAAGTCCCAGAACTGGACGAGAAGGGGGTCGTCGAGACCCAGTTTGATCCGGATGCCCGCGAGCTGCTCGGCACCCGTGGCCTTGCCGGCGAAGAGGACGGCGACGTCCTGACCCGCCCACTTGGGCAGCATGAAGAAGATGGTGAAGGTCGCGAGCAGTACGACGAGCACCATGATGACTACGGCGAACAGGCGCCGGATGAGATAAGCAAGCACTGTGCGCGGCCCGGCGGTGGCCGGGAACCCCTTGTGGGGGCTCCCGGCCACCACCACGGCCATCACCTGCCCTTCGGACTGGCGGGTTTCGGCGGCGGTGGGGCAGTCAACCGGGTTGACTGCAAATGCTGTTGGCTACAGCGACTACTTGACGACGCCGAGCGAGACGTAGTCGTAACGTCCGCTGTAGGCGTCGGACATGTAGACGTTGGTCAGTCGTTCGCCGCGCCAGGTGATGTTCTTCTCGTAGATGAAGGGCATCCAGTCGGCCTGGTCGAGGATCCGCTTGTCAAGAGCCTTGTAGATCTCGCCGGCCTTGACCGCGTCGGTCTCCGCGATGGCGTCGTCGAAGAGCTTGTCGATCTGCGGGTCCTTGAGCTGCGACTCGTTGTAGTTACCGGTCTCGGCGAGGAACCGGCTGTCCCACAGCGGCTGGCCGAAGCCCTGGCCGGACGGGAAGTCCGGGCCCCAGCCGCTCATCGTCATGCCGTAGCCGCGCTTCTTCACGACGGACGGCGAACCGGTGATGCTGGACGACTCGGCGCCGTCGATCGGGTCGACCTCGATCTTGATGCCGACCTTGCCGAGCTGCTCCTGGAGCGCCTCGGCGGTGTCGACCTCGCCCGGGTTGTTGTTACGGGCGGTGAGCTTGGTGGAGAAGCCGTTCGGCTGGCCGCACGCCTTCAGCTCTTCCTTGGCCTTGGCCTCGTCCGGCTTGCCCTTGCGGGCGAGAACGCCGTACGGGTCGTAGTCGCTGTGACCCTTGATGGAGGTCGGAAGCGTGCTGTTGGCGATCTCGCCACCGGCGATCTCGCCACCGCGGGTCTGCTGGAGGCCGGCGAAGTCCGTGGCGTAGAAGACGGCCTTGCGGCAGTGGACGTCGTCCAGCGGCTTCGCCGTGTGGACGAGCGCGACGTAGCGGACGAAGGACGTCAGCATGTTGTCGACGCTGTCCTTGTGGTCCGAGACGGCGGTGACGCGGCCGGACTGGGTCATGCCGGTGCCGTTGAGGTCGACGTCGTAGTCGCCCTCCATCAGCCTCTTGTCGTTCTCCTCCAGGTTGGCGGAGATCGTCACGGTGACCTTGTCCGGCAGCGCGGCGCGCACCGGGTCCGAGGACTTCTGCCACTTGTCGTTGCGGACGAGCACGATGCTCTTGCCCGGCTTGTACGACTCGAACTTGTACGGGCCCGAGGAGAACGGCCGCTGGGTGTACTTCGCCTTGGTGTCCTTCGCCGCCTTCACGGGCGTGCCGGACGGCATGGCGAGGAACTGCTCGAAGTCACCGTTGGGCTTGGGCAGCTTGAAGATGACGGTGCTGTCGTCGGGCGTCTCGATCGCCTTCAGGCCGAGCTTGTCCGCGGACGAGTCCTTGTAGGGGCCCTTGTACTCGCCCTTGGGGTCCAGCGTCTGCTTCAGGTACTGCGGGCCACCGGTGATGGTGTCCGTCGCCCAGATGCGCTCGATGCCGTACTTGACGTCCTGGGAGGTGACCTTGGAGCCGTCCTCCCAGGTGATGCCGGGACGCAGCTTGTACGTGTACGTCTTGCCGCCGTCGCTGATCACACCGGGGCCGGTGGCGAGGTCGCCGACCAGCTTGGTGGAGGCGGCGCCCGGCTTGGTGTCGTACGTGACCAGCTGGCGGGTGTAGAAGCGCATGAAGTCCCAGGCCATGCCGTAGTAGGCACGCTGGGGGTCGGCGGAGTCGAGGTCCTGCTTGCCGACCATCTTCAGCGTTCCACCCTTTTTGGTGGACGCGTTGGCGACCTTGTTGAACGCCGCGTTGAAGCCGGCGCCCTTCGACTTGCTGTCGCCGCTGTCGCCGTCGCCGCCGCCGCACGCCGAGGTGGTCATCAGCGCCGCGACCACGAGGGCCGCACCAGCGGTGAGCCGTCGTTTCGAGGTAACTGTGGACATTTTCTCGCAACCTCCGAGATCGCGGTCCCAGGCCATTGCTTGCCGGAGAACCATGGGAAGAGCCACCTGACAGTGCGGCAGGGGCAAGTCGTGGGCTATCGGGTCCCCTTGGGATCCAGGGCGTCGCGCAGCCCGTCCCCGAAGAGGTTGAAGGCCAGTACGGTGATGAAGATCGTCACGCCGGGGAAGACCATGAACATCGGGTCGTGCTCGTACGTCTCCAGGGCGTCCCGCAGCATTCCGCCCCAGGAGGCCGTGGGCGGCCGGACACCGGCGCCGAGGAAGCTGAGGGCCGCTTCGGTCAGGATGTTGGTGGGGATCATGAGCGTCGCGTAGACGGTGATCGGTGCCACCAGGTTCGGCAGCAGTTCGCGGAAGAGGATGTGCACCCGCCCGCCGCCGAGGCTGCGTGCCGCTTCCACGTACTCGCGTTCACGCAGCGAGAGCGTCTGGCCGCGGACGATGCGTCCCACGTACGGCCATCCGAAGAAGCCGATGACGGCGACGAGTACGGCGATGCGCACCCCGCTGCCGGTGAGGCCGAGCAGGTCGTCGGGGAGGACCGAGACGAGGGAGATGATGAAGAGGAGCTGCGGGAAGGACAGCAGCACGTCCATCACCCGGCTGATCACCGCGTCCACCCAGCCGCCGAAGTAGCCGGCGACGATCCCGAAGAGCGTGCCGAGCGCCACGGCGACCAGGGCCGCCAGGAACGCCACGAGCAGCGAGATCCGGGCGCCGTAGACGATCCGGCTGAAGATGTCGCGCCCCTTGTTGGGCTCGACGCCGAAGAGGTAGTCGCCGCTCACGCCGCCGAGGTCGCCCTTGGGGAGATTGGTCAGCGGGTCGAGCATCTCCTGGTGGAAGTCGTTCGGCGGGTGTCCGAGCAGGCTCACGATCAGCGGCGCGAAGACCGCCACCACGACCAGGACGAGCACGGTGATGCCGCCCGTCAGCGCGACCTTGTCCTGCTTCAGGCGGTTCCAGGCGATCTGCTTGAGAGACCGTCCCTCGACCTTCTTCACCCCGGAGTCGGCTGCGGGACCGCCGGTAGCGATCGGGTCCGCTTCCGTGGTCGGCTCGTGCAGTGGTGCCGTCATCGTGGCAAGGACCCCTCTCAACCGGCGGTGGCCGGGCCGAACTGGCCGCTGTGGCGGCGCGATCAGTCAGTCGTACGCAGAGGCGGCAAGACGCCCTTGCTGCGGGAGTCTTCATTGCCGTCGCGCGAGGTAGCCATACCGTCAGGCGAATGGATGCCTAACCGTGATGCGGTCAGGGGTGTTCCGTTATCCGGACGGAAGTGAACGCCCCTCGAACACAGGTCAGTTGAGGCGGAAGGGGGCACGCGCGTAGATTCGCGTCGCTTTCACCACCAGATACCCCCAGCACGGAAATCTCGGACATGAGGAGTTCGAGCCTGTGGTGAGGGTCCGGTCGGCGCACCGATTCACCCGAGCTTGGACGGGCACGGGTGGCCGCCTTCCGGAAGTCGGGTGCGTACAGCGACATTTCGGGTGCCGGGGACGTACAACTCCGCTGCCGGCAGGGTCAGTACGCGCCCTGCTGCGGCGGATAGCCGTAGCCCGCCACCGGGGCCGCCGGTGCGTGGGCCTCGCGGTCGTAGAACGGGCGGGAGTTGGCGCGCAGCCACATCGCGACCGGGTCGTACTCGTCGGACATCGCGACGGTGGAGACGGGCAGCCCCTCCGGGACCGCGCCGATCGACTGCTGCATCATCGCGCGCACCGCGTCGACCGAGGTCTGGCTCGTGTCGTAGAGGTCGAGACCGATGGCGAGATACGGGACGCCGAGCGCGGGCTGCACCCAGGCGCGGCGCAGCGAGCGGATCGCGGGGGTGTGATGGGCGTTCTGTGTGAGCAGGGCGTAGAACTGCGGGATCTCGATGGCCGGCTCGGTGAGCCGGAGCGGGCCGGCGGGCATCCGGTCGAGGCCGGTGGCGATCCGGCGCAGGTCCAGCCAGGGGATGCCGACGCCGCCGCCCGGGGCGTGCGGGTTGAGCCAGATGCCCCAGCGGTCGGGGAAGAGGGTGCGGGCGATGTCGCGGCCGCCGACGAGCTCGTGGGCCCGGTTCCAGCCGCTGGCCGAGAGCTCCTGGGCGGAGGTCACACAGGGGGCGTAGCCGAGGCCGTCGATCTCCATGTTCCCGTACTGGGCGTCGGGCGAGCCCGGCCGGCCGTGCCAGAGGAGCATCCAGATCCGGCCGTTCGCGAGGGCCTGCAGCAGTGCCTCGTACGCGTCGTAGCGCCCGGGCGTCACTTGGCGCAGCATGTGCTCGACCTGCCCGGCCGCCGCGGTGCCTGACGCACTCACCTGGTCCCGCCCCTCTTCGATCCACTGTGTCGGCCCGCCGCTCCCGGGGCACACGGGTGCGGCATGGTGCCGTGGCACCAGCCATCAAACCAGCTTATGCGCCGGTCCTGACACCGACTTGACGCCTCGGGTCGACGCCGTGATCCACTCCGGAGGCGTCCGCGTGCGCCGCGCCGGGCGCTACTGGCCCGCGCGCTGGTAGAACGGCCGGATCTTCTCCCGCATCCAGTCGCCGACCGGGTCCTGCGCCACATCGAGCAGGATCAGATTGACCGGCCAGGGCACCTCGGCCCGGCCGAGCGCACGGCCGAGGGCGTCCATCGGGGCGTTGCGCCCGGCGCCCTCCCAGGTGGAGAACTCGACGCCGATGAAGAGGACGGGCTCGCCGCCCTCGATGCTGGCCAGCGCCCGGCGGGCGGTGAGCACGACACCGCTCTCCTCGAATTCGCCGGCCGCCACGGAGAGGAAGTCGACGGGCTCCTCCTGCCAGGCCGGTTCGTACAGCCGGACCCTGCCTCCGCTGGCCGGTCCGTCCAGCGGGGTGCGTCCGGCGCGGCAGAGCTCGGCCACGGCGGGCGGCGGCAGCGGCAGCCCGACGGCTCCGCCCGGGTTCACCGCGATGCCGAGCTGCGGGGGCAGGCCGCGGGCGAACTCGCGGGCGGGCGCGACGGTGAAGGGCATTTGGGTGCCGGCGCAGCTGAGGAACTGCTGTTCGGAGCTGAATACGGGAACGTACGGAGCGCCCTCGATCTCCAGCGTGGGCAGGTCCAGGTCGGGGGAGTCGGGTCCGCCGCCGCCCGGCAGGGGCACCCAGACGTGGCTGCGCCCGAGCACCTCGACGAGCCGTCCGCCCGCCTCAGGGCTGCCCACCGAGGCCATGAGCACTTCTTCGAGCTCATTGGCCGGCCATCCGCTCTGCGGATGGGACTGGACCTGTGCCGGAATGTCCACTGCTTCCCCTTCTTGCCCGAGCCTTCCGGCAGAAGATTAACGTCCGGCCGCCAGGCCCTCCGGCCCCTCCCCCGGGCCTTATGCGTCCGCGAACGCGATCCGGCTCAGCTTCCCCGCCGCCTCCCGGTCCAGCAGCACCGCCGAAGCGCACCCGGGCGGCAGCAGGCCGGTCTCGGTGTTCCGCAGCAGCCTCCCCACCGCCCTTCGGTGCCGGGCGAACGCATATCCGGAGACGCCGCGTCCGCGCTCCCGCTGCCCCTCCCTCGCCGTCCGCGGTGTGACGTCGAGCAGGACGAGGTGCAGGACGCGGCCCCGGCGCCGCGCGTCACGCGCCAGCCAGCCGCGCACCCACGCCTGGGTTCCGCAGTCGTGGACGACGACGGACTCGCCGGAGCGCAGCGCCCGCCACAGCCCCCAGTAGTGGGCGAAACGGACAAGGGGGCGGTAGAGGGCGTACGGGAGTAAACGGGGCATCAGCCCCGCCCAGCGGTCACGGGTGTTTTGCGAGTCGATGGCGCGGGCCGTCGCCACCGCCCGCCGGATGAGCGTCGATTTACCGCTGCCGGGCAGCCCGGAGACCACCACCACGTCGCCTGCCGCGAAGTGCAGGCTGCGCGGGCTGCGCCCGGCCCGCTCCCGCAGATCCCGTACGACGGGCGCGTGCGTGCCGAGCGTTTCCGTGGCCGGAGCCCCTGGCTGTGCAGGCATCGCGCCGTGCGCGACCCCCGCGGTCGTCGCGTACCGCTGCAACGTCATCACCCTCCCCCTGTCGGGTCACCCCACGTATGCCCATGAAGTGTAAAGAAAAGGTAATGCGGCACAACCGTCCACGCCGCTGATTTCCCGAGAGGGACCGGGGCCCCACTCCGGCGCGATGCGTGCGATGATGACCCGGCCAACTGCATAAAGGCCGCTTGAATCCGCGCGGGAGAGTTCCGGTCACTGCATGTGCCGGGCGCCGAAGGAGCAAGTTCCTCCCTTGAATCTCTCAGGCCCCGTACCGCGTGGATGAGGCAGATCTGAAAAGCGGGCCGCTCTGCGGCTCCACCCAAGGTGCAAGCCGAACCCTTCAGGGGCTCTCGGCGAACCTCTCAGGTTCCGATGACAGATGGGGAGGGATCGTCCTCGTCGTCATGCCCTGGGAGCCATATCCATGAGCACCGCCCCCCGTCTCACCGCCCTCGATGCCCTGCACCGTTCGCTGGGCGCGACCATGACCGACTTCGCGGGCTGGGACATGCCCCTGCGGTACGCCAGCGAGCGCGACGAGCACAACGCGGTGCGCACCAGGGCCGGTCTCTTCGACCTGTCGCACATGGGCGAGATCACCGTCACCGGCCCCGAGGCCGCGGCCTTCCTGAACTTCGCGCTGGTCGGCAACATCGGCACCGTCGCCGTGGGCCGCGCCCGCTACACGATGATCTGCGCCGAGGACGGCGGCATCCTCGACGACCTGATCGTCTACCGCCTGGGTGACACCGAATACATGGTCGTCGCCAACGCCGGGAACGCCCAGATCGTGCTGGACGCACTGACCGCGCGGGCCGACGGCTTCGACGCCGAGGTGCGCGACGACCGCGACGCGTACGCGCTGATCGCCGTCCAGGGCCCCGAGTCGCCCGCCATCCTGGCCTCGGTCACCGATGCCGACCTGGACGGTCTGAAGTACTACGCCGGCCTGCCCGGCACGGTCGCCGGTGTGCCCGCGCTGATCGCCCGTACCGGCTACACCGGCGAGGACGGCTTCGAGCTGTTCGTAGCCCCCGAGCACGCCGAGCACCTGTGGAAGACCCTCACCGAGGCGGGCGCCTCGCGCGGCCTGATCCCGTGCGGGCTCTCCTGCCGCGACACGCTGCGCCTGGAGGCCGGCATGCCGCTCTACGGGAACGAGCTGACCACCGAGCTGACCCCGTTCGACGCCGGTCTGGGCCGGGTCGTGAAGTTCGAGAAGGAGGGCGACTTCGTCGGCCGCAAGGCCCTCCAGGCCGCCGCCGAGCGCGCCGAGACCGCCCCGCCCCGCAAGCTGGTCGGGCTGATCGCCGAGGGCCGCCGGGTGCCGCGCGCCGGTTTCTCCGTGGTCGCCGCGGGCGAGATCATCGGCAAGGTCACCTCGGGCGCCCCGTCGCCCACCCTGGGCAAGCCGATCGCCATCGCGTACGTGGACGCTGCGCACGCCACGCCCGGTACCGCGGGCGTCGGAGTGGACATCCGGGGCAGCCACGAGCCGTACGAGGTCGTGGCGCTGCCGTTCTACAAGCGCCAGAAGTGACATCCGCGCACCTCGGAAGTGACGCAGTCGCGTCTCACACCGTAAGACCACCGTTCATCAGCACTCCCCCGCGTACAGGAGAATTCAGGTCATGAGCAACCCCCAGCAGCTGCGTTACAGCAAGGAGCACGAGTGGCTGTCGGCCGTCGAGGACGGTGTGGCCACGATCGGTATCACCGAGTTCGCCGCCAACGCGCTCGGCGATGTCGTCTACGCCCAGCTCCCCGAGGTCGGTGACACGGTGACTGCGGGTGAGACCTGCGGTGAGCTGGAGTCGACCAAGTCGGTGAGCGACCTGTACTCGCCGGTGACCGGTGAGGTCACCGCCGCGAACCAGGACGTCGTGGACGACCCGTCGCTGGTGAACTCCGCTCCCTTCGAGGGCGGCTGGCTGTTCAAGGTACGTGTGGCGGAGGAGCCGAAGGATCTGCTCTCCGCCGACGAGTACACCGAGTTCTCCGGCAACTGAGACCCAAAGGGACCACCTGATGTCGCTTCTCAACTCCTCCCTCCACGAGCTGGACCCGGACGTCGCCGCCGCTGTCGACGCCGAGCTCCACCGTCAGCAGTCCACCCTCGAAATGATCGCCTCGGAGAACTTCGCTCCGGTCGCGGTCATGGAGGCCCAGGGCTCCGTCCTCACCAACAAGTACGCCGAGGGCTACCCCGGCCGCCGCTACTACGGCGGCTGTGAGCACGTCGACGTCGTCGAGCAGATCGCCATCGACCGCATCAAGGCGCTGTTCGGCGCCGAGGCCGCGAACGTCCAGCCGCACTCCGGTGCGCAGGCCAACGCCGCCGCGATGTTCGCGCTGCTGAACCCGGGCGACACGATCATGGGCCTCAGCCTGGCCCACGGCGGTCACCTGACCCACGGCATGAAGATCAACTTCTCCGGCAAGCTCTACAACGTGGTCCCGTACCACGTCGACGAGACCGGCGTCGTGGACATGGCCGAGGTCGAGCGTCTGGCCAAGGAGTCCAAGCCGAAGCTGATCGTCGCCGGCTGGTCCGCGTACCCCCGCCAGCTGGACTTCGCCGCCTTCCGCCGCATCGCGGACGAGGTCGGCGCGTACCTGATGGTCGACATGGCACACTTCGCCGGCCTGGTGGCCGCGGGTCTGCACCCCAACCCGGTGCCGCACGCCCATGTCGTCACGACGACCACGCACAAGACCCTCGGCGGTCCGCGCGGTGGCGTCATCCTGTCGACGCAGGAGCTCGCCAAGAAGATCAACTCCGCGGTCTTCCCCGGCCAGCAGGGTGGTCCGCTGGAGCACGTGATCGCTGCCAAGGCGGTCTCGTTCAAGGTCGCGGCGACCGAGGAGTTCAAGGAGCGCCAGCAGCGCACCCTGGACGGCGCCCGCATCCTCGCCGAGCGCCTGGTCCAGCCGGACGTCACCGAGGTCGGTGTCTCCGTGCTGTCCGGCGGTACGGACGTCCACCTGGTCCTCGTCGACCTGCGCAACTCCGAGCTGGACGGCCAGCAGGCCGAGGACCGGCTGCACGAGCTGGGCATCACGGTCAACCGGAACGCCATCCCGAACGACCCGCGGCCGCCGATGGTCACCTCGGGTCTGCGGATCGGTACGCCGGCCCTGGCCACCCGCGGTTTCCAGGCCGAGGACTTCACCGAGGTCGCCGAGATCATCGCTTCGGCGCTCAAGCCGTCCTACGACGCCGACGACCTCAAGGCCCGCGTGATCGCGCTGGCCGAGAAGTTCCCGCTGTACCCCGGCCTGAAGTAGGGGCGCAGGCCGTCCTGAAGTAATCCGGGACACAGTTCGTCACCTTTCGGGCGGGGCACCGCGCACACTGGTCAGTGGGCGCGGTGCCCCATCCCTTGTCCCCGCTGCTCTTCGGGCCGACCGGTCCGTACCGCATCACCCGGCAGACAACGGCGTCTACCAACCCTTAGGAGTCTCCCGTGGCCATCTCGGTCTTCGACCTGTTCTCGATCGGCATCGGCCCGTCCAGCTCCCATACGGTCGGCCCGATGCGCGCCGCCCATATGTTCGCGCGCCGGCTGAAGAACGAGGGCCTCATCGCCCACACCGCCTCCATACGCGCCGAGCTGTACGGATCGCTCGGTGCGACCGGCCACGGCCACGGCACCCCCAAGGCCGTCCTGCTCGGCCTGGAGGGCGAGTCGCCCCGTACCGTCGACGTGGAGTCCGCCGACGACCGCGTGGAGCGGATCCGTACCACCGGCCGGATCAACCTCCTCGGCATGCACGAGATCGACTTCGACGCCGACGAGCAACTGATCCTGCACCGCCGCAAGGCGCTTCCGTACCACGCCAACGGCATGACGATCTTCGCCTTCGACCACGAGGGCGCCCCCCTCCTGGAGAAGACCTACTACTCCGTCGGCGGCGGCTTCGTCGTCGACGAGGACGCGGTGGGCGAGGACCGGATCGTCCTCGACGACACCGTGCTGAAGCACCCCTTCCGCACCGGCGACGAACTGCTGCGGCTCTCGAAGGACACCGGTCTGTCCATCTCCTCGCTGATGCTGGAGAACGAGAAGACCTGGCGCACCGAGGACGAGATCCGCTCGGGTCTGCTGGACATCTGGCGCGTCATGCAGGCCTGCGTCTCGCGCGGCATGTCCCGCGAGGGCATCCTGCCCGGCGGTCTCAAGGTCCGCCGCCGTGCCGCGAACACCGCCCGCCAGCTGCGCGCCGAGGGCGACCCTCAGACCCTCGCGATGGAGTGGATCACCCTCTACGCGATGGCGGTCAACGAGGAGAACGCGGCGGGCGGCCGCGTCGTCACCGCACCCACCAACGGCGCCGCGGGCATCATCCCGGCCGTGCTGCACTACTACATGAACTTCGCGGCCGGCGGCGCCACCGAGGCGGAGAAGGAGGACAGCGTCGTCCGCTTCCTCCTCGCCGCCGGAGCCATCGGCATGCTCTTCAAGGAGAACGCCTCCATCTCCGGCGCCGAGGTCGGCTGCCAGGGCGAGGTCGGCTCCGCCTGCTCCATGGCCGCGGGCGCCCTCGCCGAGGTCCTCGGCGGCACCCCCGAGCAGGTCGAGAACGCCGCCGAGATCGGCATGGAACACAACCTCGGCCTGACCTGCGACCCGGTCGGCGGTCTCGTTCAGATCCCGTGCATCGAGCGCAACGGCATGGCCGCGGTCAAGGCCGTCACGGCCGCCAAGATGGCGCTGCGCGGCGACGGCACCCACAAGGTCTCCCTCGACAAGGTCATCAAGACCATGAAGGAGACGGGCGCGGACATGAGCGTGAAGTACAAGGAGACGGCGCGGGGCGGGCTCGCGGTGAACATCATCGAGTGCTGAGCGTTCATGTTGCGTCGTGCTGCGCGGCGACGTCCGGGCTGATCAGAGTGGTTGCGGCAGGGTAACCAGTACCACCCGGAGGCATCTGCCCACCGGCTGTCCACCGGTGCGGCCGTTCACCTGTCGGTTCGCGAGGGGATCCTCTTGTCCAGGATGGTCATCAGCATGACGGCGACGCCGATGCCGATGACGACGAGGGCGACGGCGTGGAATCCGGCGTCGGTCGCGGTGGATCCGAAGGCGATGCCGATGAGGCTGGAGGAGAAGATCGCGCCGAAGTACGCGAAGGTTCGGAACAGTCCTCGATCTTCCAGACGTCGGCGTGACCGTCGATCCACTGAAAGTGCTCAAGGGCGAGGTTTCGCGCAGGGGAGGGCATGATCGCGAGTCTTGCGACCATCGGTCACCACGGCCGGTAAATATCTCCGGGCTCCGTCGCACGACGCCCCTGCTGTCACCGGCGGCAGCTGAACACGCAGGACAGCACTTCGGAGGCGATGTGCATCAGCGAGGGGTCGCGGGTGACACGTGGCGCTGCGGCGGCACTACTGCCGTGCAGGAGAAAACTGTTCGTTGTGCCGGATGGTCTGGGGCCAGTAGGTTCGTGCCGTCGAAGATCGAGTGGTCTGGAGCCTGCGCACGATGCGAGAGCACGCATGATGACGAGTCCAGCCTCTGGGTTCGAGGGATCGGCCGGCTCACCGGAATCCGAGCAGGCAAACGGCGGACTGATCATCTTTTTGAACGGCACGTCGAGCTCGGGCAAGTCGAGCGTCGCCAGGGAGCTTGTCGGAGTCCTTGATGAGCCGTGCTTCTACATGCCCGTGGACGCGTTCCATGCCATGCGATCAGCACCTGAGATGACACCGGACCAGCTGAATGTCGTACTCAAGCGCACCTGGATGGGGTTTCACCGTGCGGTCGCGGGCATGGCTGCGGCAGGCAACATCATTGTCGCGGACCACGTCTTGAGCGAGCCGTGGCGCCTTCGCGATTGCCTGGCTCTGTTTTCCCCTCAGGACGTCGTCCTCGTCGGAGTGCGCTGCCCTTTGCCGGAGCTGGAACGCCGGGAGCAAGCGCGTGGTGATCGTCCGGCAGGGCTGGCTGCCCGCCAGTTCGACCGCGTCCATGCCCACGGCATCTATGACATCGAGTGCGACACCGGCAGTTCGAGCCCGCTCGAGTGCGCTCGGGAGATCAAGGAGTTTCTTCTCCGGCGGACGACCCCCACTGCGTTTGAACGCATGAGGCCAGTAAGTCTCGCCCAACCTGCGGTTGGGTGAGACCAAGCTTCTTTGCCGTCATGACCTGGCGCTCGCGCATGCGGTAAGTCGCCGTCCGGTGGTCCTGTTGCAAGTCAGCTCGGGCTCTGTCTGTCGTTGTGTGGAGCGCGACGTTCACTACCCGGCGTGCCTCAACGGGCCGGAACCGCACCCCCTTCCTCTCCGCCGATCCGGAACGTGAGCGATGTCTGAGAACAAGAGCGTCTGGGAAGTGCGGCTGGGTATTTACGCCACTCAGCAGCAGGCCGAAGAGGTCGAGGAACGCATCACCAGGCTGCTCTGCCCGGACCCCGATCACGCCCCGCCGTGCCCGATCCCCTGGTCGGTATCCCTCCTCCACGGGTCCGGGCTCGAGGAAGACGACTCGTATGCGGAGCTGATCGAACAGGCCGAGGCGGAGAAGCACCTCCGCCCGTAACCATCCGGACCCGCCCGACCATCCGGCGGTTCGATCGAACGGTCGCCGCTTGCGATCGTGCGTACGAGGTGAAGATCGGCTGAAGATCCCAGGGAACCCGGCCGCGCCGAGAAGACCCCCAGCCCTCCACGGCCGGGGCAAGTGCTCCGCCCTTGAACCTCATTGCCTGCCCCGGACCGCCGACGGCTCTGCCACAGCATCTCCACAGCCCTGAGGCCCTCGATTGCTTCAGCACCGTGGAGTTGACACCACGGTGCGGACGCGCCCGGCGCAGGCGGTACGGCGGACGACTTCAAGTACACGCCCCACGTGTCGGAAGCCGATTTCGACGCACTCTCCACCGCCGAGAAGCACTAGGTCGCCGCCGCCGAACTGACCGACGGCACCGTGCCGTTCGCGGACGACTTCGATGCGGTCCAGTACGGCCGGGACTACTGGAACGACTACGTGGACAACCTGGACCCGTCCGCACAGCAGGCGCTCCGGGACTACACGGGCGACTCGTTCCCCTCGTACAAGGACATGAACGGCTACCTGCGGAACGACCCCTACTACGGTCCCAGGCCCGAGGTGCTGCACGACATCGGCGAGATGGACCGGGTGATGTCGACCCGCCCCGTGCCCGAGGACGTCATGGTGGTGCGCGGCACGGGCATCGGGCACCTCGACCTCGACTCGTCTCTCGAAATGCTGGGTGGCACGTACGGTGACGAGGGTCCACATCGCTCGGCAACCACCCGGTACCCAGCTTCGCGGGCAAGGACGCCATCCTCCACCTGCGGGTCCCGGAGGGGACGCCCGCGCTGTGGCTGGAGAAGGTCAGCCAATACGGTGTGACCGAGCGTGAGATCCTTCTCGGGCGCGGCTCGGAGTACCGGGTGACCCGAGTCTTCGTGGACGAGGCCGGACAGGCCCAGGTGTACGGCGAAGTCCTGCCGAAGTGACAGAGGAAGAGTGCATGACCAGCGAGAACCGACCCAATCCGCGGTTCGAGGAAGACATGCAGCTCAAGCGGGTCGCCGGGCCGCCCCGCTACAACCGTGTCGCACAGGGGCCCGTGCAGTACGTGCGGGTCGCCGACAGCGACGGCGTGGTGATCGGCTACGTATGGGCCAATGACGAGGGGGACGCCGCCGGCTGGGTGACGCCGCAGGGGCTGGGGGCCGCCGCGATCAACGCCGGAGCCGCATGGCTCAGGAAGCTGCGGGACGCGAAGTCCCGCGGGATCGCTCCCACTGCCCTGCTCGCCGAGCTGGTCCGGGACACGAGTGACATCAAGGGCAGCGGTGTCGTACCCGGCTCGCCGGCCGAGGCCCCGTCGCTCGCCGAACTCAAGGAACTGGCAAGCGGGGGCTGAGGTCTCGCACCGACGCCCACGGCAAGAGCGGATCATGACGTACGAACCCGACGCACCGCGTTACCGCGGCGAGACCGACAAGCCGGTCCACCACCTCACCGTCGCCAACGCCCGCGGCGAGGCGATGGGCTACCTGTGGGCCAACGACGAGGACGACGCCGCCGGGTGGTGCCTGCGGCCCACCGGTGACCGGGCCGGGTTCAACGAAGGGCTTGAGTGGTCCACAAAGCTCAACGAGGCCAAGGCGCGCGGGCTCGTACCCACAGCCGCGCTCGCCGAGCTGGTCCGCGGCTCGGACCCGAGATGCGTCAGCCACATCGTCCCGGACTCCCTGACTGCGGCCCCGTCCCTGGCGGCGCTCACGGAGCTCGCCCACGTCGTGACCAAAGCCGACGACCGGCGTCTGCTGGCCCAGCTCGACCGTGAGAACGCCGACGCATGGCGCCAGTTGAGGGAAGGGCTCGCCGCGCTGACCGACGAGGACCGTGACGTGCAGTGGTCCAAGGGCGGGAAGCAGCCGGACGGCACCTGGCAGATGAGCTATCCGCTCCACAGCAGGCGGCTCGAACGCGTGGTCCGGGCGCTGCCCGCTGTCGGCGCCGTGACGCCCGCGTACCTCTGGCAGGACAATCCGCCGCCCACCGTGCCGCTCGACGGCCGGATGAGCCCGGCCGACGCCGTGCGCGCGGCCACGGCCGTGGTGCGCGGGGAGCGGTTCTCGGACGGGACGATCGCCCAGGCGGCGAGGGACGGACTCATCGACGCCGTGGCCGAGTCACTGTGCTCGTGGTACGAGACCGAGGTCGCCGGCACCCATGAAGATCCCTGACAATGACGATCTCCCCGCCGTACGCAACAGCCTGAGCGGCTGGCCCTCGCGCTGGGTGGTGCAGGACGAGAAGGACGGCTATTACGACGGCCTGTCCGGTGCCGTACTGCGTTGGCAGAACGGTCTGTTCGCACCGGCCGAGGCGGCCGACCCGGTCCCCGGGGACCCGCGCACGCCGGTGGCCGCCTCCTACCAGGAGGTCGCGAACACCGGCGAGCGTCAGCTGGCCGTCTCGTTCCGTACGGTCCACCCCGCGAACGGCCGGCTGGTGCTCGGCGGCGCCCTGGAGTCGGTGTGGCGCGAGCTGACCGGCGAGGCTCCGGCCTGCTGGGGCACCGCGGAGCCCGCCAGCCTCCCCTGGTCGCTGCGGCGGCTGACCGATGTCGCCTTCGAGAGGGCGCCCGAGCCGACCTGGATCGTGGTGGTCGGCAGCCCGGACCGGCCGGGTCTGGCGACGGTCCGCATCAGCCGCACGAAGGCGGGTGTGGAGGAGGACGTCACGCTGGCGTTCGGCTACGGCCCCGACGAGGAGCCGCCGCTGGACGCCCTGCCCCGGGCCGCGGAGGTGCTCGCCACCCGTCATCACCTGCAGTCGATGCTCGTCCAACTCCGCAAGGCCCGCCGCGACTTGGCCGTTCCGCCACGCTTCGAGGGGCCCGGTGTCCCGCCGGCCTTCGTGCTCGGCGCGGAGGAGGTCCGCGAGATGCCCGGCGACCGCGCCCGGCGCACCCCGCTGTCCGAGCCGCCGGTCCAGCTCGGCCCGAAGTCCCGTCCCGCGCTGTACTACCCGCTGCCGGGCGATCCGTCGGTCTGTCGGGGTGGCAGGACTTCGAGCGGCTGATGCGGCACCTGAAGGGTGCCTGAGCGAGGCGTCCCAACCCCTGGGTCAGGAAGTCCGGCCCAGGGGCTCACAGGCGTGTCCGGCCCGGGTGAGGTACGGCGGGGCCGATCGGCCTGAAATCGACGTGCCTCGCAGGCGTCCGCGCCGTCGGCACAGTGATCGCTCCAAGAGGTCACCAACTGCTCAGAGATGTTCAGTCGTTCGTGACGATCACGCAATTTCGGTCACAAATGCTTCCCTCTCTCACCCACAGGGGGTTGACTGTGGGTCACGCATGGTGATGCCGCCGTCCTGAGCCAAGGGCGATTGCCACCGCGGGCCCGTAAGCCCGGCCCCGATGCCCCGGCCCCCGGCAGAGGAGAGTGAGCAGGGATGACCGGCTCATCTCGTACGGTGACCTTCTGGCCAAGGGCGGATGGGAGCGGGCGGCCCGTCCCCGATGTGTACTGGCGCCGACGCGTGAATTCGATCAGATCCCCGTTCGTATCGTTCATCCGCATCGTCTCGACGAGGGGCACCAATGAGCCAGATTGCGCTGCCAGAGTTTCATATGCCGTTCCAGAGCACGGGATGCAATCCCGGCATCGAGGAGACCAGGAAGGCCACTTGGGAATGGGCCGAATCCAATGGTCTCGCGCTCTCCCCGATGGCCCGGAAGAAGATGGTCCGGACCAGGCCCGAACTCTGGATATCCCTCATTTTCCCCACTGCTTCACAGCAGCATCTCGATCTCTTCTGCCAGTGGCTCTTCTGGGCCTTCCTCGTCGACGACGAGTTCGACGACGGCCCCGCCGGACGTGATCCCCGCATGTGCGAGGCGGCGATCGACCGGCTGGTGGCGGTACTCGACGGCGAACAGCCGCGCGGCGCCATGGAGTACGCGCTCGTGGGCCTGCGGGCCCGGACGTACCACGACCGCTCGCCGCGCTGGATCCGGCAGTTCCGGCGCGACACGGTCTCCTGGCTGTGGACCTACTACGCCGAGGCGGTCGAGCGGGCCGCCGGGCAGGTGCCGACCAGGAACGAATTCGTGAAGCACCGGCGGGATTCGGTGGCCATGCAGCCCTTCCTGGATCTGCATGAGATCACCGCCGGAATCGACCTCCCGGAATCGGCCCGCAGCCTTCCCGCGTATATCGCTCTACGCAACGCCGTAACCGATCACTCGGGGCTCTGCAACGACATCTGCTCCTTCGAGAAGGAGGCGCTGCTCGGCTACGAGCACAATGCGGTACGGCTGATTCAGCGCGACAGCGGATTCACCCTCCAGGAAGCCGTCGACGAGGCCGGGGTGCAGCTCGCGGAGATAGCGGAACGGGTGCAGCGCGCCGAGAAGGAACTGATCGACGAAATAGAGGCGGCCGGGATCCACGGCCACACCCGGGCCGCGCTGGAGCGATGCGTGCAGGACTACCGAGGGCTGGTCCGGGGCGACTTCGACTACCACGCCCGCGCGGAGCGCTACACCCGTCCCGATCTGGTGGAGATCGACGAACGGGAGTCGCTGTCGCGGTACTTCGCCGCCTGACCGGCCGGCAACGGGTGGCACGGGGGCGGGAGGCCGGGGCCGGAGGCAGGAGGCCCGAGGCAGGAGGCCCGAGGCCCGAGGCAGGAGGCAGGAGGCCCGAGGCAGATCTCCGGAGGCCCGGCGGCAGGTCTCCGGAACCCCTGGGGCCGGAGACCCGGCCGCGGGTCTCCGGAGGCCGCGCCGCCTCAGCGGGTGCGCTGCAGGTGGGTGCCGATCTGTAGGAATGCTGAGACGAGGGGGGCCGCGGGTGCGACCGGGGACATGACCTGGGAGCCGTAGTGGACGATGACGGTCTCCAACTCGGGTGAGATGAACAGACGTTGGCCGTGGATTCCGCTGGCCATGTAGGAGTTGTAGGGGTCGTTCAGGATCCACCAGAAGTCGTGGTAGGAGAAGCCGGCAGGCGCGGTGGGGGGCGCGGCAGGGAAACGGACGCGCTTGGCGTAGCCGTCGGGGGCGTTGGGGATGGAGGCGGTCACGGCGGCGGGCAGGATCTGCCGGTCGGCGATGGCGCCGCCGCAGCGGATCATCTCTCCGAGGCGGGCCACGTCGCGGGCGGTGGCACTGAATCCGCCGCAGGCGGCTTCAGTGCCTTCGCTGTCGAGGGTGTAGTAGGCGTCTTCGTCGGCTCCGATGCGGGACCAGATGATGTCGCTGAGCAGGGCCGAGGTGGTGGCGCCGGTAATGCGGCGCAGGATTTCAGCGAGGGTTTCGACGTTGCCGTTCTCGTAGCGGAACTCTGTTCCCGGTGCAGCGGTGGCGCGTGCGGTGGTGAGGTGCTCGCGGATGCTGGTGGGGCCGCTGTAGCCGTACGGACGCAGGGGCGGTGCGATGACCGCGAAATAGCGCTGGGCCTCGATGGCTTTGTCGAAGGGGCGCCCGGCGTACGAGACGTGGGTTCCCATGTGCAGCAGGTGGTCAACGGTGCTGTCACCGAAGGCGGTTCCGGCGAGTTCGGGGATGTACGTGGAGGCTGCCGCGTCGCGATCGAGGATTCCCTGGTGGGCCAGCGTGGCTGCCAGAAGGCCTATGTACGACTTGGCCGCCGAGGCATTGAGGTGGGGGTCGTGCGCCTGCAGGCCGTGCAGGTAGGTCTCGTGGACGACGGCGCCGCGATGCATCACCAGGAGAGCGTCGGTCTGGGCGGCTTCGAAGACGTCGGGAAGGGTCAGGGCGCTGCCGTCGGGTGCGGTGATGGTGAGCTGGTCGATGCCGGCGGTGTCGGCCGGGAGACTGCGGGCCGCATCCTGTCCGCGCCCTACGCGTCGGCTGGGGCCCAGTTCGCGTGCTGAGGTGGTGTAACGGCGCACCCAGGCCGGGTCGGTGTAACCACGGGACCAGTGGAGATTCGCCAGCGGCGCGTCGGTCATCTGCACTCCTCGTTAAGCGACACTTTGAGCGCAACCATACACAGCGTTCAATTGATCCAAGGACCCACCTTCTGCACCACCACCCCACTTGCTGCAGAAGCATTGACCGGAAGCGGTCGCGGAGTTACGTTGCCGGACTAGCAGCCCATTAGTAGACGCTCTGTCCAGATGCTCTGCGGTGTCGTATCCCGGCCGGACTCACGGGGACGGGAAGGGCGCCGTCGTCTGCGGTCGCCTGATGCTCCCGCGGCAGAGCAGTCGCCCCCTGCCTTTCCGAGCCGCAGGAGTCCCCGCATGTCTTCACAGCCATCACCGCAGCTGACTCTCGACGCCTCCGGCGGGCTTGAGGCGCCGGCGTTCGACCGGCGTCGCGCCTGGCTGATCACCGCGATGATCGTCACGTTCATGATCGTCAATTTCGCGGAAAAGTCGGTGCTCGGCCTGGCGGCCGACCCGATCATGAACGAACTGGACATCAGCCGCAGCGCGTACGGCCTGATCTCCAGCGCCTACTCGATCCTGTTCAGCATCTCCGGGCTGCTCGTCGGCTTTCTCTCCGCACGCATCTCCAGCCGCGTCCTGCTGTTCGTGATGTGTCTGGCGTGGGGCATGGCTCAGCTGCCGGTCCTGATCGTGGCAACCGTGCCGACACTGGTCGCGGGCCGGGTGTTGCTCGGCGCGGCCGAGGGGCCGGCCACGCCGATGTCGATGCACGCCCTGTACAAGTGGTTCCCGGCGGAGCGCCGCAGCCTGCCGTCGGCCCTGCAGATCAGCGGCGGCGCGCTCGGCACGCTGATCGCAGCACCGGTGGTGACCTGGCTCATCACCCAGTTCGGGTGGCGTTCGGCGTTCGCCGTACTGGCGGCAACGAGTCTGGTGTGGAGCGCGGTGTGGTGGTTCGTGGGCCACGACGGCCCCCACGACCGGCCGGCCGCGCGCGTGCAGGCGTCCGGCGACGGTCCCGCACAGGCCCCCTACCGTCGGGTTCTGCTGTGCGGCACCGTGATCGGAAGTGTGGCCAGTGCGTTCGGCGCGTCGTGGGCAATGGCCATGAGCCAGGCCTGGCTGCCCTCGTATCTCAGGAACGAGCTGGCAATGAGTCCGGGGGCGGCGGCCTCGGTGCTCAGCGCCGTGGCCGCCTTCAGTTTCGTGCTACTGCTGGCGCTGTCCCCGGTGGTGGACCGGCTGGCCCGGCGGGGAGTGTCACTGCGCCGGTCGAGCGGTCTGCCGCAGGGCCTGGCCGTGGTGTGCGCAGGAGTGGCCATGGCGACGCTCCCGTTCGCAGGCTCACTGCCGGTCCAACTGGCCCTGGTCGCGGTCGCCTTCGGCGCGCACTCCATCGCCTTCCCCCTGCACTACATGACGGCCGCGGCAGTCGTGCCCGCCTCCCGGCGCGGCGCGCTGTTCGGCATCGTCGCCGCGACGGGGACGCTGCCGGGCCTGCTGGCACCTTCCCTCACCGGGCACCTGCTGGACACGGCGTCCTCCGAGAGCGCGGGCTATGCGCAGTCGTTCGTCCTGGCGGCGGCAGTCATGATCGTCTGCGGGCTGGTGGCGGTCTGCTGCATCCGCCCGGAACGGGACGCGGCGCGGCTCGGCGCGCCCTCCTAGAACAGACCGGGTGGCGCCCGCCCGGATCATGGCGGGTGCCGCCCGGCGCGGGCGCGGGTTCAGTCCTGACCGGGCGCGGTGTATCCGCTGGCCCAGTGCCGGCCGTGCAGGGCGAGGTCCAGGAGCATGCGCACGACCTCTTCGGCGGGCATGGGCGGGGTGTCCTGCTCGGCCCACCAGCGCAGCACGGCGACCTGCTCGCCGACCCACACCCGGGCCAGGA
This sequence comes from Streptomyces sp. NPDC048473, assembly GCF_043200155.1. Lineage (NCBI taxonomy): Bacteria > Bacillati > Actinomycetota > Actinomycetes > Kitasatosporales > Streptomycetaceae > Streptomyces > Streptomyces sp. NPDC048473. The sequence continues at coordinate 67,502 of NZ_JBICXE010000005.1, forward strand.
GGTCGGCGTCGATGCGCGGCTGGACGTTGTTGCGCTCGGCACGGGCCTTGAACTCCTTGGCCGTCGCGGCCGCGCAGGAATCCACGAACATCTGCAGGGGCTTGCCGTCCCCTTCGCCGCGCAGGACGACCCGGTAGAGGTCCCGTTCGTCGCTCACGTGCCGCAGCATCTCCAGCAGCGGTCTGCCGGTGAACCCGACAGCACTGCCGGTGAGCGCCGGCTCCAGGCGCTGCGCGAGCTGCTCGAGCAGCTCGGCGGTCACGCGCGCGAACAAGTCGTCCTTGCCCTTGAAGTGTGCGTAGAAGGTGGCGCGCGCGACATCGGCCCGTTCGGTGATGTCTTCGACGGTGAGCGCGCTGAAGCCGCGTTCCAGCACCAGCTCCACCAGTGCGCCGCCCAGCGCCCGGCGAGTGCGTCTGGTGCGCCTGTCCTCGGCCATGCGGCCCCCTTCGCTCTGTCGTGGTCGCCACACAGTCTAGATGGCTCTTGACAGCCCAGAGGATACAAAACACTCTGTCTGTAAACGTTCTTGCTGTATTCAATTGGTCAGACTGCAAGACTGGAGATCGTTGATGAACCTCGGCACCTATCTCACCCGCAGCGCCCGCTACTGGCCCGACGCCACCGCCCTGGTCTGCGGCGCGCGTTCCTGGACCTACACGGAGCTGGACCGCGCGAGCGACGGGCTCGCCTCGGCCCTGATCGCCCGTGGACTGGGCCCCGGCGACGCGGTCGCCTCCCTGGCCTGGAACCGCGGGGAGCTGGTCGAAGTCGAATTCGCCCTCTACAAGGCCGGGTTGGTGCGCGCGCCGATCAACGCCCGTCTGGGGCGTGGCGAGATCGAGCACATCCTGCGCTACGCCCCGGTACGCGTCCTCGTGTTCGACGCGGCGCACAGGGCGGACGCGCTCGCCGCGATCGAGTCGGCGGGCACCGGCTGCCTCGCCGTCCAGCTCGACGAGGACGGCACACAGGACACGGCCGGAATCCTCGACTACCGGGCCCTGCTCGGGGCGGGGACAGCCGCCCCTGTTGCCGTCGACGTCGACGAGGACGCCGCGTGCGTCCTGAACTTCACCTCCGGTTCCACCGGCACGCTCAAGGCGGCCGTACAAACGTTCGGCAATCGGTTGGCAAACATGCGCAAGCTGCTGATGAGTGACGAATCCAGGCCCCGGCCCAGCACGCGCTACCTTGCCTGCGGCCCGATCACGCACGCCACCGGCATGGCCCTGCTGGCCAACGTGTTCGCCGGGGCAACCACCTATGTGCTGCCCACCTGGAGCGCCGAGGCATTCGTGGACACGGTGGAAAAGGAGCAGATCACCACGACGTTCCTCGTGCCGGCCATGGTCAACATGCTGCTCGCCCGCCCGGACGCGGCCGAGCGTGACCTTTCCAGCCTGACCAGCGTTCGGGTGGGCGGCGCGCCCATCTCGCCGCAACGCCTCAGTGACGCGGTGGAGTTCTTCGGCCCTGTGGTGGCGCAGGGCTACGGGCTGGGCGAGACCACCAGCGTGGTGGCGGCCCTGAGCAGCCAGGAGATCGCCCACGCCGTGACCGGCGACCCGGAACTGCTCCAGTCCTGCGGGCGGCCGATGTACGACACCGAGATCCGCATCGTCGACGAGGCCGGCCTGCCGCTGCCGCCCCGCGAGGTCGGCGAGCTCATCGTCCGCGGCCCCGACTGCGTGCGCGAGTACTGGCAAGAGCCCGAGCTGTCCGCCGAGACGTTCCGCGGCGGCTGGGTCCACACCGGCGATCTCGCCTGGATGCGCGAGGACGGCTACCTGTTCCTCGTCGACCGCATGAAGGACATGATCATCTCGGGCGGGTTCAACATCTACTGCACCGAGGTCGAAGCCGCCCTCTACGAGCACACCGGCGTCCAGGAAGCCTGTGTCATCGGCGTGCCCGACGAGACATGGGGCGAAGCGGTCAAGGCCGTCATCGTGCCCCGCCCGGGCCACGCCCTGACCGCCGACGAGATCACCGCGTTCTGCGCAGACCGCCTCGACCGCTTCAAGAAGCCCAGGACTGTCGACTTCGTCGACGAACTGCCCCACAACCGCAACGGCAAGCTCGACCGCAAGGCCGTACGCGAACCGTTCTGGGCCGGCGCCGCCCGCCGCGTGAACTGACCCGCACCCTCCCCCACCCACAAGGACCCACGATGACTTTCTCTCTGCGCCCCGCTTATGACGCCCCCCAGGTCGCCGACCTCGTCGGCCGGCTCCGCACCTACCTCGAAGGCGAACTGGCCGACTACGAACGCGAACACGGCATTACTCACGACACCCACCTGACCCGCGCCGACCTCGAACCCGTCTGGCAGCGCAGCCGCGAACTGGGTTTCTACGGCATCCACCTGCCCGAGCAGTACGGCGGCCAGAACCTCTCCTATACGTCGCTGGCCGCCCTCAAGGAAGAAGTCGGCGCCAGTGGACGCGTCCTGGGCCACAGCGTGCTGGGAGACATGGGCGGCCCACTGCGCGCCGGCGACATCCTCAACCACGCCACCGACTACCAGCTGGACAAGTACCTGCTGCCCCTGGTGCGCGGCGAGCGCGCCTGCTGCTTCTCACTGACCGAAACCGACGCCGGCTCCGATGTGCGCTCCATGCGCACCACCGCCGTCCACGACGGCGACGGCTACCGCCTGAGCGGTCACAAGGTGTTCAGCTCCGCGGGCCCGTTCGCCGACTTCGCCATCGTCGTGGCGCGGATGGCCGGCACCGGCGGAAACGAGGGCGACAAGCCGTCCTTCTCCGCCTTCCTCGTCGACCTCGACAGTCCCGGCTGCCGGGTGACCGACGGCGCAACTCCCATGTCCGGCGAGCACATCGAGAGCGATATCGTCCTGGACAACTGTTATGTCCCCGCCGAGAACCTCCTCGGCGAGGAAGGCAAGGGCATGCGTATCGCGCTCGGCCGCGTCACCATCAATCGGCTCCTGCACTGCCCCACCGTCATCGGCGCCACGCGCCGCGCCCTCGACCTCACCCTGGACCGGACCCGCACCCGCAAGGTCGCCGGGGGCCAACTCCTGCTGACCCTTCAGTCCATCCAGCACAAGGTCGCCGACATGGCCACCGACCTGTATGCGGCCCGGTCGATGACCTACGCCGCGCTCGCCGCCCTGGACCAGGGCAACGACGTCCGCACCGAGGCGTTCATGTGCAAGTTGTTCGTCGCCGAGTCCGCCTTCCGCATCCTCGACCAGGCCGTCCAGATCCACGGCAAGGAGGGCCTCACCCAGGGCAACGAGATCGAATTCCTGTTCCGCAAGATCCGCATGTTCCGCATCCTGACCGGAACCTCCGAGATCCAGCGCAACGGCATCGCCCAAGGCCTCGCCTTCATGGCCTGACCCCTCCCCCCCACTCCTTGACCGCAAGACAGGTGCAACCAGTGACCACCACCCGCCCCGCAGCACCCGCCTGGTCGGCGCTGACCGGCAAACGCATCCTCGACCTTTCCCGCCTCCTGCCCGGCCCCTACGCCACCTGTCTGCTCGGCGACCTCGGCGCCGACGTCGTCAAAGTCGAAACCCCCGGCACCGGCGACCCCCTGCGCATCGCCCCCGAACTGTTCGACGCCCTCAACCGCAACAAACGCTCCGTCGCCCTCGACCTTCGAGACCCGGAAGACCGCATCGCCTTCCTCGACCTGGTGCGTACCGCCGACGCTGTCGTGGAAAGCTTCCGCCCCGGCGTCCTCGACACCATGGGCCTGGGCTACGCCACGCTCCACGAGGCCAACCCGCGCCTGGTGCTGTGCTCGCTCAGCGGGTACGGGCAGACCGGCCCCTACGCGCAAAAGCCCGGCCACGAACTCAACTTCCTCGGCCTGTCCGGCTTCTTCACTGTCCCCGGACGCCTCGACGGCCACATCACCCGTCCCGGCGTCCGCGTCGGCGACATGGCCGGCGCCATGCACGCAGCCCTCGCGCTGGCCACCGCTCTCGGCGCCGGCGGCGAGGGACAGCACATCGACGTGTCCCTCAGCGAATCCATCACCGCCTGGTGCTCGCTGTTCGCGCTGCCGCTGCGCGACATCCCCGACCCGCTCCAAGCAGGCCTGGTCCAGGGCGACAACGACATCTTCACCACGGCCGACGGGCGCCGCCTGTCCCTGGCCACGTTCGAGGACAAGTTCTGGCTCCGATTCCGCACCGAACTGTCCGACGCCTTCCCTGAACTGCACACATCCGCCTACGACCAGCGCGCTGCCCGCACCGCGGCACGGCAAAGCGTCGGCGACCTCCTGCACGGCGTCTTCCAGGCCCGCGACTACGCCTGGTGGGAGAAGCGCCTGAACGACCTCAACGCCCCCTGGGCCCCCGTCCTGGCCACCCCCGGTGAACTCCTGGCCGACCCCCACACCACCGCCCGGCAGCTGTTCAGCACTCCTTCTGATCACACCGCCTGCCCGCAGGCCCGTTTCCCCGTCACCTTCGGCGCCGGCCTCGACACCTTCCGCCGGCCCGCCCCCGCTCTCGGCCAGCACAATCAGGAACTGCTCGGCGAACGCGCGCACTCCGGTTGACGGCCCGCTCAACCGTGCTGCGGTCTCGGTAGAGGCCGGTGTCGTGGGTGACGGGCCTGTCGCCCCGGCTGCCCTTCTTCCTGCGGTTGGCAGCCTGGTCCCTCTTCTCCGGGACGACCGCCTCGATGCGGCGATCGCGCAGGTGGTGCGATTGGCGCGGGAGGAGTGGGCCTTGTCGCCCACGGCGGCGGGCCGGGTGCGGGACCGGCCGAGCAGGGCCGTCTTCGGACGGGCTCGCCGTCTCAGGCGGATGCGTCGCCGGTCGGCCCGGACCGGATCGTCTTCGCCGTCCTGCCCGTCGTGTTCCTCGCACGCTCCTTTTTTTGCGAGGCCGCCTCCTCAAGTGCGGCCAGGGCCTCCTAGCCCAAGTAGTCGTCCGTAGGCGCCGGTTCGTCATCGGCGCTCCTCAGCGGCAGCGCTCTGAGGGCCAGCGCCCACCCCAGCCGCGCCTCGCCCGACTCCGCGGAACGGCCGGTGAGTTCGGCGATCCGGCCGATCCGGTTGAGGACCGTGTTGCGGTGGCAGTAGAGGAGCTCGGCGGCACGCGCCGCCGAGCAGCCGCTGTCGAGCCAGACCCGGAGCGTGCTGAGCAGCGCGTCGCGTTCGGCCGCCGCGTCCAGGACGGCGCCCAGTTGCGTGGTGACGATGCGCTCGGCGATCTCGGGCCGGCCGACGAGGAGGACCTCCGCCAGCCGGTCGTCGAAGGCCGCCGCCTCGCCGCTTCCGGCGGGCAGCGTACGCAGCGCCTGCTCGGCCAGCCGCAGGGCCCGGCCCGCCTGGGCGAGCCGGCCGAACTCCGGTGACACGCCCGCGGTGGCACCGGTGCGATCGCGCAGCAGGTCGAGCAGTACGCCGGACTCCCCCGCGGCCAGCCGCACGATTCCCGCGTACCGGCCCGATCTCGGCCGCCAGAAGGACCAGATGCCGTGGCCGTCGAGGACGGGCGCCGGGTTGGGCGGCGCGGCCGGGTCCTGGGCGGCGACGACGATGACGTACCGGTCGTGGACCGGCACGCCGAGCGCGGCGGAGGCCGCCGCGGCGACCGCCGGGTCGTCCCCGCGCCCGTCGAGCAGGGCCTCGAAGAGGGCGACGCGGCGGGTGTCCTGGCGGCCCTGCATCTCCAGCTGGGTCAGCCGGTAGGACTCCGCCATCACGAGCGAGTAGCGGTCGATGGTCTCCCACACGGCACCCGCCATGTCGAGCTCGATGTCCCGGTCGCCCGCGACCGGGCCCACGGGGTCCCGCCCCCGCCCGGCCCCACCGACGCCCACGACGCTCCCGCCCCTACCGGCCCCGCCGGCACCACTAGTCCGACCGGCCCCACCAACCCCACTGGCCCGTCCCGACCGCGTCGCCCGTGTCGCCCGCAGGTGCTCCGCCATCACCTGCCACATCACCCGGCCCCCGCGCCGGTAGGCCTGCAGCACGGTGTCCAGCGGTACGTTCTGCTCCGCGCGCCGCCGTCCCGTCTCGCGCGCCGCGTGCTCGAAGTCGCCCCCACTGGAGGGCAGCCCGCCGAAGTCCTCCAGTGCCCGCAGCAGATTGTCGCGGCAGATCTCCCACAGATCGTCCCGGCTGACGGGCGCGCCGGAGGCGTACGTGCCGCTGTGCGCGTGGATGTCGGCGACGACCCGACGGGTCAGTTCGTCGATCTGCGGCACCAGAGCGACGGCCAGCGCGCGGCGCAGCTCGCCGTCGGCGCCACTGCTGCCGCCGCTGCCGTGGTCGTCGCCGCGAGGGGTCCGGGCTCCGGGATTGTCCGCCATGCCGGAAGGTTAGCGCCGTGCTCCCGTTAGGCGGATGCCTTGCCGCGTACACATCTGAGGGGCTGCTGCCCAGGTGAACGATGTGCATGGTGGGCATCTGCACATTGTGCGGAGACGGGCCGACGGCCGATTCTGAGCAGCAGCAGCCGTGTGAACACCATGTTTCCTGGAGCGTGTCATGTTTCTCAGCGTCGCCACTGTCCTCGGTGAGTCGGCCCGCAGGTATCCCGACCGCGTCGCCGTGGTCGATTCGGACACGCGCCTCACCTACCGGGACCTGTGGGCCCGGGCGCTGTGCTGTGCGGGCGCGCTGCGGGCGTCCGGGGTGCGGCCCGGGGACCGGGTGGCGGTGCTGCTGCCCAATTCGGCGGACTTCCTGTACGCGTACTACGGGGCGCTCGCCGCCGGGGCGACGGTCGTACCGGTGCACGGACTGCTGGTGGCCGACGAGGTGGCGTACGTACTGCGGCACAGCGGCTGTGTCGCGCTGATCAGCGGTGGTCCGCTGTGGCCGGTGGCCGAGGAGGGGGCGCGTGCCGCGGGGGTACGAGCCGTGCACGGCGTACCGGCGGACGGCGACCCGCTGCCCGCGCCGGAGCCCGCGGCGCCGGACGACACCGCGGTGATCCTCTACACGAGCGGCACGACCGGGCGGCCGAAGGGTGCGCTGCTCACCCACCTCAACCTCGTGATGAACGCGTCCGTGATCGCCCACGACCTGCTGGGCCTGAACGTCGACGACGTGGTCCTGGGCTGTCTGCCGCTGTTCCACAGTTACGGGCAGACCTGCGCGATGAACGCGACGCTACGGGCAGGGGCCACGCTCGTCCTCATGCCGCGCTTCAGCGGCGCGGGCGCACTCGAACTGCTGGCCGCCGAGGGCGTGAGCATCTTCATGGGCGTACCGACGATGTATCACGCGCTCGTCGAGGCGGCGGCGAAGGATGCCCCGGCGCGGGACGACACGACGCACCGTCTCACTCTGCGCGCGGCCGTCTCGGGCGGCGCCGCGCTCCCCGTCGCCGTACTCGAACGCTTCGAGGAGATCTTCGCGACGCAGGTCCTGGAGGGTTACGGGCTGACCGAGACCTCCCCCGCCGCCACCTTCAACCAGCCGGAGCTCGGCCGGCGCCCCGGCACGGTCGGCCACCCGGTCTGGGGCGTGGAGATCGGCATCGCGGACGCGGCTGTCGAGGAGGCCGTGGTGCTGCTGCCGGACGGGGAGGTCGGTGAGGTCGTGGTGCGCGGCCACAACGTCTTCGCGGGATATCTCGACGATCCGGAGGCGACGGCCGCCGCCGTGGTCGACGGCTGGTTCCGCACCGGCGATCTCGGGGTGCGGGACGAGGACGGCTTCCTGAGCATCGTCGACCGGAAGAAGGACCTGGTCATCCGGGGCGGCTTCAACATCTATCCGCGCGAGGTCGAAGAGGTGCTCGTGCGCCATCCGGCGATCTCCGAGGTCGCGGTCATCGGTGTGCCGGACGAGGCGCGCGGTGAGGAGATCTGCGCGGTCGTCGTGCTGCGCGGGGATGCGGGTGCGGTGACGGAGGAGGACGTGATCGCCTGGTCCCGGGACCGGCTCGGGCGGCACAAGTATCCGCGGATCGTGCGGTTCACCGAGACACTGCCGCTCGGCCCGACCGGCAAGGTCCTCAAACGGGCGCTGACGGCCGCCTCTTCCTGATCCACCGGGCCGACGCCGACGCCCCGACCGACGACGACCGGAGCCACGTCCGCCATGACCGCCCCCGCACACCCCCTCGCCCCGGCCACCGGCAGCAGACCGTCCGGCCAACGGCCTGCACTCACCGAGAAGTTGAGCTTCTTCGCGGGCAACCTCGGCAACATCCTGCTGTCCACCACCATCAGCTCGTTCCTGCTGCTCTATCTCACCGATGTGCTGGGACTCGCCGCGGCCGCCGTCGGCACGCTGCTCCTGGTCGTACGGATCGTCGACAGCCTCGTCGACCCGTTCGTCGGGTACGCCGTCGACCATCTGCCCGCGACCCGCCGCGGCCGCTTCCGTACGTATCTGCTCATCGGCGGAGTGCTCGGCGGCATCAGCTTCGCGGCGCTCTTCCTCGGCCCGGCGCTGCTGCCGGCGCCGCTGGCCGTCGCCTGGGTCGTCTATCTGCTCTGGGGACTCGCCTTCCCTATGATGGACATACCGCTCAACTCCCTGCTGCCTGTGATGACTTCGGATCAGGCGCAGCGCGGGACGCTTGCCACCGTCAAGGGGTTCACCTACCTCTTCGGCGGCATGATCGTCGTCGCGGCGACGCTGCCGATCGTGGGTGCGTTCGGCTCGGAGCGCACCGGCTGGCTGGTCTACGCGACGCTTCTCGCCGCCATCTCGGTTGCTCTGACGGCGACCGCCGCGCTCGGCGTACGGGAGCGGGTGCGGCCCACCCGCAGCGACCGTTACGGGCTCCGCGATCTGCTGCGGATCTTCACCGGGGGCCGGTCGGTGCCCGTGCTGCTCACGGCGAAGGTGGCGACCTCGGCGGCCAGTGCGGCGACCCTCGCCACGATGCCGTTCTACTTTCTCTACAACGTGGGCGACAAGGGCCTGGTGACCGTGGCCGCCCTGGTGATGATGGTCCCGATGGCCGGGGGCAGTGTCGTTGCCCCCGTGCTGGCGCGCCGCCTCGGCGGGAAGTCCGTCTATCTCGGCGCGCTGGCCGTCGCCGCGCTCGGCAACGGCTCGCTGCTGCTCGTGCCGTACGACGCGGTACCGGCGATCCTGGCCACGCTGGCCGTCGCGGGGATCGGCATGGGAGCGGCGGTGACCCTCAACTACGCGCTGCTCGCCGAGCTGACCGACTATGTCGAGTGGCGGCACGGCCATCGCGCGGAGGGTGCGCTGGCTTCCCTGGCCTCGTTCGCCGCCAAGGCGGGCGGCGGGCTCGGCGGCGCCGCCACCGCGTACTGCCTGGGCCTGTTCGGCTATGTGGCGCACACCGACCAGTCGGAACGGGCGATGGACGGAATCCGCTACGCACAGGCCGGCGTGCCGCTGGCGCTCACGGCGCTCGGCGGGCTGGTGTTCCTGGCCTATCCGATCACCCGCCGTGTCTCGGCACGGATCACGGACGAGCTGACCGCCCGCCGGTCGGCTTCCGCTGAAGGCAAGAGGATTGACGATGAGTGAGTACACCTGGGGCGCCTGGCGCGGGCAGTGGATCTGGGGCGAGAAGATCGCTGTCACCCCGCCGGGGCCGGAATCGATGCTCGGGGCGCCCGACCCGGAGGTGTACGACCGGCGCGTGCTGCTGCGGCGCGCCTTCGAGCTGGCGGACGTGCCCGACTCGGCGCCGTTCCGCATCACTTCGGACTCCCGGCATGTGCTGTACGTGAACGGTACGGAGGTCGCACGCGGCCCGGTCCGGCACGGTCCGCGGATGCTGCACTACGACACGGGGGACGCCGCGCGGCTGCTGCGTCCGGGGCGCAACACCGTCGCCGTGCTCGCACGCCACTACGGGCACGCGGTGCCGTGGTGGGAGCCGTCGCCGTGGACGCATCAGCTCGGCGGGGGTTCGGTGGTGGCCGAGCTGCGGCTCGCCGCCGACCGGTGGATCGTCACGGACGCCTCCTGGACGTACCGTACGGGCGACGCCTGGACCCCCTGCCGCCCGCACTCACAACTGGTCACCCAGACACCCGAGTTGCTGGACGGGCGGCTCCTCGACCCGGGCTGGACCGAGGTGGGGGGCAATGAAGGGAACGGCTGGCTTCCCGCGCGGGTGCTGTCCACGCGCGCCGTGGTGGGCCCGCAGACCGGCACCCGGCCGGAATCGGAGCCCTTCGGGGCACTGCTCCCCCGCCCGGTCCCGCAGCTCGCCGAGACCGTGCGGGACGCCGTGTCCGTACGGACCGCGCCGCTGCCCGGGGCGGTCCCGGGCGATCCGAGGGAAGCCCTCGCCGCGGCCATCACCGAGGCCGTGCCCGCCACCGCCCCTGCCCCGCCGGACACCCGGTACGACCTCGCCGCGGGCCCCGTACTCCTCGTCGTCGACTTCGGCCGGGTCGTCGCCGGTCATCTGCGCCTCACGGCCGAGGCGGCACCCGGCACCGAGATCTGCGGGGCCCTCACCGAACTCCCCACGCACGCGGCCCTCGACGCCGCCAACACCTTCAGGTACATCACGCGCGGCCACGACGACACCTTCGAGACGGGCGATCCGGTCGGCGGCCGGTACGCCCTGTTCACCGTGCGGGGCACCGGGAGCCTGCGCCTCGGCCCGGTCCAGGTGCGCGAGCGGCTGCGGCCGCGCCCCGAAGGGCCGTACTTCGACTGCGACGACCCGGAGCTGAACGAGATCCACCGGGTGGGGCTGCGCACGGTCGACCTCACCTCGCAGGACGCCTATCTCGACTGCCCCACCCGTGAGCAGCGCGCCTGGACCGGCGACTCGGTGGTGCACCAGTCGGTCGACCTGGTCGCCAATCCGGACTGGAGCCTGGCCCGCTGGCACCCCCGGCTGGCCGCGCAGCCCAGGCCGGACGGCATGCTGCGCATGGTGGCCGCCGGTGACTTGGCCCGTGACCCGATCCCCACCATTCCCGACTGGGCACTGCACTGGGTCCGCTCCGTGCACCAGCTGTACCGCTACACCGGTGACCGCGAGCTGGTGGCCGGGCTGCTGTCGGCGGCGGAGCCGGTGCTGCGCTGGTTCCTGCCGTTCCGGCGCCCGGACGGGCTGCTGCACGAGGTGACCGGCTGGGTGCTGATCGACTGGTCGCCCGTACAGGTGACGGGCGCGAGCGCGGCGCTGAACGCGCTGTGGGCGCGGGCGCTCGTCGATTTCGCGGAGATGGCCGACTGGCTCGGGGACGCGGGCCGGGCCCGCTGGGCGCGCGAACTGCACCAGGGGGTGGCGGCCGGCTTCGAGACGTTCTGGGACGCGGGGCGGGGCGCGTACCGCGACAACCTGTGCGACGGGCGCCTCGGCACGTCGGTCAGCGAGCACACCCATGCGGCGGCCGTCTGCGCCGGCCTGGTGCCGGACGGACGGAAGCCTGCCGTACGGGAGTTGCTGCTGGACCGGGCGTCGATGTTCACCCGGTCGCCGATGCGGTACCGGGGCAGCGACACCGGCGGGCCCACCGCCTCGGCGCCCGTGACGGACCGGGACGGGCCCGACTGGGACACCGAGCGGCTCGTCGTGGGGGCGCAGCCGTTCTTCCGCTACGTCGTGCACGACGCGCTGGCGCTGCTCGGTGCGGCCGACCGGATCGAGCGGTTGTGCCATGACTGGACGGCACTGCTGAAGACGGGCGGTTCCGCGTTCCGTGAGTGCTGGGAGGGCGGTTCGTACTGCCACGGATGGTCGGCCACGCCCAGCCGTGATCTGCTGGTGTACACGCTCGGCGTCACCCCGGCCGAGCCCGGATACGCCCGGGTACGGGTAGCCCCGCGGCTCGGCGCGCTGTCCGGTGCGCGGGGCGCGATGCCGACCCCGCAGGGCCTGGTCCGGGTCGACGCGGCCCCGGACCGGGTACGTATCGAGTCACCCGTGCCGGTGGAGGTGCTGCACCCCGACGGCTCCCTCACCCACCATCCGTCCGGCTCGTCGACCGTCGCACTCTCCACAACCGCACCGTCCGTGGAAACACCGTCCGCGATCGCGCCGCAGAAGGGCTGAAGCCACCTCATGACTGCCGTACCCCCTCCTCCCATATCCGAGACGTCTCCGCAGGTCAGTACGGTCCACGGGGCGGTGCGCGGCACGCTGGAGCGGGGCGTCGCCGTCTTCCGCGGTATCCCGTACGCGGCCGCGCCCGTCGGCGCCCTCCGCTTCCGGGCGCCGGAGCCGCCCGAGCCCTGGGAGGGCGTGCGGGAAGCGGTGGCGTTCGGGCCGACCGCGCCCAAGCGGCCGTACTCCCCGCCGCTGGACCGGCTGCTGCCCGATCCCGAGGTGCCGGGCGACGACTGCCTCAACCTCAATGTGTGGACGCCGTCCCCGGCCCGCACCGGGCTGCCCGTTCTCGTCTGGATCCACGGCGGTTCGCTGCTGCACGGCTCGTCGGCCGTGCCCGTGTACGACGGGGCGGCGTTCGCCCGTGACGGCGTGGTTCTCGTGTCGGTCAACTACCGCCTGGGCATCGAGGGGTTCGGGGTGTTCCCGGACGCGCCCGCCAACCGGGGGCTGCTCGATCAGCTCGCGGCGCTGACCTGGGTGCGGGACAACATCGCGGCGTTCGGCGGCGATCCGGACCTGGTCACCGTGTGCGGCGAGTCGGCGGGGGCCATCAGCATCGCCGCCCTGCTGTCCGCCCCGCGCGCGAAGGGCCTGTTCCGGCGTGCGGTGCTGCAGAGCGGTGCGCCGACCGCGCTCCGGCTGGACGCCGCCGCCCGCCGCACCACGGAGCTGATCGCGAAACGGCTGGGGGTCGCGGCGACGGCCGGGGCGCTGGCCGCGGTGGACCCGGCGCAGCTCCTGGCGGCGCAGACCGAGGTGACGTCTGGCGGCTCCCCGCTGACCGGCGGGAATTCCTTCCAGATCGTGGTGGACGGCGATCTATTGCCCCGCGATCCGCTCGAAGCGCTGCTGGACGGCGCCGCGGACGACGTCGATCTGCTGATGGGCTCGAACAGTGAGGAGTACCGGCTCTGGTTCGTGCCGAGCGGTCTGACGGAGCGGCTGTCCGGGATCAAGCTGCGGCTGGCCCTGCTGAAGTTCAAGGTGCCGGGCGCCACGGCGCGTACGTACCGTGCGAACCGGCCCGGTGCCACGCCGGGTGAGCTGCTCGGGGCGCTGGCCACCGATCTGCTGCTGCGCGTCCCGCTGAACCGGGTGGCCGATGCCCGCGTCGGCGCCTCGGGGAGCACTCGTCTCTACGAGTTCGGCTGGCCGTCCCCCGTGCTGCGGCTCGGGGCCTGTCACGGCCTGGAGATCGGCTTCGTCTTCGACACGCTGGACCGGCCCGACGCGGTGGCCCTGGCCGGCGAGGACGCCCCGCAGGAGCTGGCCGACGCGATGCACACGGCGTGGGTGCGGTTCGCCGCGTCCGGTGATCCCGGCTGGCCCTCCTGGGACACATCCCGCCCGGTGATGGGCTTCGGCCCCGGAGCGCCCGCCGTGGTGCGCGCCCCGCGCGACGAGGAGCTGCGCGGCTGGGCACCGTACCGGAGGAACTCCTGACACCGGCCGGTCCGCCGCCGACAGTGACGTGGGCGGCGGCCCCCGGCCCGTGGGCCGGGGGTCCTCCCGGCCATCAGCCCTTGTTCTGCGCCGCCCAGAACTCGTCGAACGTGAGCAGCCCGTCGCCGTTGGCGTCGTGCGAGTTGATGACGGCCTGGGCCACCGGCTCGGTGACATAGGGGTCGCCGAGCTGAGCCATCACGCTCTTGTACTCGGCAGCCGATATCAGCCCGTCGCCGTTCAGATCGAACCGCTGGAATGCCTTGCGTGCCGACTCGATGTCCGCCACAGTTCCGCCCCTTCATCATGCCTAACTGACGGGGGCCAGATTAACGGGCGCGACGGATGGCGGTCGCGGCGGCCGGTAGTCGATCATGGGCGGGGTGTCCGCCGCCCGGCGGACCGCGGCCGGGACCGGGGAGCGGGACGTTCATGGATGACGCACTGGCACGGATCCTGGCGGCTGCGGCGCACGGACGGTTTCCCCCGCCGGACGGGTCCACGACGGTGGTGGGGCAGCCGAATGCGCGGGATGCGGGAGTGCTGGCGTTCACCGCGCACTCGGTGGTGTTCACCGACGAGGATCCGCGGTGGGTGCGGGCCGTGCTGGCCGCCACACCGGGCGACGTGCTCGCCGCGACGATGAATCCGTACTTTCTGAGCGCGCTGTCGGCCCGGAGCGGCCGGCACATGAACACCATCGACCTGCTCACCGTCGCAAACGCGCTGCCGGGCGAGCCGGAGATCGCGCTGCGGGAGATCGCGGACCCGGAGCATCCGCGGGTGGCGCGCGCGATGAAGTACCGCGACGAGGTGCGGGTCTGGTCCGCCGACGATGGTGTGGTGATCCTCGGCCGGGGAGTCGCGGGGCGCTGGGAGACCGCGATCGAGGTGGCCGAGGAGGCGCGCGGCCGGCGGCTGGGCGAACGGCTGGCGCGCGCGGCCCGGCATCTGGTGCCGGACTCGGTGGTGTGGGCACAGCAGTCGCCGGGGAACGCCCGCAGCGTGCGGACGTTCCAGGCGGCGGGCTACCGGCCGGTGGGCTCGGAGGCCCTGTTCGTCGCGGGGTGAGTGTTCGCGCGGTTCGCGGTCGACGCCGGGCCGTCAGCGGAAGACGCCGGTGTGGCCGAGCGAGTAGCGGCCCGGCTGCGGGTAGACGGCGAGTCCGTGCGGGCCGCTGCCCACCGGGATCCGGGCAAGCTGCTTGCCGCTGGCGGTGTCGATCGCGTACACCTCGGAGTTGTAACGCCCGCTCAGCCAGAGGACCTTGCCGTCCGCCGAGACGCCGCCCATGTCGGGGCTGCCGCCGTTCGGCAGGTGCCATTTCTTCACCAGTTTGCGCTGTGCGAAGCCGAAGACGGAGATGGAGCCCTCGCCCCGGTTGGAGACGTACATCTCCTTGGAGTCGCGGCTGACGTAGAGGCCGTGGGCGCCCTTGCCGGTGGGCAGCAGCTTCGGGGTGGTGAACTTCTTCCCGTCCAGCACCCACACCCCGTTCGCGATCATATCCGCGATGTAGAACGTGCCGCCGTCGGGCGACAGCTTCACGTCCTGCGGCATCGCGCCCTTGAAAGGCAGCTTCTGCCGGCCGACGACCTTCATCCTCGCCGTGTCGACCTTGAGGAGTTCGCCGGAGAACTCGCAGGAGACGATGAAGTACCGGCCGTCCGTGGAGAAGTCGGCGTGGTTGACGCCCGCGCAGCCGACCGGGACGGTCTTGGCCGTCTTCATGGTGTGGGCGTCGCGGAAGACCAGTTCGCGGTCGTTCGAGGCCATCACCACGGCGTACTTGCCGTCCGGTGTGAAGTAGAGGTTGTACGGGTCGGAGACGGGCACCGTGCGGCCCGCCTTCCCGGTGGCCGGATCGATGGCCGTGAGGCTGTCGCCGATGTCGTTGTTGACCCAGAGGGTCTTCAGGTCCCAGGACGGGACGACGTGCTGCGGCTGGCGGCCGACCTTGATGGTCTTGATGACCTTGTACGTCGCGGGGTCGATCACCGACACCGTGTCGGAGTTGGTGTTGGGCACGTACACCCGGGACGGGAAGTCCTTGACGGCCGGGGAGAACATCCCCGGCCGGTCGGCCGCGTAGACATCCTCGGCGTCGAGCACCGGCGGCATGCCGGGCAGTCCCGGCGGCGGTGCGGGCTTCGCCTTGCCGGACGGTGCCGCGGCCTCGACGTTCCCCTTCCCGGCGGGGGTGGCGCAGCCGGTGAGTACGGCCAGAAGTACGCCCCCGAGCAGGGCCGCGGTGTGCTTGGTGGAGGGAGGCATCACGTCAGCAGCTCCGTGGTCGTCACCGCGCGCAGTTGGCGGCGGTCGATTTCGGTGAGGAGGAGGGGCAGGGCGGCGACCGTGTCCGGGTAGCCGAAATGCAGGCTCACCACCGATCCGTTGCGGATCTCCCCGGCCACCTTGCGGGTGACGGCCGCGGCGCCGGGAGAGGTGAAGTCGAGGGAGTCCACGTCGTACGAGAGGACGTGCGGGTAGCCCGCCCTGGCGGCGAGCCGCTGGACGAGCGGGGTGGCGTACCGGGTGCGTGAGGGCCTGAACCATGTGCCGATGGAGCCGGTGAGCCGGCGCAGCCGCTGGGCGCAGCCGGTGATCTCCGCGTACGCCTCGGCCTCGCCCATCGAGGAGATGTCGATGTGGCGCTGGGTGTGGTTGCCGAGGTCGTGGCCGCCGTCGAGGATGCGGCGGGCCATCTCGGGGTGTTCGTCGAGCCAGCTGCCGACGGCGAGGACGGTGATCCGGGCGTGGGCCCGTTCGGCCTCGGCGAGTACGGTCCGGGCGATGGCGGGGTCGCCCTGGCCGTGGAAGGTGAGGGCGACGCGGGCGCGGTTACGGGGGCCGTGGTCGATCTGGACCGGCTGCCCGGGGAAGCGGTGCGGGGCGGGCGCGGGATGCGGGGCCGCCGGCCGGGTGGTCGCGGTGACGGGGTTCTTCGGGCTCACCGCTGCCGGGACGGTCCTGGCCGACGTACCGGCGGTGTCGCCGCGGTCCGCGCATCCGGCGGCGAGGGCGCCGGTGAGGGCAGCCCCTGCTCCCGCGCGCAGGGCGCTGCGGCGGTGCACCGGTGTGTCGGAGGCGTTCATGTACAGACACAGTAGGGGCAAAATTCACAAAGAATGACAATATATGAGCATATGGGTGACGCGAATGAATCACTCGTCGATCCCATAAATATTCATGGTTTTCCAGGTAAGTGACCCATCACACCTGCGATTCACCTGAAGAATGTCATGCCATGGCCGCAAATGCCCCGTTTACGCCTTTGGCTGTGAGGTCGCCTGTCTGCCATAGTCGGTGACACGACCGCATTGACCCGAGCTCGGTCGTCACAAGCGGCCGTGAACACACCCCCCATTTCACGGCCCCCACACAGCAGCCCCCGAAGCGCCGCACCACGGCAGACCGGGGGCTTCTGTGCATCCGGCACGGGACCGCCGGGGGTCAGCGGTCGGAGATCCGCATCTCGAACCAGGTGGTCTTGCCGCGCGGCAGCAGATCCACACCCCACCGGTCGGAGAGCTTGTCGACGAGGAAGAGCCCCCGCCCACTGATGTCCATCTCCTGGACGGGCATCAGACACGGCAGTCCGCGCGAGGGGTCGCGCACCTCGATCCTGATCCAGCCGCGACGGCGCAGCATCCGTAACCCGAAGACCCGGGCGCCGGTGTGCCGTACCGCATTGCCGACGAGCTCCGAGACGAGCAGCACGGCGTATTCGGCGGTCTGCGGGGAGAGCGCCCACTGACGCAGCACCACGCACGAGGTGAGCCTCCGGGCGGTGGCCGCGGACTCCGGGCGGGACGGCAGCCGGACTTCACCCTCCGCCGGATTTCCGAACAACTCCAGCGCTTTGAACGCCTGTTCGTCATCGACGGCCGGCATCCAGCGCGCCGCTGTCGCGCCGCTGCGCGGTCGCGGCTGATCCACACCCTCCAGGCCCGCCATGCACACCATCATGGCCGCAAGGCAGGCACTCCGGGGCCGTTCCGACGGAATCCACACACCGGAATGGCTCATTCCGAAGAGGGCTGTAGGCATATGCCAGTGACAGAACGCAACCCATCACACCCCATCCGACCTGCGCAGATACCACACCCGAGCGGGATTGCCACCGCACCCGGACAGCTGAGCCTTAAGGTTCTCTTAAGGCTCAGCTAATCCGCCCGCACGGATGAATCCACGTCAGTCTGTGCCCAACTGGCGTTCGGTCAGAGGAACTTGGCCTTGCCCGGACCCTCTTCCACAAAGCTGCGCATTCCGCGCTCCCGGTCCTCGGTGGCGAACAGACCGGCGAACCAGTTCCGCTCGATCGTGAGCCCGGTGTCGATGTCCGTCTCCAGACCGGCGTCGACGGATTCCTTGGCGGCGCGCAGCGCGAGGGCGGGCCCCTTCGCCAGCTTGGCGGCCCAGGCGTGTGCCTGCTCGTACACCTCGGCGGCGGGCACCACGCGGTCCACCAGACCGATCGTCAGGGCCTCCTCGGCCTTCACATGGCGGCCGGTGAAGATCAGGTCCTTGGCCCGGGAGGGGCCGATCAGCCGGGCGAGGCGCTGGGTGCCGCCCGCGCCGGGAATCAGTCCGAGCAGGATCTCGGGCTGGCCCAGCCTGGCGTTGTCGGCGGCGATCCGGAAGTCGGCACAGAGCGCCAGCTCGCAGCCGCCGCCCAGTGCGTAGCCGGTGACTGCGGCGACGACGGGCTTGGGGATCCGGGCCACCGCGGTGAAGGAGTCCTGCAGTGCCTTGGACCGTACGACCATCGCCGTGTGGTCCATCGCCTGCATCTCCTTGATGTCCGCGCCCGCCGCGAACACCTTCTCGCCGCCGTAGAGCACCACGGCGCGCACATCGTCGCGCCGGGTCGCCTCCTCGGCGAGTTCACGCAGCCGGTCCTGGGTGGCGACATCCAGGGCGTTCATGGGCGGCCGGTCCAGCAGGATCGTGCCGACGCCGTCGCGTACTTCGAGGGTTACGGTCATGAGAGGCAGGTTAACCGGCGCTAACGACGGCGGGCCCGGTGCTGTTGGTCACAGCACCGGGCCCGCTCGTACTCCGTACGACGGGAGCTACTTGGTCCACTCCGACCAGGACATGTTCCAGCCGTTGAGGCCGTTGTCCGGCGCGATCGTCCTGTCCTGCGAGTTCTTCACGACCACGACGTCACCGATGAGCGAGTTGTCGAAGAACCAGGCCGCCGAGGTCTTCTTGCTCCAGGCGCCGCGCACGTCCTGCAGACCGACGCAGCCGTGGCTGGTGTTGGTCGAACCGAAGACGCCGGGGCTGCCCCAGTAATTGCCGTGGATGAAGGTGCCCGAGGCGGACAGGCGCATCGCGTGCGGCACGTCCTTGATGTCGTACTCGCCGCCGAAGCCGACGGTGTCACCGTTCATCCGGGTCACCTTGAGCTTCTCACTGATGACCATCTGGCCGTTGTACGTGGTGGTCGCCGGGGCGCCCGCCGAGATCGGGATGTCCCTGATCTGCTTGCCGTCGCGGACGACCTTCATCCGGTGCGTGCTCGCGTCGACGTTGCTGACCTGCCTGCGGCCGATGGTGAAGGAGATCGTCTTGGCCTGCTTGCCGTAGACGCCCGGGCGTCCCTCGACGCCGTCGAGGTTGAGCTTCACGGTCACCTTGGTGCCCGCGGCCCAGTACTCCTCGGGGCGGAAGTCGAGGCGGTCGTTGCCGAACCAGTGGCCCTCGACCGGTACGGACGGCTCGGCCGTCACCTTGATGGCGTTCTCGACCGCGGCCGGGTCGGTGATGCCACGGGTGAAGTGGATCGAGACGGGCATGCCGACGCCGACCGTGGAGCCGTCCTCCGGGGTGTACTGCCCGATGAAGGTGTTCTGCGGGACCAGTGTCGTGAAGGTGGTGTCCTTCGCCGACTCACGGCCCTTCGCGTCCTTGGCGACCGCGTGGACCGTGTACTTGGTCGCCGCGGCCAGATGCTGGTCCGGCGTCCAGCTCGTGCCGTCCGCCGCGATCTTCCCCTCGATCTCGGCGCCCTTGGGACCGGCGACCCTGACCGTGGTCAGCTTCCCCTGCTCGGCGGAGATCTTCAGTGCCCCGCTGGTGGCGACGGAGTCCGCCCCGTCCTTCGGTGCGATGGTCACCACGGCCTGCGAGGCGGTGGTGTCATCGACCTTCGCCCCGCCCTTGCCGTCCTTGCCCGCACTGCCGGCGTCGTCTCCCCCGCCGCACGCCGTCACCAGCAACAGCAGCGCACCCAGTACCAGAGCCAGCAGTCCGGTGGCCCCTCGCCCACGCCGCCCGCTGTTCGCCCCGGCCGATGTCCCCGATATCGGCTGCCCGTTCAATGTGCTCGTCTCCCCTCACACGGCCTGGCCCCGCCAAGGCCCTGGGAACCCGCAGGCCCCCGCCCCCGCGCGCTGCACATGCGCGCTCAGCAAAAGATAATCACACCGCCCATGAGGAGATGACCCCTCGGATGTCACCGTTCAGTCCCAACTTGTCCCGGGACTTCGCCAGGTGGCGCGGGGTACCGGTGCGGCGGGGCCGTCGAGGGCCTGTCCGCGTGCTGATCCGCCGGACAGGCCCGGGGGGAATCCGACGGGGCCTCAGCGGAGGGCGGAGCCGGCCTTCCACCGGGTCCAGTCCAGATTCCAGCCTCCGAGCCCGTTGTCCGGTGCGACCTGCTTGTCCTTGGAGTTGACGACCTCGATCACATCGCCGACGAGTGTCCGGTCGAAGAACCAGCCGGCCGGGGTGTCGCTGCTGCCGCCCTGCACATCGCGCAGCCCGATACAGCCGTGGCTGACATTGGTCGAGCCGAAGACGTCGTCGTCCGACCAGTAGTTGCCGTGCACGAAGGTGCCGGACCTGGTGAGCCGCAGGGCGTGCGGGACGTCGTCGATGTCGTACTCGCCGCCGAAGCCGACCGTCCGGCCGTCCATCCGGGTCACGTCGTACATCTCGCTGACGACCATCTTCCCGTTGTACGTGTCCATCCCCGGGTAGCCCGCCGTGATCGGGACCGTGGAGACGAGTTCGCCGTCGCGGTGTACCTCCATCGTGTGTGCGGCCGCGTCGACCAGGGACGTCTGGGAACGGCCCACCTTGAACGTGACCGTCTTGTCCTGGGTGCCGTACACATGCGGCGCACCCTCCACATCGCGCAGCCCCACCTTGACGGTGACCTCGGTGTCCGGCTTCCAGTAGGCGGCGGGGCGGAAGTCGAGGCGGGCGTTGCCGAACCAGTGACCCACCACCCCGACCGCCGGTACGGAGGTCACCCGGATGGCCCGCTGCACGGCCGCACGGTTCGTGACCGGGCGGTTGAAGTCGAAGGAAACGATCATTCCGGTGCCGACCGTGGACCGGTTCTCCGGTTTGAAGTAGCCGATGAAGCGGTGCTCGGGGACCGTCGTGGTGAACGTGGTGTGGCGGGCCGAACGGTGCCCGGCCCCGTCCAGGGCGACCGCGTCGACGCTGTACTTGGCGGCGAGCCTGAGCCTGCCCGCCTCCCCCCGGGGCGTCCAGGACAGACCGTCGTACGCGATCCGGCCCGGCACCGCCTGGCGCTGCGCGTCCTCGATCCGCATCACCTTGACGCTCTCCAGCCGCCCGTCGGGGACCTTCACCTCCATCCGGTCGTCCGGACCGATGTTCTTCGCCCCGTCCTTCGGGGTGATCACGATCGCCTCCTGCGGGGGGCGCGCCTTCCCGCTGAAGATCGATCCGGCGCCTGTGCAGCCGGCCAGTACGGCGAGCACGGCGAGCAGTCCTGCCCATGTCAGCACGGTGGCCGAGCTCGCCACCGCCCTCTTCGCTACGTGGTTCACGTCCCCCCAACGACGGGGGCCGGTCGGGGGAAACGTGAGGGCGGGCCCCCGCGTGGGCAGAACAGAGGGGAGGACCACACTCGGGGAGCCGCGGCCGGGACGCCGCGCGCTCCCTTTCGGTGCCGGTCCCCACGAGCCGCGGGAGGCGAGCAGGTGTCGAGCGCAGCCGAGCAGAAGGCAGTGCAGGAAACGGAAACGGCGGCCGGGCGCACGCGACGGCGGGAGGCCGCGCCGACGCGGCCGCCCGCCGTGTGGCCCGGCGCCCCGATGCCGCTCGGGGCCCGCTTCCGGGTGGGCCCCGACGGGGTCGCGGGCACCAATTTCGCGCTCTGGGCGGGTGGCGCGGAGGCCGTCGAACTCTGCCTCTTCGACGAGGACGGGAGCGAGACGCGCCTTGTGCTGACCGAGCTGACCCATGAGATCTGGCACGGCTTCGTGCCGGGCGTGCGGCCGGGTCAGCGGTACGGCTACCGGGTGCACGGCCGCTGGGATCCCTGGACCGGTGCCCGCTGGAACGCGGCCAAGCTGCTCCTCGATCCGTACGCACGGGCCGTGGACGGATCGTTCACCCTCCCGGCCGAGGTGTACGGCCATGTGAGGGACTGGCCGCACCAACAGGTCGCCGACACCGTGCGCGACGAGCGGGACTCCGCTCCGTACGTGCCGAAGGGTGTCGTGGTCCACGATGACGACGACTGGGCGCAGGACCGCCGGCCCAAGACCCCGTGGGCGGACTCCGTCATCTACGAGCTGCATGTGCGCGGCTTCACCAAGCTGCATCCGGGGATCCCTGAGGAGCTGCGCGGCACGTACGCCGGTCTCGCCCACCCGGCGGCCATCGGCCATCTGCAGCGGCTCGGGGTGACAGCGGTGGAGCTGCTGCCGGTGCATCAGTTCGCCCACGAGGACCATCTGCTCCGGCGCGGACTGCACAACTACTGGGGCTACAACTCCATCGGCTACTTCGCCCCGCACGCCGGCTACTCGGCGAGCGGGACCACGGGCCAGCAGGTCGGCGAGTTCAAGCGGATGGTGCGGGCCCTGCACGACGCCGGGATCGAGGTGATCCTCGATGTGGTCTACAACCACACGGCGGAGGCGAGCGAACTGGGTCCGATGCTGTCGCTGCGCGGCATCGACAACCGCGGCTACTACCGCCTCCAGTCCGACGCCCGCAGATACGCCGACTACACCGGCTGCGGCAACACCCTGCATGTCGTCCAGCCGCACGTCCTGCGGCTGATCACGGACTCGCTGCGCTACTGGGTCACGGAGATGGGCGTCGACGGCTTCCGCTTCGATCTGGCGGCCGCACTGGCCCGCTCGATGCACGACGTCGACATGCTCTCCCCGTTCCTCGCGGTGATCGCCCAGGACCCGGTGCTGCGCCGGGTGAAGCTGATCGCCGAGCCGTGGGACGTCGGCAACGGCGGCTACCAGGTGGGCGCCTTCCCTCCGCTGTGGACCGAGTGGAACGACCGCTACCGGGACGCCGTACGGGACTTCTGGCGCGGCGCCCTGCCCGACGTACGGGATCTCGGCTACCGGCTGACCGGATCCAGCGATCTGTACGCGTGGGGCGGCCGGCGCCCGTACGCCTCGGTCAACTTCGTCACCGCGCACGACGGCTTCACCCTGCGCGATCTGGTCAGCTACGAGCAGAAGCACAACGAGGCCAACGGCGAGGGCAACCGGGACGGCACCTCGGACAACCGGGCCTGGAACTGCGGCGCCGAGGGCGAGAGCGACGACGCCGGGGTCAACGCGCTGCGCCGCCGCCAGCTGCGCAATCTGCTCACCACACTGCTGCTGTCGACGGGTGTGCCGATGCTGGTCGCGGGCGACGAGATGGGCCGTACGCAGGGCGGCAACAACAACGCGTACTGCCAGGACAACGAGGTCAGCTGGCTGGACTGGTCACTGCTCGACCGGCCCGAGTGGCGGGCGCTGACCGAGCTGACCTCCCGGGTCCTCGCCCTGCGCCACACCCACCCGGTGCTGCGCCGCCGCGCCTTCTTCTCCGGGCGGGCACAGGCGGCGGACGGGCTGCGGGACCTGGCGTGGTTCACCCAGCAGGGTGCGGAGATGACGGAGGAGGACTGGTACGCACCGGCGGCGACGGTCGGGCTCTATCTCTCCGGACGCGACATCCCCGGCCGGGATGCGCGCGGCGAACCCGTCACGGACGACAGCTTTCTGGCGATCCTGCACGCGGACCACCGGCCGAGCGGCTTCCGGCTCCCCGGGCCGCCGTGGGCGCAGAGTTACGAACTGGTCCTGGACACCTCGCGGGAGGACCAGGCCGTGGCACCCGGCACCGTCCACCGCGGCGGCGGGATGCTGACCGTGCCGGCCAGGTCGGTGCTGCTGCTGCGGGTCAGGGAGTGAGGCGGTGCGCAGCCCTTCCGGGGTTCAGCCGAGGATGCCCCGGTCGTAGCCGACCGCGACGGCGGCGGCACGGTCCTTGGCGCCCAGCTTGGCGAAGATATGGGTGAGATGGGTCTTCACGGTGGCCTCGCTGATGAACAGCTCCGCGGCTATCTCACGGTTCGAGGTGCCCTTCGCGACGAGTTCGAGCACCTCGCGCTCACGGGCCGACAGCGACTCGTTGCCCGGGGCCGCCGGGGTGCGCACCCGTGAGATGAGACGGGAGGCGACGGCGGGCGAGAGCACGGTGCGGCCGTCGGCGGCGGCCCGGACGGCGGTGAACAGCTCGTCGCGGGGCGCGTCCTTGAGCAGATAGCCGGTCGCGCCGGCCTCGATCGCGGGGAGGGTGTCGGAGTCGGTGTCGTACGTGGTGAGGACGAGCACCTTGGACCGGGCGCCGCGCCCGGTCAGTTCGGCGATGGCGGCGACTCCGCCGCCGCCCGGCATCCGCAGATCCATCAGGACGACATCGGGGTCCAGCCGGGCGACGAGGCCGACGCCCTCCACCCCGTTCGACGCCTCCCCGAGGACCCGGAAGCCGGGTGCCGAATCGAACATGCCACGCAGACCGTCCCGTACGACGGGGTGGTCGTCGACGACGACGAGCGTGATGACGCGTGCGGAATCCTCAGCCATGGCAGGCCAACCGTACTGGTCATCGGCTGTGCTGAACCAGTGGCACCCGGGCGCAGACCGCCGTGCCGCGGCCCGGCTCCGTCTCCACCTCTACGGTGCCCGCGATGCGTTCGGCGCGGGCCCGCATGCCGCCCAGCCCGAAACCGCCCGCCCCGCTGTACGGCGGCAGGGCGACCGGGTCGAAGCCGCAGCCGTCGTCCCGTACGTCCAGGGTGAGTTCGTCGCCCATGAAGGACAGAGTGATGCCGACCCGTGAGGCCCCGGCATGGCGGCCGGCGTTGGCGAGGGCCTCCTCGGCGATACGGAGCAGGGTGGCGGCTATCTCGTCGTGCACCGGCTCGGCGGTACCGGTGACGGTGAACTCGGCCCGGACCGCGTGGCGTTCCCCCCAGCCGGTGACCGTCTTCTTCAGCGCGCCCGGCAGGTCGTCGTGCTCCAGGGCGGCGGGGACCAGGTCGTGCACCGAGCGGCGTGCCTCGCCCAGGCTGTGCCGGGCCAGCGCGGCGGCGCGGTCGAGGTGCTGCCGGGCCAGTGCCGGGTCGGTGCCGGCGATCGAGGTCACCACCTGGAGCTGGGCGATGATGCCCGTCAGGCCCTGCGCGAGAGTGTCGTGGATCTCGGCGGCGAGTCGGCGACGCTCGTCGGCGACGCCCGCTTCGCGGGCCTGAAGCAGGAGTTGGGCGTGCAGCCCGGCGTTCTCCGTCAGGGCCTGTTCGAGGCGGGCGTTGGCGGACTCCAGTTCGGCAATGGTGTCGACCTGGGTGCGGGTCTGCTCGGCCTCCCGGTTGCCGATCTGGGCGAAGACCATGGTGAGAGTCCCGTGCACGACGAGGAGGATGCCGAAGGCGATCCAGTTCATGAGGGTGACCGGCGGGAGGCCGCTGCCGGACTGCGAGCCCGCCATGATGACGGCGACGGCCAGCAGCCCGACGCGCATGGCCCGTTGCGGCAGCAGCCTGCCGGCATCGAAGTAGCTGAGGACCGCGAAGATGGAGAAGAACGGGTTGCACCAGGTCAGTCCGAAGGCGAGCGACGTGCGGGCGACGAAGTAGAACTGCGCCGCCCGCGACTGCGGGGCCACCGTCGCCCCGGCCCACCCCCACCAGAACTGGAGGACGAGTACCACCGGGACCAGCACCGCGGTGGCGTACACGTCCGAGCGGGACATGATGAGGTCGGCGGTCACGGCCGAGACCGCGGTGGCCAGGCCGAGCAGGCCGTACGGCCCGTACCGGAAGAACCGTTCCCACCACTGCGCGGCCGTCGTCGGTCCGGTGGTGGATGCCACTGCTGTC
The DNA here is from genome assembly GCF_043200155.1 of Streptomyces sp. NPDC048473. Lineage (NCBI taxonomy): Bacteria > Bacillati > Actinomycetota > Actinomycetes > Kitasatosporales > Streptomycetaceae > Streptomyces > Streptomyces sp. NPDC048473. Next base: position 93,139 of record NZ_JBICXE010000005.1, read on the forward strand.
TCCCCCGTGTTCATGGGTGAAGTCTCCCCCGGATCCGGTCACTCCCACCGGAACAGCCGGGTCGCGAGCAGGGTCGACAGGGCCGCCCACAGCGCCATCACACCCAGCTGGGCCCAGCCGGGCCAGCCCCCCGACGCCGCCCGGTCCAGCGCCTGGGAGGCCGCACCGAACGGGGTGACCTGAACGATGCGCCGGAGGGTGTCGGGCATGGTCTGCACCGGGATCCAGACCCCGGCGGTGAACATCATCACGAGATAGACGACCGAACCGATGGCGGCGGAGGCCTTGGTGGTGCGGGAGAGCGCGCAGAGCAGTGCGCCGAGGGCGAGCACACTCGCCGTCGCCAGAAGCAGCGCCAGGACATAGCCGAAGGGCTGCCCGGGCAACGTGACGTCGAAGGCGGTCCGGCCGACGGCCGTCACCAGCACGGCGGAGCCGAGAGCCGCGGCGCCGTGCAGGGCGAACTGCGAGGTGAGCAGAGCGGACGGCCGTACCGGAGTGGTCGACATGCGGCGCAGGATCCCGCGCTCGCGGTAGCCGGTGAGGACGGGCGGCATGGCCTGCAGTCCGGCCATGATCATGGCGAGCAGCACCGACACCGGTACGTACAGATCGATGACGCGGCGGCCGCCGAGCGCGTCGTCGGGGTGCCGGAAGGACGGGATCAGGCCGAGGATCGTCAGCAGCGCGGTCGGGAAGACGAGGATCCAGAACAGGCTGCCGGGCTCGCGGAGGAAGAGCCGTGTCTCGGTCCTGAGTACCGCTGCCCATGGGGTGGGTACGGCCCGTGCCTTGGCCGGGTTTGCCGTGGTCATCTCAGGCCGCCTGTTCTGTGAGGTCGAGGAAGGCGTCGTCCAGCGTTGCCTCGAAGACGCGGAGTTGGTGTGCGGTGATGCTGTGGCGGGCCAGCAGCGAGATCACCGCGTTGACGGTCTCGTCGGTGCCGTTGATGACGATCCGGCCGTCCTTCCGCTCGACGGAGACCGCCCCGGGCAGCAGGCCGAGCTCGGTGTCGTCGAGCGGCTGGGAAGGCGTGAAGGAGATGACCGTGGAACTGCCGGCCCTGCTGATCAGGCCGGACGGGGTGTCGAGGGCGACAACCTTTCCCTTGTCGATCACGGCGACACGGTCGCAGAGCCGTCCGGCCTCCTCCATGAAGTGGGTGACCAGAAGGACCGTCACGCCGCTGTCGCGTACGTCCTCGATCAGCTTCCAGGTGTCCCGGCGGGCCCGCGGGTCCAGACCTGTGGTCAGCTCGTCGAGGACCACGACCCGCGGATTGCCGACCAGGGCGAGCGCGATGGACAGCCGCTGCTTCTGACCGCCGGACAGTTTGGCGAACCGGGTGCCGTACTTGGTGTGCAGACCGAGCCGTTCGGCCAGCGCGCGCCAGTCGGCGGGGTCCGGATAGAAGGAGCTGTACAACTCCAGCGCCTCGGCCACGGTGAGCTTGGGCTGCAGCTCGCTCTCCTGGAGCTGGGCGCCGAGCAGCCGGGTCACCCGGTCGTGGTCGGCGACGGGGTCGAGACCGGCCACGCGGACCGTACCGGCGTCGGGAACCCGCAGCCCCTCGACGCACTCGACGGTGGTGGTCTTGCCCGCACCGTTGGGTCCGAGGATCCCGAAGATCTCCCCCTCGTCGACGGCGAAGCTCACTCCGTCCACGGCGGGGCGCCCGGCGTAGGCCTTGTGCACCCCGTTCACTTCGATGATTGCCATGCCTACGAGAATCGTGTCGGAGGGACCCGCGCACCATCGTCCATCGCGCTCGAAGCGGCATCGGCCGATCGGTTGATACGGGGTACGACCAACGGGTCCGCAGGGCCGGGTACGGGGCCCGTCACCGCCGGACGGCCGAAAAACCACATGAGCGATGTCAGTGGTGAACCGTAGGCTCGCCTGTGATGCCCGAAGAACATGTAGAGCCCAAGGACCGGTCCACCGCGCGCTCCCTGCTGCGGTTGTGGCCCTATGTGAAACCGGTACGCAAGCGCCTGTTCGGCGCCGCTCTGGTCGCGATATTCGCTTCCTGCACCGGCCTGGTGATCCCTCTCGTACTGAAGTGGATCGTCGACGGCCCGGTGGCGGACGGCGATCCGGGAGGTGTCTGGCTCGGCGGGCTGTATCTGCTGTTGCTGGGCATCGCCGAGGCCGCGCTCTTCGGGGTACGACGGTGGATGGTGGCCCGGCCGCTGGCGGGGGTCGAGGCGGCGATGCGGGCCGACCTGTACCGGCATCTGCAGCGGCTTCCGGTGGCGTTCCACGACCGCTGGCCGTCGGGGCAGTTGCTCTCGCGCGGGACCACGGACCTGATGCTGGTGCGCATGTTCCTGGCCTTTCCGCTGACCTTCCTGCTGGTCAACGGCACGACGATCCTGATCGGTTTCATCATTCTGCTGATGCAGCAGTGGACGCTGGGGCTGGTGCTGCTCGCCCCGGTCGTGCCGCTGGTGATTCTCTGCTCGGTCTTCGAGACGAAGTACACGATCGTGGCGCGCACGGCCCAGGACCAGGTCGGCGATCTGACGACGGTCGTCGAGGAGAGCGTGCTCGGCATCCGCATCATCAAGGGCTTCGGCCGGCACCGCAGCCAGGCCCTCGCGTTCCGTGCCCTCTCGCAGCGGCTGCGCACCACGGAGCTGGGCAAGGCCCGCCTGCTCGCCGGCATCTGGGCCGCCATCACCACGATCCCCGAGCTGGCCATCGGGGCGGCGCTGGTCCTCGGCACCATCCAGGTCGCGGACGGCGGGCTCTCGGCGGGCACGCTGGTCGCCTTCCTCTCCACGGCGCTCGCGCTGCGGTGGCCGATCGAGTCGATCGGCTTCCTGCTGGCGATGAGCCAGGAGTCGGCGACGGCGACCGAGCGGTTCTTCGAAGTGATGGATGTGGCCGAGGAGGACGACACGGCCGCCGCCGACGGCCGCCCGCCGAAGGACACGTCCGGTCACGGCGAAATGGTCTTCGAGGGTGTGGAGTTCCGCTACCCCGACGCGGAGGCCGGTTCCGTACCCGTACTGTCCCGGATCGATCTGGCTATCCGCCCCGGCGAGACGATGGCCCTGGTCGGGGCCACGGGCTCCGGTAAGACGACGCTCACCGCTCTCGTGCCGCGGCTGCACGAGGCGACCGCGGGGCGGATCACGCTGGACGGCAGGGACATCACCGCCATGCCCCGTCAGGAGCTGCGCGAGCTGGTGTCCGTGGCGTTCGAGGAGCCGACGCTCTTCTCGGCGAGCGTCGGGGAGAACGTGCTGATGGGCGCCGAGGGTGCCGGGGAGGAAGAGCTGCGGCGAGCGCTCGCGGTCGCGCAGGCCGACTTCGTGGACGACCTGCCCCAAGGCATCGGCACCCAGGTCGGCGAACAGGGGCTCAGCCTCTCCGGCGGACAGCGGCAGCGGCTCGCGCTGGCCCGCGCCGTGGTCGGCCGGCCACGCTTCCTGGTGCTCGACGATCCGCTCTCCGCCCTGGATGTGCACACGGAGGCGCTGGTGGAGGCCGCCCTGCGGCAGGTGCTTGAGGAGACGACGGCGATCGTCGTCGCGCACCGTCCGTCCACCGTGATGCTCGCGGACCGGGTGGCGCTGCTGTCGGAGGGCCGGATCACGGCTGTCGGCACCCATCAGGAACTGCTGCGCAGCAGCGCGGAGTACGCCTGGCTGATGTCGGGCGCCACAAGCGCACAGGAGGGTGCCCCGGCCGAGGACACCTTCCCCGACCCGTCCGACGAGGACCGCCTTGTGCCGGACGTCCCTGCCGAGAAGGGCCGCACCCGATGACCAGTACGACGACCGGGCCCGCCGACCGGCGCGATGCCCGGAAGAAGGCCGAGAGCCCGTCCCCCTCCGGCGGTGCCGGGGATCAGTTCGACCGGGACGATCTGCCCACGCCCCGTGGTGCGACCCGCGCACTGCTGATGTCGCTGCTCCGGCCGCACCGGGGCCGGGTGATGGTGTCCGCGCTGTTGCTGCTGATCCAGCAGGCGGCGGTGCAGGCGGGCCCGCTGCTCGTCGCGTACGCCATCGACAGCGGTGTTCCCGCGTTCCGGGACAAGGACTACGGGCCGCTGATCGCGGTGGCCGTGGGGTACGCGCTGTGCTCGGCGGCCGCGGGGGCCATGCAGTATGCGTTCATCCGGGCCTCCGCCCGGATCAACCAGGACGTGCTGCTCGATCTGCGCGGGCGGATCTTCCGCCATGCACAGGCGCTGAGCGTGGACTTCCATGAGCGCTACACCTCGGGCCGGCTGATCTCCCGTTCCACCACAGATGTGGAGTCGCTGCGGGAACTGCTCAGCGAGGGACTGCAGGAACTGATCGGCATCGTCCTGTCCTTCGTCTCCATCTCGCTGGTGCTCCTCTGGCTGGACTTCGGTCTCGGCGCGGTCGCGGTGCTCTCTTTCGCGCCCCTGTATGTGCTGGTACGGCTCTACCAGCGGCGGGCCGGAGCGCTCTACGCCGCGCGGTCGACGGCGATCGCCGCGGTCATCGTGAAGTTCGCCGAGTCGATGAACGGCATCCGTCCCGTCCAGGCCTTCCGCCGCGAGCGCATCAACGACAGGCACTTCGAGGACCTCAACCACGCACACCGGCGGTCGAACGGCGGCGCGATGCTGGAGATGGCGCGCTATGTCGTCGGCTCCCGGCTGGTCGCCAACACGGCGGTCGCCGGGATCGTGCTGTGGGGTGCGTACCGCGTGGCGTCGGGCACCCTGGCGCTCGGTGTGCTGGCCGCGGCCGTGCTGTATCTGCGCCGGCTGTACGACCCGATCGACCGGCTCGGCATGTTCCTCAACTCCTACCAGTCGGCCGCGGCTTCGCTGGAGAAGATCGCGGGTCTGCTGGCCCAGACCCCTTCCGTCCCCGAGACATCGGATCCGCGGGAGCTGCCCGCCCTCACAGGTGAGCACCCGGGCCGCGAGGTCGTCTTCGACTCGGTGCGCTTCGCCTACCGGACGGGCGGCGAGGTGCTGCCCCGCTTCGATCTGACGGTCCCGGCCGGCCAGACCGTGGCCGTGGTCGGTTCGACGGGCGCGGGCAAGTCGACGCTCGCCAAGCTGCTGGCCCGCTTCTACGACCCGACCGACGGCCGGGTGCTGCTGGACGGGACAGATCTGCGGGATCTGGCGGTGCCGGAGCTGCGGCGGGGTGTGGTGATGGTGACCCAGGAGGCGTTCCTGTTCTCCGGGACGGTTGCCGAGAACATCGCGATCGGCAGCCCGGACGCGACCCGTGAGGAGATCGAGCAGGCCGCCAAGGCGATCGGCGCACACGATTTCATCGCCGGACTGCCCGAGGGATACGACACCGACGTACGCAAGCGGGGCGGCCGGATCTCGGCCGGTCAGCGCCAGTTGGTCGCGTTCGCACGGGCCCTGCTGGCAAACCCGGCGGTGCTGATCCTCGACGAGGCGACGAGCTCCCTGGACATCCCCGGCGAACGGGCGGTGCAGCGGGCCATGGACACGGTGCTGCACGGCCGCACCGCGGTCGTGATCGCGCACCGCCTGTCGACCGTGGAGATCGCGGACCGGGTCCTGGTGATGGAGCACGGGCGCATCGTGGAGGACGGTGCCCCGTCCGAACTCATCGGCGGCACGGGCCGCTTCGCCGGGCTCCACCGGGCTTGGCGGGAGAGTCTGGCGTGACGGGGAGGTTCACGCCGCCTCTGTTGTCGTGGACAATGGCCTGCCACTCCAGCACAGGGCACGCCGCGACCAACAACGTGTCCAGCCCGTCCGCGCCGTCTGCGGCGAAGCGGCTCAACGCCTCGTCGTGGACGGGGAAGTTGCCCTGTAGCGCGTCGCAGTGGCAGCAGCCGTTGGACAACTGCCGCTCGCGCATGGTCCTGCTGTAGTGGCTCTTGACGGTCGCGGCCAAAGGAGCGTGGCCGTGCTGCTGGAGCAGCCGCCGCACCAGCGCCATCGTCTTGGCGTTGTCCGTGGTGAATAGCCCGACATGGCCGCGGCCGGGCCGCTGCGGGTACAGGCCGATCAGGCACACCGTGTCCTTTCCGCAGGCCCAGCACGCCCGGCTCGGCGTGAGGACGCGCAGAGCCACGGTGGTTGCGCTGCCGGGCGGCGGCACCGTCGGCAACTCGATGGTCTCCGGGTCGAAGTCGTCGACCGCAGCACGGTCATCCACGTACTGGCAGGTCGCACACCGCACTTCCCAGCCTCCGTCGAGACCCTTGCCGAGAAACCCGCCGCTCGCCGCCACCCACACCGAGCACGACGCGCAGCCGCCCGCGAACCGATTCTCCACGCCACTTCCTCCCGGCCGCATTTCCGCATCAGCCCCATTCGAGGAGCCATTCTCGCCCCCGGTCCGGAGCGCTGGCTGATGATCCCCTGGTGTGGCGGACGACCCGGCTTCACAGTTCGATGAGCCGGCTGTAGCGACTGTGGACGGCATCGCGCTCGCTGTCGGGCACAGGGTCGACCGCCAGAGCGATCGGCAGGAGGCCGGCGGACGGGCGGGGGCCGCTGTCGAAGCGCGCTCTCGCCGCGGCGATCTCCTGGTAGGTGCCGATGGTGATGCGTCGTTCCGACGTGAAACTCGGCTCGCCGACGCGGCTGACGACGAACCCACCGTGGCCGAAGACCTTGCGGCAGCTGTCCATGATGCGCCGAGCCGTGCCATCGTCATGGGTCATCACGTGCAGGGGCCCGCTTCCCCAGCACAGCCCGGCCACCATCGACACCACCACCAACAGGTCGCGCCCCGTCGGGCGAGGCAGGGCCCCGAGGGTGGTGCCGTTCCGGTAGAGCATCAACGTCACGGCGATGTGCTCCTCGCCGGGCACGGAACCCATGCCCCTTCGGACCACTTCCATGACCGCCATCAGGGCCTCCGGGTCGACCTCGGGCTCAGGACGTTCGACCGGGACCAGTGAGAACAACACCTCACCGCTGCGCGACAGTTCCTTGAGGCGTGCTTCGGTGACGGCGTCGTGCTTCGGGTCGACCGCTGTGGTAACCCCGACCAGGACATTCCCTGCTGCCTGTACTTGGGAGAGTCCGGCCGCGGAGATCTCCGCATGCCACGAAGTGCCTTCCAAGGGACCGCTCTCGGCCAGCACGGTCAGCCGCGTCGGTTCGAGACGCGCCTTGAGCCCTTCCATGCTGCGGGCCGACGAGGCCTGCCCGGGCGAGACGAATCCGGCACCCGCGCACCTGTTCAACGTGCCGATGCTCCAGGCCTTGCCGAACATGTTCGCCAACGCGTTCGTCCGGATCAGCACCGCTGCCTCGCACGACGGGTTCACGAGCAGCACGGGCGTCCCCCCTTGCCAGTCCACCACGCACGCCCGCCACGTCAGGTTGACCTTGAGGTTCTGGGCCTGCTCAGGCGTGTGGTGCACCCACGCCGACGGGCGGCATTCCTGATGGTGGAGGGTGGCGAAGAGTCCGACGTTCACGTCGTCGATCGCGAGGTTGAGTACATCCGCGCCAGTGATCTCTTCGCCGCAGGTCAGGCAGTCCACGGGCACCAGGTTGTTCCGCAGTCTGTCCATCGTCTCGGTGCCGAGCTCCGCGCGGATGTCGTCGGCGACCTTGAGTTCGTTGCGCATGAGGTTCCCCCAGGTTCTTCATGGTCGGGTTCAGGAGTGCGGCACGCTGAACTCCCAGTCCAGTTCCCACAGGCTCGCCGTGCCGTCGAGCCCGCCGACGAGCAGGTACCGCCCGTCCGGCGTCACCTGCAGGTCGAGCACCCCGCTCTGCCCTGTCTCAAGGGTGTGCACCACGTCACCGGTTCGGACGGACCAGACCGTCACGGCGCCCGCCAGATCGCCCGCGAAGACGAACCGGCTGTCCTGGCTCAGCGCCAGGCACACCAGCCGGTCCGACTGCTCGGCGAACGCGTGCACGCGCTCCCCGGTGCCGGTCCACATGCGCAGGTACGGCGCTTCGTACCCGCACGCGACGATGAGCCGGCCGTCGTCCGACACGCGTACGTCGCGCGGGGCATAGGCGTCATCGACCGGGATGTCGAGCAGGCAGCTGCCGTCGGCCAGGTCCCACAGCCGCAGGGAGTCGTCCGCCCCGGAGACCGCGGTGCGCCGGTCCGCGCTGATCCAGACGGCGTTGACGCGCGAGGTGTGTCCGGTGAGCGTGCGCAGGCGCCGTCCACCGGCCAGGTCCCAGAGGTGGAGTACGTGGGCGGTGTCGGCCGCGACCACCCGGCTGAGGTCGGCGGAGATGGCTGCCGACGTGAGGATGTGCGGGTCGTCCGGGACGAGCGAAGCGACCTCCGCCCCCTCTGATGTCGACCAGACACGCATGGTTCCCGAGGACATCACTCCGGCGGCCCTGCGGCCTTCGGCGTCGAGCCTGGTCGCCAGCACCCCGTCGTCGAGGTCGAACAGTGGCGCACCGCTGTGCAGATCCCACACGTTCGCCCCGAAGAGAGTCCCGCACGTCGCGTATCGACCGTCGTCGGAGAGACTCGTCCCCACCCTGCGCAGTGAGGTGCCGGGGACGGACATCGTCCGTCTGATCCACGCCGTACGCAGTCCGGTTCGGGGGAACTGGTCCGCGAGTTCGCGCCAGGCACGGAGGAGCCGCACGTCACGCTCGTAGCCGGGTAACGCGCGTGCCTCGCCGAGGAGTTGGTGTGCGGTGCGGTAGTGGGTGGCGGCGATGGCCGCCTCGGCCCGGGCCGTCAGCTCGCGCGCCCGGTCGCCGAAGCGGGTCAGGTCGACCACTGGACGGGGGCGGCTCACGCGCAGTGCGGCCGTGTACCCGACAGGAGCGCACAGTTCCCAGGAGCGGACGGTGTTGTCCGCGGCGACCGACCGCGCGTGGCGGCCGTCCGGGGAGAGCCAGACCGCGCACACCCCCGCCGTGTGCCCGTGCAGCGTACGAAGGCAGCGCAGTTCGGTGAGATCCCACAGGCAGACGGTGCCGTCCTCGTTCCCTGTCAACGCCCAGCGGGTCTCCTCGTCGAGAGCGAGCGCCGTGATGCCGGGGAGCGTCGTCATGCGACGCTCGCACTCGCCGGTCCGCACATTCCAGACCCGCACCATCGCGTCGTCACTCGCGACGACCACGCGCGCGCCGTCCGCGGTCCATGCCATGGCCGACACCCGCGCGCAGGATTCCGTGAGCACACGGGAGAGGTCCGCGGAGCCGGGGCACACGAGATGCAGGCGGCCTTCAGTGTCTCCGTGGTAGACGAGGAGCATGGCCCCGTCGGGGCTCACCTCCGCCATCGAGAAGGCCGCGCGTTTGCCCAAGGGCGCACGGAGAACCAGCGCGCCGCGTGGCGCCGTCGTTCCCTGCTGGAGATTCCAGCCGAGCAGTTCGCCGTCCCCCGTCACGGCATACGCTCTGGCCTGGTCAGGGGAGAGGCGTAGGGCACGGACGGTCTCGTTTCCGACCGGGGTGTACATACGGAGCGAGCGCCCTGTCGCGAAGTTCCACAGGCGGATGCACTCACCGCGGGCGAGCGCGAGCCCGAATGTGCCGTCGATGCTGCTGACATCGGCGGACCAGACCCCGCTGTTCTGGCAGCTGTGGAGACACTCCCCCGTGGACGCGTCCCACAGACGGGTCGCGCCGCTCGCGTCTCCGCTGATCACACATGTTCCGTCCCGCGTGAATCCGGCCTGGCCGAAGGGCGGGAGGTCCGGGTCCGGGTACCAGGGCACGGACGTCGTCCCGGCGGCGGAGAAGTGACCGAGGTCCGGGGAGTCCAGAGCCTGCCGCGCGGAGCGCGTCTCCGGTTCATCGGCATGGTCACGCGCGACCAGTTCCAGGACCTCTCGCGCGCTGTCCACGGCGCCGCGCTCGAGATGCGCTTGCACCGTCAACAGGTGCGCGTGCCAGGGGTCTTCGGCATGGCGGCCGGCGACGCGCAGGGCGGAGAGCATGGCGGCGTCACTGATCTCGCCGCGCCGCCACCGTAACAGTCCCGCGTTGTACGTTGCGTCGAGGTGCTGGGGGTCCGCTTCGAGCGCCTTGCGCAACTTGCCGTCGGCCTGCTCCTGTTGCCCGAGGTCAAGCAGGGACAGGGCGCGGTTGTTGTACTCGGCCGCCCTCAGTTCAGCCTGCATGGGCGGTACGAGGAGCGGGGCCCCAGGGGCCAACTGGCCATGGATGGCCTCCAGTTCGCTCGCGATCTCCGCCATCGAGTCGGGCCGGGACCTCGGGTCCTCCGTGAGGCAGCGGTCCAGTAGGAGAGCGAGGGATTCCGGCATCTGCCGTGTCGGTGCGTCGGCGGACGGAGGGCTGTCGTACGTCACGCGGGTCAGCGGTCCGACGGTGGTGGAGGACTGCTCCGACGCGGCCGCGCTGAACATCTCCCGCACGGACACCCCGAAGCTGTAGACGTCGGACGCCCTGCCCAGCGGCCTGCCCTGGAGCTGCTCCGGCGACGCGTACGCGGGAGTCAGACCGCCCACGGACGGACCCCCGGGGGCCGTGCTCAATGCCTGGGCGAGGCCGAAGTCCGTGATCTTCGCAACCCCGTCGACGCCGCTGTCGAGCAGCACGTTGGACGGTTTCACATCACGGTGCAACACGCCGCTGTCGTGGGCGAATTCGAGTCCGCGCGCCATCTGGCAGCTGATCCGCACGATGCGCGTGACGACCGTCTCCGGGTCCCCGGCGTACAGGGCGCCGGTGTCGATGGAATCGCGCAGGCTGCCGCCGCGAACGTACTCCGCGAACAGCCGCGGGACCCCGTTGAGCACGCGCACGTAGTAGCAACTGCAGACATTCGGGTGCAGCCCCAGGGAAACCCAGGTCTGCGCTTCGGCCACGAAGCGTTCCACGTCGGTGGCGCGCGCCACGTGCTGCGGCAGCGGCGACTTGACCGCCAGGTCGATGCCCCATCCCAGGTGCCGCACACGGTGGACGACACCCATCCCTCCATGTCCTACGAGGCGGGTCAACTGGTAGAGCCCGTCGATCACATCACCGGTGTTCCACCCGGTCGACGGCTCCGCGGACGTACTCGTACTCATGCCTTCGTCTCCTCCACGCTGTCAGGCCCCGGCCCCGGGGGAAAACGAGATCGCTTCAGCCGATGGAGAGAGACACGTGATCGTTGAGCACGACGGTGTCGTGTCTCTGGACAAGGACGACCGCGTCTCGGCGCACATCGACGGTCTCGTCCCCGCGAAGCAGCACGGCATTGCCGGCGCCGCTCAGGTGGGTGTACGACCAGCCGTCATCGGAGAGTTCGAGGGCTCCGTGCGTGCGGCTGATGTCGGGCCGACTGATGCTGATGTCCTTGAGGCTGCGCCCAATCGTCACGTAATTCGATTCGGTGCGGTGCGTGGTCACCACGGCGTCGTCCACGACCACTGACACATCGAGGGCGTCCTGGAGGGTGGGACCGCCCGCCGTCAGCTCGCCGTCGTATAGAACGCGCAGAGAGCGAGTGTCGGGGAAACGCAAGACGCTTCCGTCCGGAACAAACACGGTCGTGTCGGGGCGGATCCGCACCCCCTGGTCTTCGCCCGACACGACCGACACGACACAGTCCGAAGACTTCTGGACCCATTGGAAGCCGGGCCGCCCGTCGACGCTGTCGAACCAGCGGAAGGCCCCGACCACGGTGCCGCCGTCATCCGGCCTTCCCACGGCCGGTCCGTCCGCTGTCATGAAGAGCGGCAGGTCCAGCGGACGCCCGAGGTAGAACCGCGCCGCCTCGCCACCACGCCCCTCACGCTGTCCCTCAAGAAGCACAAGAGTGGCACCCGCTTGCGGGGAACTCTCGGCGACCAGCGGCACCCACACGCGCTGCTCTGCGGGCTCCGAGGACGTGCGCCGCAAGAAGCCGCGGGAGGCACTTATCCCCGCCGTCAATTCCAGCCAGCTGTACTGGACTTCGTCCTGACGGACGAAGAACCGGAACTCCCGACTGCCGGCAACTGCACTGCGCCTGCCTGGAATTGTCCACTCCAGGTGGTCCGTTCGGATTCCGACGACGTTGCTGACCAGTTCCTGACGGCTCGTGGTCCGATTCACGCCGCCACCGACTGTGCCGATGCCCGGTGTGACCGAGACGTTCGCGCCGGTCGTCACCTGGGCGTCTACGTACTCCACGGACGGTGACGGCGCACAGGCCACCGGAGTCGGGCAGCCACGAGGCGCATGGAGCCGCGCGGAGACTACCAGGTCGAGTCCGGACTTCGCCTGCACGGACCGTACGGTGACGGGGACAGAGACAGCGAGGAAGCGCGACGCCTCACGCACCGACCCGGTGAGGCCTGCCTCTTCAAGCATCGATGCGGTCGCAGCATCGCAGTCAATCTCGCCTATGACGACCGCCGAAGCTCGTGCGGACCGGCCACTGCCGTGTCCGTGCATCGATCAACCTCCTGTCATTGGATACGAGTTCAGCGCACATTCATCATGCCCGACATCACCAAGCGAGCACCATCTTGAAGTCGTTGGTGAAGATACTGATGTGACGAGCTGTCAGGCGCTCGTGCCGACCGTGGGCGGCTGCTTGTAATACAGAGAGTCTGCCAGCGGTTCACTTCGGGGTTCGCCAGGACCAGCAGGCCGCGCAGGAGGTGGGTGGCGCGGGTGGGATCGGTGCGGAGCTCGCTCATCCGATGCCAGACCCGTTCAGTCACGGCGAGTTCGTCTCGCTCGGCCCGTACTCGGCCAGCTGTTTGACCAGCCGTTCTTCGAGTTCATCCGACTCCGCGCGCCGCGCGGTGATCCGTTCCGCCAACTCGGGATCCGCTATGAAACGGATCGTAGAAGCCACGCGGCGGAAGGCGAGCGAAACCCGGCGCACCTCCTGCCAGACGATCTACACCACAGACAGTCGCCCCCGGCCAGCATAAGTACGCCGGAGGGCGTGCACACCACCACGCCTACCAGCGACTTCAAGTTGGCGCGGTCCATCGACGCCGCGTTCTGGCCCGCCGAGGCTTCACCACCCGTACCGCCACCGACCCCTCTGCCGCCCGGGGCTCTACGCCACAGGACGACACCTCGCCCATCCAGAAACCTCATGGAGGGAAACCGACCGTCGCCGAAGTCCGCTCGTGGGCCCGCGACAACGGCCACACCGTTCCCGCCCGAGGACGCCTTCGCGCCGACATCTGGACCGCCTGGCACGCGGCCCATCCGACCTGACGGCCAGACCGAACGTCACAGAATCGGGCACGGGGCCACGGAGTTGGCGTCGTCGAGACGGGTGCGTTTCTTCTTGAGGGACCTCGCTGCCGGCCAGCGCGGACGTGGTCGGTGCTGGGCACTCGGCGCGTCCTCCTGTGCCGCGCTTGCCGCAGGCACAATACGCTGACCAGGTACTTCTCGCCCCTTCAGAGGAAACGCACCCCGTCGAGACCACGGACACGACGGAACCGCCACTACTCGCAGTCACCGCCACCGACATCCCGGCAGCGGCTTCTGCTCGTGATCGGCCAACACATCAGTGCTCATCACACGCGGATTCCGACGTTCCCGCAGGAACTCGTGCTCACAATTTTGCGCTCCCTACAAGGGCTTCCAGGATCCGCGAATCCGTCAGCAGTGGAGGAAGTTCGTCAGCAGTGGATCAGCAAATCGGCGATCCCTTCAACAACAACTACGTTCGGTAGCGATCTTCGTCGGGTCCCTTTCGGTCTTCCCCAAGGGCCGTCCCGCAAATGATCTTTGAGTGGGTGTGGACACCGGCCACAGCAAGATCATCACTGGGCCGGCCCCCACCGCGCCGGCCCTTGCCGTGCCGTCCGGCGCCGACCGTTGGCGGACTCCGGTCCGGCTGCTGCTGCACGTGGCACCGGGGTGGACGGGGGCGATGGTGAGCGGTGTGCTGATCCTCGCGGGCCTGACCCTCCCGGTGGGCTGGTTCCGCGCCGAGGCGGGGCTGAGTCTGTTCGGCCGGTCGGTGCGGGTGGCGGGTGGCGGGTGGCCCCTCACCCGGACCACCCGGCGCGCGCGATCGTGCCGGAGCTGGTCTGCTGATTCCGGGGGCCGTCCACCCGTATACCGGAGAGATCCAGATGAGCGCCTATCGAGCCGCGCAGGTCGCCACCGCCGGCGGTCCGTTCGAGATCGTCGAGCGCGAGGTGCCGCAGCCGGGCCCCGGCCACGTACGTATGGCCGTGGATGCCTGCGGGATCTGCCACAGCGACGCCTTTTTCGTGAACGACGCGCTTCCGGGCGTACGGTTTCCGCTGGTCCCCGGGCATGAGATCGCCGGGCGGATCGAGGAGCTCGGCGAGGGAACGCAGAGCGCCTGGCAGGTGGGCGACCGCGTGGCGGTGGGCTGGTTCGGCGGCAGCTGCGGCCACTGCACACCCTGCAGGCAGGGCGACTTCGTCATGTGCGAGAACCTGAAGGTCCCCGGATGGGCGTACGACGGGGGCTACGCCGAGACGGTGATCGCGCCGGCGGACGCCCTGGCCCGCATCCCCGACGCGCTGTCGGCGACCGATGCGGCGCCCTTGGGCTGCGCGGGCGTGACCACGTACAACGGGCTGCGGCGCAGCTCCGCCCGGCCGGGTGACCTGGTTGCCGTACTCGGCATCGGCGGCCTCGGTCACCTGGGGGTGCAGTACGCCGCCGCGATGGGCTTCGAGACCGTGGCCATCGCCCGCGGGGCCGCCAAGGCCGACTTCGCCAAGGAGCTCGGCGCGCACCACTACATCGACAGCACGGCAGACACCTCCGTCGCGGACGCGCTGCAGGCCCTCGGCGGCGCCAGGGTCGTCCTGGCCACCGCCGCCAACTCCGGGGCCATCACTGCGACCGTGGAAGGGCTCGCCCCCCGCGGTGAGCTGGTGGTCATCGGAGCGGACGCCGAGCCGCTGGGGATCAGCCCGACTCAGCTGCTCATGAGCGGCAAGGTCGTCCGGGGCCACCCGTCAGGCACCGCGCAGGACGTACAGGACACCATGGCGTTCAGCGCCCTGCACGGGATCCGCCCGATGACCGAGCCCGTGCCGCTGGACGGGGCCGACGAGGCGTACCGGAAGATGATGTCCGGTGCCGCCCGCTTCCGGATGGTGCTCACCACCCGCTGACGCACCCGGCTCCGCACAGGGCGGCGGGCTTCACCGCGGCCGTTGCTTCTCCTCGGTACGGGTGCAGCTGCCCGCTCCGTCGGCCGGTGCGGAGCCCGTACCCCGGAGCAGGGCAATGGAGAGAACGGCGGCGCCGGCCATCGCGGCGGCGGCGCCGGCCGCGGCCATGTTCAGGCTGTGGGTGAAGGCCCGGAACGCGGTGGAGAGCACCGTGTCCCGCAGGTCGTCCGGAAGCTGCCGGGCCACCGCGACCGCGCCTCCCAGGGTCTCCCGCGCGGCGTCGGGCACGCCGGGCACCGTACTGCTCATGCCCCGGCCGTAGACGGCGGCGCCGACCGAACCGAGCATCGCCATCCCCAGGGCCCCGCCGAGCTCCTGACCCGATTCGAGGACGGCGGCGGCGGAGCCCGCGCGCTCGGGTGGCGCGGCTCCGAGGGCGAGTTCATTGGCGAGCGTCATCGCGGAGACCAGCCCGCCCGCGTAGACGGCAGACCCGGCGAGCGTCATCCAGAGCGGCGAGTGAGTCCCGGTCCGGGTGAGCGAGAGGAAGCCCGCGGCGGAGACCAGGAACCCGCCGGCCATGACGTATCCGCGGTCGAACCGCCGGGCGAGCGCCCCGCCCGCCGGGGCGGCGACCACGACTCCGAGGGACGGCACCAGGCTCCACATCGCCGCCTCGAAGGGGCTCTTGCCCAGGACGGACTGCACGTACTGGGAGAAGAACGCCGCGAATCCGACCGTTGCGGCCATGGCCAGCATGTTGACGAGGACCGATCCTCCGAAGGCGCGGCGGCGCAGAAGGGCGAGGTCGACCATCGGGTGGGCCAGGTGGGCCTGCCGTCGGAGGAAGACGAAGCCCAGGGCTGAGCCGACAGTGACGCCGAGGGCCGGCAGGGGCTGGTATCCGTGCTTGGCGAGCTCCTTGATGCCGTGGATCAGCGGCAGCAGCGCGGCGAGCGAGAGCACCGCGCTCAGGATGTCGAACCTGCCCTCGGCGGGGGTCCTGGACTCCGGCAGCAGCAGCGGTGCGAGGACGAGCAGGAGTGCCATCGCGGGCAGGTTGACGAGGAAGACGGAACCCCACCAGAAGTGTTCGAGCAGGGCGCCGCTGACGACCGGGCCGACGGAGATGCCGGTGGCCATCACGGTCGTCCACAGAGCGACCGCCCTGGCCCGCTGCCGCCGGTCGTGGAAGAGGTTGCGGACGAGGGCGAGAGTGGACGGCATGAGGCAGGCGCCGCCCACGCCGAGGAGCGCCCGGGCGGCGATCAGTGCCCCCGGGGACTCGGCGTAGGCGGCGGCGACCGAGGCCGCGGCGAAGAGGACCGTGCCGGTGATCAGTACGGTCCGGCGGCCGATGCGGTCGCCGAGCGCACCCATGGTGATGAGCAGTCCGGCGAGGACGAAGCCGTACATGTCGAGGATCCACAGCTGCTGGGTGGAGCCCGGTTCGAGGTCCGCGCAGATGGCGGGCAGGGCGTAGAAGAGGATGGAGACATCCATCGAGACGAAGAGCAGCGGCAGCATCAGCACGCCGAGCGCGGTCCATTCACGGCGTCCGGCGCGTGGAGCGGCGGGCTCGGGCGCGCCGGTGCCGGAGGCGGATACGGGTGGTGCCGGGATGTGCGGTCCTGAGGTCATGCCGGGAGCACAGCAGCCGCGCCGCGTACACCGCAAACACCGCTGCAGTGCACCTCCCGACCGTCTCGTGCGTCCCGCCATATCTCCCGAGTTGACGGTGCGTACGCCGTTTCCGGTGCACTAGTACAGTGCCTCCGTGCAGACCGAACCGCCCTACCTCGGCATCGCCGGTGAACTCCGTCGTCGGATCGTCTCCGGTGAGCTCGCCCCGGGCGACCGGGTGCCCTCCACCCGTGCGATCGTCCAGGAGTGGGGTGTCGCCATGGCGACCGCCACCAAGGCACTGTCGGTGCTGCGCGGCGAAGGTCTCGTACGGGCGGTGCCGGGCGTCGGCACGGTCGTCGTCGAGCGTCGCGCTCCGGGGCCTGCCGGCCCGGGGAGCGGCCCTGCCCTGAGCCGTGAGCGCATTGTGCGTACCGCCATCGAACTGGCCGACGCCGAAGGGCTGACCGCGGTGTCCATGCGCCGGGTCGCGACCACGCTGTCCACCTCCACCATGGCGCTGTACCGCCATGTGCCGGGCAAGGCCGAGCTGGTGCGGCTGATGTCGGACGAGGTCCTCGGTGAACGCCCGCTGGGCGCCGTGCCCCGCGACTGGCGGTCGGGGCTGGAACTCGCCGCCCGGTGGCTCCGGTCGGTGTACGGGCGCCATCCGTGGATGGCGCAGGCCATGGCCTCCTTCACCCGGCCGACGGCGTCTCCGCGCGCGATGCGGTATACGGAGTGGGTGCTGCACGCTCTGTCGGGCTCCGGGTTCTCGCCGCACACGATGCTGCACATCCATCTCACGCTGTTCGCCCATGTCCAGGGGCTGGCCATGGCCGCCGACATGGAGGCACAGGCGCGTCAGGACACCGGGCTGTCCGACGCGGAGTGGATGGTAAGAAATGAGCCACAGTTCGACGCCATCTCGGCCAGTGGCGACTACCCGCTCCTCAACTCGGTATTCGAACACGATGAGTTCGAGCTCGACCTGGACACACTCTTCGAATTCGGGCTGCGGCGGACACTGGACGGCATCGCGGTGATGATCGGCGAAACGTCCGCTTAACGAACATGACTTTTCCGGCAACGGACGAATTCCGGCCAACTTGTTGACGCGGTCCTGACAGGACCGTCTTCCGGCTGAGACTCTTCACCCCGTTCTGCGCACTTCTCGCTCTTCCCGGACGGCTCACCCGGCCGCCGGTACCCCCCATCGCAGAAGGAGTCCGCGTGAGATCCACGCCCAGCCGTCGTGCCACCGCGACCGGCGCTCTGATAGCCGCAGCAGCTCTCCTCGCCGTCGGAGTCCAGTCCGGTACGGCCACTGCCACTCCCGGCAGCGCCACCGCAGCGGTACCGGCGGCCGCCGGCGCCGACCACGGTGCCCTGGCCAAGCAGCTCACCCCGTCCAAGCGCGCCGAGCTCATCCACGAGGCCGACGCGACCAAGGCGGCCACGGCCAAGGAGCTCGGTCTCGGCTCGCAGGAGAAGCTCGTCGTCAAGGACGTCATCCAGGACAACGACGGCACCACGCACACGCGTTACGAGCGCACCTTCGCCGGACTTCCGGTGCTCGGCGGCGACCTGGTCGTCCAGGAGACCAAGGCCGGCGCGACCGAGGGCGTGACCAAGGCGTCCAAGGTCACCAGCGGCCAGCTGAAGGCTGTGGACACGGCGGCCGACGTCGCGCCCGCCGCTGCCGAGAAGCAGGCGCTCGGGCTCGCCAAGGCCGACGGCTCCAAGAAGACCGAGGCCGACCGGGCACCCCGCAAGGTGGTCTGGATGGCGCAGGGCAAGCCGCAGCTCGCCTACGAGACCGTCGTCGGCGGTCTCCAGGACGACGGCACCCCGAACCAGCTGCACGTCATCACCGACGCCACCACCGGCGCGAAGCTGTACGAGTGGCAGGGCATCGAGAACGGCACCGGCAACACCGAGTACAGCGGCCAGGTCACCCTCGGCACCGCACCCTCGTACACGCTGACCGACACGGGCCGCGGCAACCACAAGACGTACAACCTGAACCACGGCACGTCCGGCACCGGGACGCTCTTCTCCGGCTCCGACGACGTCTGGGGCGACGGCACCGCGCAGAACGCCGAGACGGCGGCCGCGGACGCGCACTACGGCGCGGCCGAGACCTGGGACTACTACAAGAACGTGCAGGGCCGCACCGGTATCCGGGGCGACGGCGTCGGTGCGTACTCCCGCGTCCACTACGGCAACAACTACGTCAACGCCTTCTGGGACGACAGCTGCTTCTGCATGACGTACGGCGACGGCAGCGGCAACGCGAGCCCGCTGACCTCCCTCGACGTGGCCGCGCACGAGATGACGCACGGTGTCACCTCCGCCACCGCCGACCTGGTCTACAGCGGTGAGTCCGGTGGCCTCAACGAGGCGACCAGCGACATCTTCGCCACCGCGGTCGAGTTCTACGCCAACAACGCCACCGACAAGGGCGACTACCTCATCGGTGAGAAGATCGACATCAACGGCGACGGCACCCCGCTGCGCTACCAGGACAAGCCGAGCCGGGACGGCGCGTCCAAGGACGCCTGGTACTCGGGCATCGGCAACGTCGACGTCCACTACTCCTCGGGCCCGGCGAACCACTTCTTCTACCTGCTCTCCGAGGGCAGCGGCGCCAAGGTCATCAACGGCGTCTCGTACGACTCCCCGACCTCCGACGGTCTGCCGGTGACCGGCATCGGCCGCGACAAGGCCGCCCTGATCTGGTTCAAGGCGCTCACCACCAAGTTCACCTCCACGACGAACTACGCGGCGGCCCGCACCGGTACCCTCGCCGCGGCCGGTGAGCTGTACGGCACGACCAGCGCCGAGTACAAGTCCGTCGCCGACGCCTGGGCCGGCATCAACGTCGGCTCGCGCCCCGGCGGCACCGACCCCGGCGGCACGGTCTTCGAGAACACCACCGCCGTCGCCATCCCGGACCACGGCTCGGCCGTCACCAGCTCGGTCAACGTCACCGGCCGCACGGGCAACGCGCCCAGCACCCTCAAGGTCGGCGTGGACATCACCCACACCTGGCGCGGTGACCTGGTCATCGACCTCGTCGCCCCGGACGGCACGGCCTACCGGCTGAAGAACTCCTCGTCCAGCGACTCGGCGGACAACGTCCAGACGACCTACACGGTCAACGCCTCCTCCGAGGTGGCCAACGGCACCTGGAAGCTCAAGGTCCAGGACGTCTACTCGGGCGACACCGGCAAGATCAACAGCTTCAAGCTGACCTTCTGAACCCGGAGCCGGGCCTGACCCGGCCGAACCGCCCGGGAGGAGCGCACGCTCCTCCCGGGCGGTTTCCTGTCTGCGGCAGGTGCCGGTCAGTTGGGGTTGTTCGCGTGGGTCAGGGTCTCCCAGGCGACGAACAGGTTGTTGGACCCGGCGGGCCGCTGCTGCTCGGTGAGGGTCTGGGTGTTGGTCATGGCGATGCCCATCCGGTTGTGCAGGGCGTTGAAGCCGACCTCGGTGACCGGGCCGAGGCTGTCCTTGAGCGTGCCACCGCACAGCGTCGACGGGACTGCCGCGCCCAGCTGGTACTTGGCATGCAGTCCCAGTGCGTGGCGCAGACGGTCGGCGATCTCGGGGTAGAGGTCCTGGCCCTGGATACGGCTGGTCTCGGCGATGTGGGAGATGGCGGAGAGCCCGTATCCGGTGTGGGTGAGATCGCGGCAGGTTTCCTGGGAGAGGCCGTCCATGAAGGTCGTCTGGCCCTGCCAGTAGTTGATGATCTCGTCGCGGGTGTCGAGGCCGCTGCCCGGCGCGGTCTTCGGCAGGGCGCCGTCGGAGGTCAGATAGATGTACGCGGGGACGCGTCCGCGGAACTTGGCGACCGCCTTGTCGTAGGAGGTTCGGTCCTCCAGGAAGACCGCGATGCCGATCGCGGCCTCGGTCATGCTCAGCTCCCAGTTCCCGTTGCTGTTGGAGCCGTTGATGACCTTCGGGAGGTAGACGTTGCGCAGCATGGTGGCGAAGCGGCCGGAGTTCGGCCAGCTGCTGTAGGTGTACTTGATGATCTCGGCGGCGCGCGGCCAGGAGGAACCGGCCCAGCCGGTCTGGAGGGGGGCGTTGCTGTTGGTGTGGTCCTGGATCACGGCCGACCAGGCGTCCATGATCTCGACGGCCTTCGTGGCGTAGCGGCTGTCCTGGCTGATGTACCAGGCCAGCGAGAGCGTGTACGCGGCGATCGCGTCCTCGCGCTCGTCGGTGCAGCCGTAGTTGGGATTGGAATACGAGCCGCACTCGACGACGGCGCGCGGCTTGGCGGTACGGCTGAGCGATGCGTACGTGCTGGCCAGCATCCGGTCGTACGCGCTCTTCCAGGGCTCGGTGCCGGCCTGCACCTTCTCTCGTACGAAGTCGAGTTGGGGGCGGCTGACGAGGACGCCGGGGTGGGTGAAGGTGGCGGGGGCAGCAGCCGCGGCGGGCCTCATCGCCGAGGGGTTCGCGGTGGGGGCGGCTCTGTCCGCCGATGCCGGGGCCATGAAGAGCACGGTGATCAGCGAGGCGAGGGCGGTGGCGAGACCGGGGCCTCTTCGAAAAGTTCCGGTGCGCATGTGGGGTGCCTTCCGGTACGGGGGTGGTCCGGCAACTCGCCCGACAGCCAACGAAGTTCACGGATATGGACATCGAATCGAGTTGTGAACTCTGCAATGAGTGAGGAACTTAAAGGCATCCCATGGACACGTCAAGGCATTGGGTTCAGACAACGAAGGGGCCCGGCACCGCACAGGTGCCGGGCCCCACGGGACGGCGGGTCAGCGCATCAGCAGGCCCGCGCCGTCCCCCGTCGACTCCGTGGGCAGTGCCACCAGGCCGAGCTCCGCGCTGGTCGCCAGCAGCGGATGGGCGGGGAGCACCCGCACCGTGTAGCCGTACGGCCCGGTGCGGTCGAGGGCCAGCGGACCGTCGTAGAGCCAGCGGCCCTCCAGGTCCTGGCCCCCGGCGGGCTTCAGCGGGAAGACCTGGGCATCCGAGATCCCGTCGGCGGCGTCCACCCGGCCGGCCACCGCCTGCACCTCCACATCGTCGGGTTCCAGCACCCCGAGGGCGATCCGGACCCGTAGCACCAGCGTCGACCCCAGCTCGGCCTGGCCGCCCGCCGTGCTGGGCGCCACGGCCTCCACATGGTCGACGGCGACGCGCGGCCAGGCGGCGCGGACCCTGGCCTTCCAGTCGGCGAGCTGCCGGGCCGTACCGGGCTCCAGTGCACGCTGGGCGATCGCGGCGGGCGCGTACAGCCGTTCCACGTACTCGGACACCATGCGCCCCGCCAGAACCTTGGGCCCGAGGGTGCCCAGCGTGCGGCGGACCATCTCGATCCAGCGCTCGGGGAGCCCTTCGCCGCCCCGGTCGTAGAAGCGCGGCGCGACCCTGTCCTCGATCAGCTCGTAGAGGGCATTGGCCTCCAGATCGTCCCGGCGGTCCTCGTCCAGGGCCAGACCGTCGGCCGTGGGGATCGCCCATCCGAAGTCCGGCTCGAACCACTCGTCCCACCAGCCGTCGAGGACCGAGAGATTGAGGCAGCCATTGAGCGCGGCCTTCATGCCGCTCGTACCACAGGCCTCCAGGGGGCGCAGCGGGTTGTTGAGCCAGACGTCGCAGCCCGGGTAGAGCTTCTGCGCCATGGCCATCCCATAGTCCGGCAGGAACACGATGCGATGGCGCACCCGCGGATCGTCGGAGAACCGCACCAGCTCCCGCACCAGCCGCTTTCCGCTGTCGTCGGCGGGGTGGGCCTTGCCGGCGACCACGATCTGGATCGGGCGGTCCGGGTGGAGCAGCAGTTCCCTCAGCCGGTCGCGGTCGCGCAGCATCAGCGTCAGCCGCTTGTACGAGGGCACCCGCCGGGCGAAGCCGATCGTCAGCACGTCCGGGTCCAGCACGCTGTCGATCCAGCCGAGTTCGGCCGCTTCCGCGCCCCGGGTGCGCCATGAGGCGTAGAGCCGCTCGCGCACCTCGGTGACCAGTTGTCCGCGCAGGGCCCGCCGCAGGTCCCAGAGTTCCCGGTCCGGGACATCGGCGGCGGAGTCCCAGCGTCCGGGAGTGCCGCCGTATCCCTTGCGCAGCCGGAGGATCTCGGGCGCGACCCAGGTGGGTGCGTGGACCCCGTTGGTCACCGAGGTGATCGGCACCTCCGCCGCGTCGAAGCCCGGCCAGAGACCGGCGAACATCTCGCGGCTGACCGACCCGTGGAGGGTGGAGACGCCGTTGGCCCGCTGGGCGAGCCGCAGCCCCATCACCGCCATATTGAAGAGCTCGGGCTCGCCGCCGGGGTAGGTCTCCATGCCCAGTTGCAGGATGCGTTCGACGCCCACTCCCGGGAGTTCGCCGTCGTCCCCGAAGTGCCGGGCGACGAGCTCACGGTCGAACCGGTCGATCCCGGCGGGCACGGGCGTGTGGGTGGTGAAGACAGTGCCGGCCCGCACGGACTCCACCGCGGAGTCGAAGTCGAGGCCGGTGCCGGAGAGTTCACGGATGCGTTCGAGTCCGAGGAAGCCGGCGTGGCCCTCGTTGGTGTGGAACACCTCCGGCGCCGGATGCCCCGTGAGGCGGCAGTACGTCCGCACGGCCCGTACGCCGCCGATGCCGAGGAGCATCTCCTGGAGCAGCCGGTGCTCGCTGCCGCCGCCGTACAGCCGGTCGGTCACCTCGCGCTCGCCCGGCGCGTTCTCCTCCACGTCGGAGTCGAGCATCAGCAGCGGTACGCGTCCCACCTGGGCCTGCCAGATGTGGGCGTGCAGCGAACGGCCACCGGGAAGGGCCAGCACCACTCGGCTCGGGGTGCCGTCGGCTTCGCGGATCAGAGTGAGCGGCAGCTCGTTCGGGTCGAGTACGGGATAGTGCTCCTGCTGCCAGCCGTCACGGGACAGGCTCTGGCGGAAGTAGCCGTGCCGGTAGAGCAGGCCGACCGCGATGAGGGGGACGCCCAGATCGCTGGCGGCCTTGAGATGGTCGCCGGCGAGAATGCCGAGTCCGCCGGAGTACTGGGGCAGTGCGGCGGTCACCCCGAACTCGGGTGAGAAGTAGGCAATGGCGGCCGGCAGCTCTGCCCCCTGGGCCAGCCGTTCCTGGTACCACCTGGGACCGTCCAGGTAGTCCCGCAGGTCTGCGGACACCTCGGTCAGCCGGTGCAGGAACTGCTGGTCCAGGGCCAGCTCGGCGAGTCGCCCGGCGGATACGGCACCGAGCAGCCGCACCGGGTCGCATTCCGCCGTCCGCCGGATCTCCGGGTCGACGGCCTGGAAGAGCTCACGGGTCTCGGTGTGCCAGGACCAGCGCAGATTGCGGGCGAGGTCGCTGAGCGGTTGAAGGGGGTCGGGGAGGACGGGACGCACGGTGAATCGACGAATGGCCTTCACGTATTCCACCTTTACAGGGGACGTACGAATCCGAGGGGACGCACCACGGTGTGCGCCTCTCCGTCACCCTCGACGTTAACGGTGGGCCGTGCGCCGCAGCCACGGCGCGCGACCGGCTTACAGCGCGTCGAGCCGGCCGGGTCGCCCGCCCCGCTTCCGCCCCGTGGCGATCTCCGCCCCGCCCGCCCCCACCTCATCCGTACCCGGGGCCCCGAACGGCCGGTCCAGGCACATCCGCCACATAGGTAATGGCCGATTCCATCCCCTCGTTCGGTCTTGTGGCACTTCACACCAAGGGGAAAGCTGCCCAGTGGCGTCCGGAGGGGCGCCGGCGAGCCCCGCGCACGCGGGGCGGCGCCCGGCGCATTCAGGTCGTCACAGATACGCCCGAGTAGTTAACACACCACCGGATTGGCCCCCCGGGAAGCATGGGAAGGCTTCTCCGGTACACAGCCCGGGTGCATCCCGGGACCACGCGAATGCCGCCCGAATGCAGCATGAATGCGAGGCACCTGCGGGACCGGTGTTCATCCGGTTTACATCCGCGCAACACATCCGCGCCCCAGCAATTCGAGTGCCATTCGAGTGAATGCGGACAGGAGCGGCCATGCCCACACCCCATCAGCCGTCAACGGAGCAGCTAGAAAGGACGGACCCCATCGGTCGCGGTGCGCGTATTCCGCCCTCCGCGGCCGCGTCGCGCCCCGTTCAGCCCGAGCTCCAGTCCCCAGGTGATTCCATGATCGGTCGCATTCCCGTCCTCGACGTCCGTCCCCTCGTCGACTGCGGCAGAAGGCCCGCCAAGGCCGTTGTCTCAGAGACCTTCCAGGTCACCGCGACCATCTTCCGCGAGGGCCATGACGCCGTCGCCGCCAATGTGGTCCTGCTGGATCCGAACGGGCGCCCAGGGCCCTGGACACCGATGCGGGAGCTCGCTCCCGGCACCGACCGCTGGGGCGCCGACGTCACCCCGGTCACCGAGGGCCGCTGGACGTATACGGTCGAGGCCTGGAGCGACCCGGTCACCACCTGGCGGCAGCACGCCCTGATCAAGATCCCGGCGGGGATCGACACTGCGCTCGTCCTGGTGGAGGGCGCCGAGCTGTACGAGCGGGCCGCCGCGGGCGTACCCAAGCGGGACGGGCGCGAGGCGGTGCTGGACGCGGCCGACGCACTGCGCGACGAGTCCCGCCCGGCCGCCACCCGGCTCGCCGCGACGCTCGCCCCCGAGGCGCAGGCCGCGCTCGCCCGTCACCCGCTGCGCGAACTGGTCACGGTGTCCCGCCCACTTCCTCTGGTGGTCGAGCGCCGGCGAGCCCTGTTCGGTTCCTGGTACGAGCTGTTCCCCCGCTCGGAGGGCGCCAGGGTCGAACCGGCCAAACCGGCCGGGGCGAAGAAGAAGGGCAGGGCGGGGAAGGCGGGAAAGACGGCGGAAGCGCCGGCAAGGATCATCAGCGGCACCTTCCGTACGGCTGCCGAGCGGCTTCCCGCGGTCGCCGCCATGGGTTTCGACGTCGTCTATCTCCCGCCCATCCACCCCATCGGAACCACCCACCGCAAGGGCCCCAACAATTCGCTGTCCCCTGCTCCCCACGACGTGGGCGTGCCCTGGGCGATCGGCTCGGCAGAGGGCGGTCACGACGCCGTCCATCCCGAGCTGGGAACCCTCGACGACTTCGATCATTTCGTCGAGACCGCCCGCACCCTGCGCATGGAGATCGCACTGGATTTCGCACTCCAGTGTTCTCCCGACCACCCCTGGGTCGAGAAACACCCCGAGTGGTTCCACCACCGCGCCGACGGCACCATCGCCTACGCCGAGAATCCGCCGAAGAAATACCAGGACATCTATCCGATCGCGTTCGACAAGGATCTGCACGGCCTGGTCACGGAGACGTCGCGCATTCTGCGCTTCTGGATGGATCACGGGGTACGGATCTTCCGCGTCGACAATCCGCACACCAAACCGGTGATCTTCTGGGAGAAGGTGATCGCCGATATCAACCGGACCGACCCGGATGTGATCTTCCTCGCCGAGGCATTCACCCGGCCCGCCATGATGAAAACGCTCGCCGCCATCGGCTTCCAGCAGTCGTACACGTATTTCACCTGGCGCAACACCAAGCAGGAAATCACCGAGTACGTCACGGAGCTGTCGGGCGAATCCGCCTCCTGCATGCGGCCCAACTTCTTCGTGAACACCCCGGACATCCTGCCGGGTTACCTCCAGGACGGGGGCCGCCCGGCCTTCGAGGCGCGGGCCGTGCTCGCCGCGACGCTCTCCCCGGCCTGGGGTGTGTACGCGGGGTACGAGCTGTGCGAGAACACCCCGGTCCGGCCCGGCAGCGAGGAGTACATCGACTCGGAGAAGTACGAAATCCGGCCCAGGAACTGGGAGTCGGCGGAGCGCGAAGGCCGTTCGCTGGCCCCGCTCATCACCTCGCTCAACCGCATCAGGCGCCGCCACCCGGCGTTGCAGCAGCTGCGCGATGTGCACTTCCACTCCGCCGACAACGACGCGTTGATCGCGTACAGCAAGCGTTCGGGGCCGAACATCGTTCTGGTGGTCGTCAACCTCGACCCGCACCACACCCAGGAGGCCACGGTCTCGTTGGACATGCCGCAACTCGGCCTCGACTGGCACGAGAGCGTGCCGGTGCGCGACGAGCTCACCGGCGATACCTATCACTGGGGCAGGACCTTCTATGTGCGCCTAGAGCCGGGCGTCACGCCCGCGCACATCGTCGTCCTGCGACCGTCCCCGCCGACCGGAGGGTCACCCACACCATGATCGTCAATGAGCCTGTCCACGACCTGTTCGAGGACACCCCGGCCAAGGACCGCGATCCCGACTGGTTCAAGCGCGCCGTTTTCTACGAGGTCCTCGTCCGGTCCTTCCAGGACTCCAACGGCGACGGCATCGGCGACCTCAAGGGCATCACCGCCAAGCTGGACTATCTGCAGTGGCTGGGCGTCGACTGCCTCTGGCTCCCGCCGTTCTTCAAGTCGCCGCTGCGCGACGGCGGCTACGACGTCTCCGACTACACCGCCGTGCTGCCGGAGTTCGGCGACCTGGCCGACTTCGTGGAGTTCGTCGACGCCGCGCACCAGCGCGGGATGCGCGTGATCATCGACTTCGTCATGAACCACACGAGCGATCAGCACGACTGGTTCCAGCAGTCCCGCACGGACCCGGAAGGGCCGTACGGCGACTACTACGTCTGGGCCGACGACGACAAGCAGTTCCCGGACGCCCGGATCATCTTCGTCGACACGGAGACGTCCAACTGGACCTTCGACCCGGTGCGCAAGCAGTACTACTGGCACCGGTTCTTCTCCCACCAGCCCGATCTCAACTACGAGAACCCGGCGGTGCAGGAGGAGATCATCTCCGCGCTGCGCTTCTGGCTGGACCTCGGAATCGACGGATTCCGCGTGGACGCCGTGCCGTATCTCTACCAGCGGGAGGGCACCAACTGCGAGAACCTCCCGGAGACACACGACTTCCTCAAGCGGGTCCGCAAGGAGATCGACGCGAACTACCCGGACACCGTGCTGCTCGCCGAGGCCAATCAGTGGCCGGAGGACGTCGTCGACTACTTCGGCGAGTTCCAGGCCGGCGGCGACGAGTGCCACATGGCGTTCCACTTCCCCGTGATGCCACGGATCTTCATGGCCGTGCGGCGCGAGAGCCGCTACCCGGTCTCCGAAATCCTGGCGAAGACACCGGCGATCCCGAAGAACTGTCAGTGGGGCATCTTCCTGCGCAACCACGACGAGCTCACCCTCGAAATGGTCACGGACGAAGAGCGCGACTACATGTACGCGGAGTACGCCAAGGATCCACGGATGCGGGCCAACATCGGTATCCGGCGGCGCCTGGCACCCCTGCTGGACAACGACCGCAACCAGATCGAACTCTTCACGGCGCTGCTCCTGTCCCTGCCCGGATCCCCGATCCTCTACTACGGGGACGAGATCGGGATGGGCGACAACATCTGGCTGGGCGACCGGGATGCCGTACGCACTCCGATGCAGTGGACGCCCGACCGGAACGCCGGGTTCTCCTCCAGTGATCCCGGGCGGCTCTACCTCCCCACGATCATGGATCCGGTCTACGGCTACCAAGTCACCAATGTCGAGGCGGCGATGGCCTCCCCGTCGTCGCTGCTGCACTGGACGCGGCGGATGATCGAGATCCGTAAGCAGAATCACGCTTTCGGTCTCGGCTCGTACAGCGAACTGCCGTCGTCGAACCCCGCCGTGCTCGCCTTCACCCGGGAGCACGGGGACGATCTCGTGCTGTGCGTGCACAACTTCTCGCGGTTCGCGCAGCCGACGGAGCTGGATCTAAGGTCGTTCAACGGGCGTCATCCGGTGGAGCTGATCGGTGGGGTGCGCTTCCCCGCCATCGGTCAGTGGCCCTACCTGCTGACTCTCGCGGGACACGGGTTCTACTGGTTCCGGCTGCGCAAGGACGTGCCACCGAGCTGACCGGGCGTCACTTCGCACCATCAACCGCGGGGCGGTTACCGCCGCCCCGCACGGGGCACTCTCTCCCACATCGAGCACTTCCGGGCCCTTCCGGGCCTCATCTGGCGTTTCGATCCCTTCGAGTCGAGTCCGTACGGACCATCCTGACCCGACACGTCCCGCACAGCCGGACAGCTATTGCCGCAATCCGGGACACTCTTCGCATCCTGTGGTGTGCCCGGGGAAAGGACGCGATGCCATGTCGGAGGCTGCATCCACTCGGGTCGCCCTGACTGACAGCACAGCCCTGCTCCCGTCTCTCGCCCCTCTGCTGCACGAATGGCTGCCCCGGCAGCGGTGGTTCGCGGGCAAGGGGCGGCCGATCACCGCGTTCTCGCTGGTGTCGGCGACCGAGATACTGCCGGTGGGCAGCGATGTGGTCGGCGCCCGGACCGGGACCGGACTGCTCCATCTGCTGGTCCGGGTCCACCAGCCCTCCATGCCCGCGCAGTCGCCGGACGACTGCTATCAACTGCTGCTCGGCGTAAGGTCCGCGCTGCCGCCGCGACTGGCGCCCGCACTCATCGGTCATGTGGCCAAAGGACCGCTCGCCGGCTGCACCGTCTACGAGGGACTGCACGACCCGCGCCTCGCCGAACTCCTGCTGGAACGGTTCCGTACCCCCGGCACCCTCGGCTCCCTGCGCTTCGACCGGGGCGGCGCCCCCATCGCCGCGGGGCTGGCGCCGCGCGTGCTCGACACGGAGCAGTCCAACACCTCACTCGTCTACGGCAACGCCTACATCCTCAAGATCTTCCGCCGGATCTTCCCCGGCACCAACCCCGATCTGGAACTGCCGCTCGCGCTCGCGCGCGAGGGCTGCGGACGGGTGCCCGCCCCCGTCGCCTGGTTCGAGGCCACCACCCCTCAGCCGCTCACCCTCGGCGTCCTGCAGCCGTTCCTGCGCGGCGCCGAGGACGGCTGGCAGCTCGCCCTGCACGCCCTCGCCTCGGGCCGCGACTTCACCGTCGAGGCCCACGCGCTCGGCAGGGCCACCGCCGAGGTGCACACCGCGCTGGCCGCCGCCCTGCCGACGCCCGCCCTGCACCGCTCCCAGACCGAGCATCTCGCCGCCGCGATGGTGCAGCGGCTGGAAGCCGCCGCGCAGGCGGTGCCGGCGCTCGTGCCGTACGTCCCCGGGCTGCGTACCGCCTTCGACGCGGTGGCCGCACTGGGTCACCGGGGTCACAACTGGGCGGCCCAGCGGGTCCACGGCGATCTCCATCTCGGCCAGACGCTGCGCGCGGCCGACGGTTTCTGGTCACTGATCGACTTCGAGGGCGAACCGGCCAAGCCACTGCCCGAGCGCCGCCGTCCGCAGCCTCCGGTGCGCGACATCGCCGGCATGCTCCGCTCCTTCGACTACGCGGCCCGCTCGCACCGCCCGTGGAACGCCGACTGGGCGGCACGCTGCCGGACCGCCTACTGCGAGGGGTACGCCAAAACCTCGGGCGTCGACCCGCGCAGCGAACCGGAGTTGTTGCGCGCCCATGAGACCGACAAGGCGGTGTACGAGGTGCTGTACGAGGCACGGCACCGGCCCGACTGGCTTCCGGTCCCGATGGCGGCGATCCACCGTCTGGCCGCCGTCGCCGACTGACGGCCCGGGTGCCGCCGCCCGTCAGCGGACCCGCCGTCGTCGCACCCGCACCCCGTCCCGCCCTGCCTCGTCCGTCCCCGCTGTTCCGCCCTGTCCGGCCCTGTTCCGCCCCGACAACACCCTCCGAGGAGGCTGTCCCCGTGACCGCCCGCAAGCCGTCCCGCAAAACACCCGCCGCCACCGAGGCCCCTCAAATCCCCCTGCTCACACCGGACGCGACGGCACCCCCCGCGGCCTCGGAGGAGGTGGCCACCCCGCCCTCCTCGGAACCGGCCGCCCCGGCCGAGCGGAAGAAGCCGGCGGGCAAGCGAGCTGCCGGAACCGGTGACAGTGCCGCGCCACCACGTGCCCGCGGGGGCACCGGCAGCCAGGGAGTGCGACAGGCGCGCCCCCTCGACGACGGCGACCGGGGCCGGCTGCTCGCCGGTGAGCACCATGCCCCGCACGACCTGCTCGGCGCCCACATGGTCCGCGGCGGTGTGACCTTCCGGGTGCTGCGCCCGTACGCACAGTCCGTGACCGTGCTCGCCAAGGGGCTGCGGGCACAGCTGCACGACGACGGCGACGGCCTCTTCTCCGGGCTGCTGCCGATGCCCTCGCTCCCCGAATACCAGCTCCTGGTCGCCTACGAGGACAACGAGACCGAGGTGCAGGATCCGTACCGTTTCCTGCCCGCGCTCGGCGATCTCGATCTGCATCTGATCGGCGAGGGACGCCACGAAGAGCTGTGGACCGCCCTCGGCGCGCAGCCCATGGAACACCAGGGGGTCGCGGGCACCCGGTTCACCGTCTGGGCCCCCAACGCCCGCGGTGTGCGGGTCATCGGGGACTTCAACTACTGGGACGGCACCGGCTTCCCGATGCGTTCGCTCGGCTCCAGCGGGGTGTGGGAGCTGTTCCTGCCCGCGATCGGGGAGGGCACGCTCTACAAGTTCGACATCTGCCGCCCGGACGGTTCGCACACCAAACGGGCCGATCCGATGGCCCGCCGTACCGAGGTACCGCCCTCCACCGCTTCGATCGTGACGGCCTCGCACCATGAGTGGCAGGACCAGGGATGGATGGCGCACCGGGGGGACGTACCGGTGCACGAGGCGCCGTTCTCCGTGTACGAGGTGCATCTGCCGTCCTGGCGGCCGGGACTTTCGTACCGTCAGCTGGCCTCCCAACTCCCTGCGTACGTAAGGGATCTCGGGTTCACACATGTGGAGCTGATGCCGGTCTCCGAGCATCCCTTCGGCGGTTCCTGGGGCTATCAGGTCACCGGTTTCTACGCCCCGACGTCACGCATGGGCACACCGGACGACTTCCGTTTCCTCATCGACGCGCTGCACCGGGCCGGCATCGGTGTCATCGTCGACTGGGTGCCCGCGCACTTCCCGCGCGACGACTGGGCGCTCGCGGAGTTCGACGGCCGCCCGCTGTACGAGCACTCGGACCCGTCGCGGGCGGCACATCCCGACTGGGGCACGCTGGAGTTCGACTACGGGCGCACGGAGGTGCGCAACTTCCTTGTAGCCAATGCCACTTACTGGTGCGAGGAGTTCCACATCGACGGGCTGCGGGTCGACGCCGTCGCCTCGATGCTCTATCTCGACTACTCGCGCGAGGACGGGGAATGGTCCCCGAACGAGCGCGGCGGCCGGGAGAACCTGGATGCCGTCGCCTTCCTCCAGGAAATGAACGCAACCGTCTACCGACGCAATCCGGGCGTCGTCACCATCGCCGAGGAGTCCACCGCCTGGAACGGCGTCACCCGCGCCACCCACCACGTCGGCCCCGACGGTTTCGGCGGGCTCGGCTTCGGGCTGAAGTGGAACATGGGCTGGATGCACGACTCCTTGCAGTACGTGTCGAAGGAGCCGGTGCACCGCAAGTACCACCACAACGAGATGACCTTCTCGATGGTGTACGCGTACAGCGAGAACTACGTCCTGCCGATCTCGCACGACGAGGTGGTGCACGGAAAGCAGGCACTGGTCAGCAAGATGCCCGGCGACTGGTGGCAGCAGCGCGCCAACCACCGGGCGTACCTCGGCTTCATGTGGGCCCACCCGGGCAAGCAACTCCTCTTCATGGGCCAGGAGTTCGCGCAGGGGGCGGAGTGGTCCGAGGGGCACGGTCCGGACTGGTGGCTGCTCGACCCTTCGTACGAGGCGGAGAGCGACCACCGGGGCGTACGTACCCTGGTCGGCGACCTGAACGCGGTGTACGGCGCCACTCCCGCGCTCTGGCAGCGCGACACCGTTCCGGAGGGCTTCGACTGGGTGGACGGCGGTGCGGCCGAGGACAACGCCTTCGCCTTCCTGCGCTACGACGCGCACGGCTCGCCGCTGCTCGCCGTCAGCAATTTCTCCCCGGTGGTGCGGCACGACTACCGCATCGGTGTCCCGGACGTCCTCGGTGATCAGGTCGCGTGGGCGGAGGTCCTCAATACGGACGCCGCGCGGTACGGCGGCAGCGACGTACACCATCCCGGGCCGCTGAAGCCCGAGCGGGTGGCCGCGCACGGCCGGCCCGGCAGCATCCTGCTGACACTGCCGCCCCTGGCGACGGTCTGGCTGAAGCCGGTGTGATCCCGCCCGCGGGGCCCGCGACCACCTCCTGGTTGCGGGCCCCGCGCCATGCCCTGCTCAGCGGCTGAGCGCCTCGACCGTGCTCGCCCATGAATCGGCGCCGTGCCCCTTGGCGATCGCACGGTCACAGACGGCCTTGATCGCCTCCAGCCGGGGTGTGTCCAGCCCCCCCCCCTGCCGCGGGACGCGTGCAGCAGGTGATCGACACTCGCGGTCATCATGGCGAGGTTGGCACCCGCGCCGTTGTACTCCTTCGCATCGATGTCGGCCGCCGTCCCGGCCACGATGGGCGGCAGGATGTTCACGATGGTCCGCAGATACGGGGCGATGGCGGCAGCGGGGATGTTCTCGGCCCCGAACTGGCTCGTAACACCCGCTGCATCAAGCGGTACGAACGCCGCTTCCTGCGGCCGCTCGACGTCATGTCCTAGGCCAGGAGCCGGGCTTGGACGACTGCCCCGAACGCCATGGCATGGCCGTGCAATTCTTCGACACAATCGCCGTGGACTTGCTGCTCGGCGGCACGGGCGAGAAGGCCGACAGACGGACCAGGGACCAACGTCGCTTCTTTAGTCCGTGATCGATCAGGCAAGCCGGATTGGCCCGCGTTCTCCAGGGCCGGCCGCTCCGCGGCCGCCATCGCTGCGACGCCCTGCTGGCTCAGCAGCGCGACGAGCGTGCCCCGGCCGGGTGGATGCC
The DNA here is from genome assembly GCF_043200155.1 of Streptomyces sp. NPDC048473. NCBI lineage: Bacteria > Bacillati > Actinomycetota > Actinomycetes > Kitasatosporales > Streptomycetaceae > Streptomyces > Streptomyces sp. NPDC048473. The sequence goes on from NZ_JBICXE010000005.1 coordinate 126,552, forward strand.
GTTGGTTAATTCGCCCCGTCGAGTTGATGCTCGGCGGGGCGAGGTGCCAGGCCGGGCTCTGGGCCTGTCCCTGGCCCAGGCGTCGAGCCGGGCCAGGATCGCGGCTGCGGTGACGGCGACGACCGCAGAGCAGGGCCCAGCGCGTGCCATCTGCTTCGGGGCGGGCGGCAGGGCGCCCTGGACCAGGAGCGCCGGGCCGGCCGATCGTCTCCGCGGTGTGACGGGTGTCACCGTACGGTCACAGCCGACGGTCGGTGAAACCCTCACCTGCGGTCCGGTATCTCCCATGGTGTCAGCAGATCTTCGTAGCAGAGGATGTTCATGAACCACCGTTACGTCTCCACCGCCGTCGTCCTCGCCTCCGCCGCCGCGCTCCTCGCCGCCGCGTGCGGGTCTTCAAGCGCCAGCCCGAACGCGACGGCAAGCACCCCGGCCGTGTCCACCAAGGCCGGTTCGGCCACCCGCGGTCCGGGTGCGGTCACCGCCGCCAACGCACAGGCCAGGACCACGGGGGCTACGGCCTGGAAGCCGTGCCACCTGCCCGCGGGGTACAAGCACTTCTTCAAGCTGGACTCCGCCAAGAACTTCCAGGGCAACACCGTCGTGCGCGTCACCCCGGAGACGTGCAAGGTGAACACAGAGAACGACGAGGACGTCGACTACACCCCGAGTGGAGCGGCCCGGTCGTACGTCTTCGCCTCAGGCGCCTCCGTCAAGGTCCTCAGCGACACCACAACCGTGAAGGTCACCCCGAAGTGGCTGGTGAACCACAAGCTCGCCAACAGCCCGCACTTCTACTACCGCGTCAACGGCCAGAGCCAGATCACCGCCATGCAGGAGATCTACCACCCGTAGAGGAGTGAGTCTGTTTTCAGCGGTCGCAGGCGATCAAGGAGCGTTTGACCTTGGCGCCGGTAGTCCGGTGGTGACAGATGCCCTCGGCGAGAGCGAGGAGTCTTTGTCCCGTGCGGGCGAAGACTCCAGCCGGTGTCCTGCCACCGTGTTACTCCAGGCTGCGCCGGCCTCTGAGCGTGTCTGACACCACCGCGATCCACTGGCGCCAGCACTTCGCCCCGGTCCGCAACTCCCTGCGCGAGGCCAACCCAGTGCACCCCGACCGGGACTGTCGCGACGACCAGCTGAAGGACATCCAGAGCGTCGTCACGCAGTTCCCCCACGTGGTGTTCGGCGGGGACTTCAGCTCCCTGCCCCCGGACTGGCCGGGCAACACCACCGCCTGGATCTGGCCGGCCGGCCGACCTGTACTCCAAGGGCCCCGGCACCCCGGGCTTCCAGGAGTGCGACCAGCAGGTCGCGGCACGTACCGGTCGCGCCACCCACGACGGCGGCTGCAAACTCGACTACCTCTCCAGCAGCGAACCGCGCCGCTGGTGCGGGCCGGGCGACAGCGCCTACTCAGACCATCACGTGCTCATCGAGAGCGTGGCCCCGCGCGTCGGTCTGCTCATCGAAAAGCAATCGCGTGCGGGTTCCGGCTCAACCACATCCAGGAATCGATGAACCTGCGCGGTTCCGTCCGCGTCCAGACCTCTCTGGCGGGCGACGACGTCGGCGACGACCGGGGCGTCGGGCGGGCCTCCTGCCCGAGTCGCCGGACGATCTTCTTGCCTTCTGCCTGGCCATCGTCGATCGGATTGTCCCGGGCCCGGGAGGCCCGGGTCGCCCGGCAGGGCTTTACCAGGTGGTGTTGCTGGGCAGCCGTCGGATGTCGCATCACCATCACCGGTGCCGGGCGTCGGCGAGCAACCCGAAGATCACCTCGTCGACGAACTCACCGTTGACCCACGCGGAAGCGTGAAGCCTTCCTTCCTGGGTGAACCCGGCGCGGGAAGCTGCGCGGATCATCGCCGTGTTGTCGGCAAGCGTTTCGAGTTGCAGCCGGTGCAGTCCACGCACTGTGAAGCCGTAGTCGCACAGCACCTGGAGGACGTCGACGCCGAACCCGCGGTTACGGAATGTCGGCCGCAGTGAGATGCCCAGGTGTGCGCTTCTGTTGTGGGTGTCGATGCCCCACAGCAGCGCCTCTCCCGCCAACTCGTCGTTTTCCAGGGATACAACAGAGAAACAGGCAGCCTCATCGTCAGGATCCGCGACCGCGTAGGGCGACGCCGCGGAGCCCGGCGTGACGGGGCGCCAGGGTCGCGAGTCGGCCCTCGATCTCGTCGCCACGTCGTCGTACAGTTCAGCGTGCAGGACGGGGACGTCCAACTCGTGCCGGGCGCGGAGCCCGATCTTGCTTCCTCGTAGCATGGGCTTTTCATACCCGACTCACTCTGCGGTGATCAACTAGGTTTACGGCTTGCAGAGAATCAACATGCGGCCGAGCACCCTGAGGGTCCGGTGGGAGGTGCGGGGGATGAGTTTCCGGCTGGCGGCGTACGCCGTGTGCATCGAGGGCGGGCGGGTGCTGCTCGCCCGTCACGTACCGCCGAAGGGCGAGAGCAACTGGACCCTTCCGGGCGGCAGGGTCGAGCACGCGGAGGACCCGTTCGACGCGGTGATCCGGGAGGTCGCTGAGGAAACCGGCTGCGACGCGGTGGTCGAACGCCTGCTGGGCGTGGACTCCAGGGTGATCCCCGCAGCCGACCGCCCCTTGCCCGGCCTGCCCGAGCACCAGAATGTCGGCATCTTCTACCAGGTCCGTATCACCGGCGGCCAACTCCGGCCTGAGCCGAACGGCGAAATCGCCGAGTCGGTCTGGACTCCGATTCCCGACGCCGCCTGCCTGCGCCGGTCATCGCTGGTCGACATCGGCCTCGCCCTGGCACAGACGCTTCCGGCAACCGGCCACGTCGCTGCCGTCCCGGTCAGCGGCCTGATCCAGCACTGAAAGGCCATCAACATCCGGGCTGGCTGCCCCGCAGGCGGCGACGTTCGCCAGTGGGGCGGTCGGCAGGTCCGCGACGTGCCCTCTTTGGATCGCAGCGAGCAGCTCCCGTGGCCCGCCTGATCGTGTTCAGCTCGTCCATTGCGTCCTGGTGGGAGCCGAGCATCGCGTGGGCCCTGGCGACGTCGAGACGGCGCCGGTCCCAGTTGTTCGCGCTCGGCCGACCGAGCTTCTTCAGCGCCTTGCGGCTCAGAGGTCCCTCATCTGCCCGACTGAGCACTCCGCGAGCATCGCCGATGAGAGAGGTCCTCGATGGCCTTCATCTCGGCTACGCGCTGACACAGCTCTCCCCAGACGGCAAGCCGGCCCGGCACGGCATTGGACATACGCGCATTCGAGGGGCGTCCCAGCAATTCAGTGACGTCGAGTGCCCAGCAGCAACACATCGCGGCCTATCGGCCGAGAGCTTACGAAGTGCCACGACGGGCGGTGGCTGCGCCCGGCTCCGTCGGTCGAGCAGTGCCACACTGCGGCTCGGAACCCGAGTTCCGGGCTTCGAGCTCCGGGACCGGCTGGTTCACCCTTTCGTGGGTACGAGGAGGGGGCTGGGCCCGACGCTTGAGCTTCGGGATCCGGGCGTCGGAATCCGGGCTCCGGGATTCGAGCGCTCTTGGTCAACCGGTAGGTAAAAGAAGGGGGTTGGGAAAACCTTCCTACCCTCCCCGACCCGTCACGGCCAGCAAGTATGACTAATCGTGACCAGCTTGCAGCGCGCCACCGGGGCTGCTTACGGTGCCCCCAACAAAACGACCCCGACGCGGTGTTGGAAGCACCGGGCCGGGGTCTCACCCAAAGATCGAAACGAGCGATCTCGTGGCTACCGAGAACTTTAGCCCTGCCCTGCGTGCGCCCGCATCCTCACGCCCGTACGCGAAAGCCAACCGCGGCTACGGCAAGCGATCCGCACCGGACCAACGCCCCGCGCACGCAGATGACTTCATGCTTCTGCCCGAGCGCGAGCGCTACATCGCCGGGTACGTCGACCACCTGCCCGACGGTGCGGCCATGGACATCAAGTCGCTGGCCAGGAGCATCCCCCTGTACGGGCAGATGGCCGTCGGCAGCGCCCTCAGGGCACTGGGAGTGGCCGGTCACCTGCGGTACGCCCAGTGCCGGATCGAGGAGCGCGGCCAGGTCCGCTGGGTCACCCGCACCTTCTGGTCCCGCACCGCTCGCGACAACGAATGGTGGGGCGCCTTCCTGGACGCCGAGAACAACCGAGCCACCCAAGAAGCAACCGCTCCCCGGGCCGGGGCTGAATCGCAGGCCCCGGCCCCCGTGACACCGGCCGAGCCCACAGCTCAGCCCACCTCGCCCGGCCCCGTACCCGACGTACCGAAGCGGCAGACCCCTGAACCGGCCCCGGGGCAACCCTCGCCCGCGTACCTCGCTCTGGCCCAACTGGGCCGGATCGAACCGCGCCTGGCCCTCTCCGCCGCCGACTGCGCCGTCCTGGAGTCGCCGGCCGCCCAGTGGTTCGCCCGAGGCGTGGACACCGACTACCTCACCCATGCCCTCACCTCCGGCCTCCCCGCCCAGGTCGGCTCCCCCATCGGCTTCGTACGCCGCCGCCTCAGCGACAAGATCCCGCCCCACCTGCCCACCGTCCCGACACCGGCCGCGCCAAGCACTCCCGGCCGCCGTCTGATGGTGGAATGCACCGAATGCGGCACACCCGGCCCATCCGAAGCACTCCCCGACGGCCTCTGTCGCAGCTGCCGCACACCCGCCCTGGGCCCGGCCCCGACAGCCCCCGCCGACCCGCCCGTCGAACGTGACATCCACGCACTGGTCGGCACCCTCCGCGACCTGATGAAAACCCCCTGACCGCGTCGAGTTGCGCAGGTACCGCGCAGACGGCCGCCTGGAGATACGTACGCCCCGCCTCACACCACCTCGAACACGTCCTCCAGTTCCTGGAGCAGCCTGCGCTTGGGGCGGGCGCCCACCATCGACTTCACCGGTTCGCCGGAGCGGAACACCATCAGGGTCGGCATCGACAGCACCGCATACCGGCTCGCGATCCCCGGGTTGCGGTCGACGTCGATCTGGACGATCTTGATGCGCCCGGCCTCCTCGGCGGCGACGGCGCTGAGCACGGGGGCGAGCTGGCGGCACGGGCCGCACCAGTCGGCGGTGAACTCGACCAGTACGGGGAGGTCGGCCGCCAGCACCTCCCCGTCGAAGGTGGTGTCGGTGACCTCGGCCACGCCCTCTGCATGAATCATCTGTCATCCTCCCAGTTCACAACGTGGTTCCGGGCCGCCGGGAAGCTCTGCAGCGGCCTCCAGCTCGGCCCTGGCGAGCTGCGCGCCCACTTGGACGCGTACCGCCTGGAGCTGCTCGATGAGCGAGTCGAGCTCGCCGAGCTTGCTCCGGTAGACGGCGAGCGAGGCGGGGCAGGCGTCACCGGCCGGGTGGCCGGCGCGCAGGCATTCGACGAACGGCCGGGTCTCCTCCAGTTCGAAGCCGAAGTCCTGGAGGGTCCTGATCTGCTGGACCAGACGCAGATCGTCCTCGTCGTACGCCCGGTACCCGTTTCCGGCCCGCCGCGCAGGCAGCAGTCCGCGTGACTCGTAGTACCGCAGAGTCCGCGTGGTCGTCCCGGCCCGCTCGGCCAGCTCCCCGATTCGCATGTCTTCGACGGTAAACCTTTACGCGGACGTCAAGGCAAGGAGACAGAGGCAGAGGGCCGTCGCGGGAGCTTCCGCGACGGCCCTCTGTCCGTGTGCCGGGTGTTCGGTGTCTAGGCCTTCGCCACGGCGGGCTCCTGGTCGCCGTCCCGCGGCTCCGGGACGCCCGTGCCCTCGGCGTCCTGGTTGAGCATCTTCTCGTTCCACGGGAGCGCACCGGACAGGACCTGGTCCACCCGCTCCTTGTCGATCTCCTTGGTCCAGGTGCCGACCAGGACAGTGGCCACCGCGTTGCCGGCGAAGTTCGTCATGGCGCGGGCCTCGCTCATGAAGCGGTCGATGCCGACGATCAGTCCGACGCCGTCGACCAGTCCGGGGCGGTGCGACTGGAGACCGCCCGCGAGGGTGGCCAGGCCCGCGCCGGTGACTCCGGCCGCGCCCTTCGACGCGACGATCATGAAGAGCAGGAGCGAGATCTGCTCACCCGCGCTCAGCGGGTCGCCCATCGCGTTGGCGATGAAGAGCGAGGACATCGTGAGGTAGATCGCGGTGCCGTCGAGGTTGAAGGAGTAGCCGGTCGGCACGGTGATGCCGACGACGGGCCTGCTGACCCCGAGGTGCTCCATCTTCGCGATGAGGCGCGGCAGGGCGGACTCCGACGAGGAGGTGGAGAGGATCAGCAGGAATTCGCGGCCCAGGTACTTCAGCAGGAGCAGCAGGTTCACTCCGGCGACCAGCCGCAGGATCGTGCCGAGCACCACGAAGACGAAGATCGCACACGTGATGTAGAAGCCGACCATGATGATCGCGAGGGACTTCAGGGCGTCGACGCCGGTCTCGCCGACCACCGCCGCCATCGCGCCGAACGCGCCGACCGGGGCCGCCCACATGATCATGGCGAGCACCCGGAAGACGAGGCGCTGGATGTGGCCGATGCCGCGCAGGACCGGTTCGCCCGCCGAGCCCATGGCCTGGAGTGCGAAGCCCGCGAGCAGGGCGATCAGCAGGGTCTGCAGCACCTCGCCCTCGGTGAAGGCGGACACCATCGTCGTCGGGATGATGCCGAGCAGGAAGTCGACGGTGGACTCGCTGGCGCCCGCCGCCTGCTTCTCACCGGCGGCGCGCACCGCTTCGGTGAGGTGGAGGCCCTGGCCGGGCTCCAGGATGTTGCCGACGAGCAGACCGATGGCGAGTGCGACGGTCGACATCACCAGGAAGTAGCCGAGGGCGAGGCCGCCGACCGCGCCGACCTTGGCGGCCTTGCGCACCGAGCCGACGCCCAGCACGATCGTGCAGAAGATGATGGGCGAGATCATCATCTTGATGAGGTTCACGAAGCCGGTACCGATCGGCTTGAGTTCGACGGCAAAGTCCGGGGCCGCGAAGCCCACGACGATGCCGAGGCCCACAGCCGCGATCACGGCGAGATACAGATAATGCGTACGGTCCCGCTTGGCGGCTGCCACTCCCACGGGGGCTCTCCTCGGCTCGTCCGGGTCGCTCCCCCGTCCCTGGGGGGCTTGGTGACTATCCCGCCCCCCTGTGACGCCGGTCACTGTTACGTGCATTTCGTTCATATGTTTTCGGCCAGGCAGACTGTTGCCATGCGTCTTCCCCGCACCCGCCCTCGCAGCCTCGCCGGCCAGCTCTTCGCCATGCAGGTGGTGCTGGTCGCGGCCGTGGTGGCGGGATGCGCGTTCTTCGCCTACGTCTCCGGCAGCGCACAGGCGAAGGAGACCGCGACCCGGCAGGTCAGGGCGGCGGCACTGGCGATCGCCGACTCGCCGTCCGTACGGGAGGCGATCCGCACCCCGGACCCGTCCGCCGTGCTGCAGCCGTACGCGGAGAAGGTGCGCAAGGACACCGGGATCGCCTTCGTCACGATCATGTCCCCGGACCGGGTCCGCTGGACGCACCCGGACGCCGACCGGATCGGCGAGAAGTTCCTCGGGCACACCGCGCAGGCGCTGCGCGGCGAGACGTTCACGGAGACGTACACCGGCACGCTCGGACCCTCGATCCGGGTCGTCACCCCGGTCCGGGACGGCGGCAGGATCACCGGCCTGGTCAGCGCGGGCATCACGGTCGAGCGGGTCTCCTCGCAGGTGCGGGCGCAGCTCGGGGCGCTGGGGCTGGCGGCGGGCGGGGCGCTGGCGCTCGGCGGCATCGGTACGTATGTGATCAACGCCCGGCTGCGGCGGCACACGCACGGCATGAACGCCGCCGAGCTGAGCCGGATGCACGATTACCACCAGGCCACGCTGCACGCGGTGCGCGAGGGACTGCTGATGCTCGACGGGCGGCGCAGGATCGCGCTGATCAACGACGCGGGCCGGGAGCTGCTCGGTCTCGATCCGGGTGCCGTCGGGCGCAGGGTCGCCGAGCTGGATCTGCCGGCGCCGCTGACCGGTGCGCTGCTCGCCTCCGAGGAGCGGGTCGACGAGCTGCATCTGACGGCGGACCGGGTGATCGTGGTCAACACGCGTCCGGTGGTGGGCGGGGAGCAGCGCGGTACGGTCGTGACGCTGCGCGATCACACGGAACTCCAGGCGCTGTCCGGCGAGTTGGACTCCGAGCGGGGGTTCACCCAGGCGTTGCGCTCGCAGGCGCACGAGGCGGCGAACCGACTGCACACGGTCGTCTCGCTGATCGAACTGGGCCGGGCCGAGGAGGCGGTGGGTTTCGCCACCGCGGAGCTGGAACTGGCCCAGGCCCTCACCGACCGGGTGGTGGGCGCCGTCGCCGAACCGGTGCTGGCGGCGCTGCTGCTCGGCAAGGCGGCGCAGGCCAATGAGCGGGGGGTGGAGCTGGTGCTCGCGGACGACAGTCTGATCGACGACGGCGCCCTGCCCGCGACCCTGCCGCCACGGGACCTGGTGACGATCCTCGGCAATCTGATCGACAACGCGGTCGACGCGGCGTCGGAGGCGGTGACCGGTACGCCCGGTCCGGAGGCCGTGCCCGCCCAGCGAGGGGTGGCGGCGGGGAGGGCCGGCCGCGCCCGGGTCACCGTCACCGCGCTCACCGGGGAGGGCGAGCTGCTGCTGCGGGTCGCCGACACCGGGGCCGGGATCGATCCGGGCGACGCCGCCGAAGTGTTCGACCGGGGCTGGTCGACGCACGGCGCGGGCCGCGGCATCGGGCTCGCCCTCGTACAGCAGGCGGTGCACCGCAACGCCGGGACGGTGGCGCTGGACCGCGGCCCGGACGGCGGTGCCGAGTTCACGGTGCGACTGCCGCTGACCATCGGCAACCGCACGACGCACACCACGAAGGAGGCCACCGCATGATCCAGGTGCTGGTCGTCGAGGACGACCCCGTCGCCGCGGACGCCCATCAGCTGTACGTGGGCCGCGTCCCCGGATTCACGGTCGCCGCGGTCGCGCACTCGCGCGCGGAGGCGGTGCGGGCGCTGGACCGTACGCCGGTCGATCTGCTGCTCCTGGATCTGTATCTGCCCGACGGGCACGGTCTGCAGCTGCTGCGCTCGCTGCGCGCGGCCGGGCACTCGGCGGATGTCATCGCGGTGACGTCGGCGCGTGATCTGGCGGTGGTCCGGGAAGGGGTGTCGCTCGGTGTCGTCCAGTACGTGCTGAAGCCGTTCACCTTCGCCACCCTGCGCGACCGGCTCGTCCGCTACGCCGAGTTCCGCGCGGCGGCAGGTGAGGCGAGTGGTCAGGACGAGGTGGACCGGGCGCTCGGCGCCCTGCGCGCACCCCAGCCGACCCGGCTGCCGAAGGGGCTGAGCGGCCCGACGCTGGAGGCCGTCACCCGCGTCCTGCGGGCCGCTCCGGACGGGGTCACGGCGGGCGCGGCCGGGGTGGAGCTGGGCATCTCGCGGATCACCGCGCGCCGTTACCTGGAACATCTGGTGACGGTGGGGCGCGCGGTGCGCAGTCCGCAGTACGGTCAGATCGGGCGCCCGGAGCTGCACTACCGGTGGGTGGCCCAGGGGCGCTGACCCCGTACGGCGCCAGGACGTACGACACCAGGACGTACGACACCAGGACGTACGACACCAGGACGTACGACACTAGGACGTTCCTACGAGCCGTGATATCAGTGGAACACACCGTAGTCAGACCGCGTGTTGACTTCTACGGTGGGGCCGTGCACCCCTCCCCGCCCTTCAACGCCCCCGCCGCGCGCCGCCTCCGCGAGGCCCTGGGGATGCTTCCCGGCCATGTCGCGTACGGTCTCGGAGCCCAGTACGGGCTCCGTATCAGCACCGAGACGGTGGTCGCCTGGGAGCGCGGGCTCGCCGTCCCGAGCGAGTACGAACTCACGGCGCTGGCCGGAGTGTTGTGGTGCTCGCCGGGCGAGCTGCTCACCGCCGCGCGCACCCTGCGGGAGCACCGGGTGGCCCGGGAGCTGGCCGTCGAGGAGCTGGCGCGTCTGCTGGGGCTGACCGCCTCCGCGTATCTGCGGATGGAGGAGGCGGGGCGCTGGCGCGGCAATGAGCGCCAGTCCGCGGTGCTCAGCGAGGTGCTGGGGCTGACGGCCGCCGGGTTCGTGACGGTGTCCGGCCGGGACGAGGAGCTGGCGGAGCTGTTGCGCAGTGCGGTGACGACGCGCTGGCAGGCCCATGTCCGGCCGGTGGCGAAGCTGGTGCCGCTGGAGCGCGGGTTCCTGCAGGACGTACTGGGACAGCTGCACACCGACTACCAGGCGCTGATGGTGTCGACGCTGAGCTGGAGCAGCACGGGCGCGGAGCGGGCCGGGGCGACGGGCGATGCGGGGCGGGAGTTCCTGGCGAAGATCGTGGAACGGTTCTGGCAGACGGCGGGGGTGCAGGGGACGAGTGCCTGAGCCGTCCGGCCTCCGGTATCCGTGCTGCGCTCAGCCGCCGGCCGCGTCCGAGGCCACCGGGTCGAAGGAGAACAGACTTCCCCGGTCCACCCCGTCGCAGCCCATCTGCACCACCTCGGTGTTGCGCCTGCTGCTGCCCGCCTCGGCGCCGATGCACAGGTGGGTGTGGGCGGGCCGGATCCGGTAGCCCTTGACGGGATGCCCCAGGGGCTCGATCCAGAACGCCTCCGCGGAGCCCCGGCTGCCGCACTCCTGGTCCTGCATCGAGGCCCCGGCCTCCCGGGTCCCGTTCCAGACGCCCGTGCAGCCGGGGCCGAAGTCCGGGTGGTCGGTCACGATCCGCCAGACGTCGTCGCCCAGCGGTCTGAGGGAGAAGCTCGGGATCGTCTCCCCGCCGCACGGCATCTGGTAGAGCCGGCCGCTGTCGGACTCCCGCTTCTCGGAGAGGCAGAGCCCGGAGTGGACGGACCGGATCTGCACCGTCCGCCCCGCCACGGGTCCGGCGACGGGGGCGGGCCCCGGCTGTTCGTCGCGTACGAGGAAGGCGACGGTCACCGCGGCGGCGGCCAGGACCAGGAGGGAAACGGCGGCCACCAGGACGGTGCGGAACCGGCGACGGGCAGGGCGCGGCCCTGCGGACGACTCGGCGGGCGGCTCGGCGGCCGGCCCTGCGGACGACTCGGCGGGCGGCTCGGCGGACGGCTCGGCGGACGGCCCTGCGGACGACTCGGCTGGCGGCCCTGCGGACGGCTCGGCGGACGGCTCGGGTGCCCCCTCGGCCGGCGCGCCCGGGACCTCCTCGGCCTCCTGCGTGCCGGCCACGCCCGCTCCCCCGGCCCGCTGCCCGTGCACGGCGAGTTCCTTGCGTACGCCGAGCCAGTTCTCCACCTCCGTGGGCCCGCAGCCACAGGCCCGCACGAAAGCGGCGAGGAGTTCCTCGCGCGGGACCGACGTACGCCCCAGCATGTTGGCGATCGTGGAGCGCGGCAGGACGTCCCCGACGGCATCCGCCCGCTGGGTCAGCTCGCGGAACGTCAGACCGGACGCGTCCTTGAGCACTCTCAGCAGGGCGATGAGCTCGGCCGCGCTCCGCGCCTCCCGAGGATCCGGAGCCCTGCCCTCGACCACCATGCGCTGTGCCCCTCCCGTGGGATCCGCGCCCGGACAGAGTTGGGACATGTCCGGGACAGGGATAAGCCTTGTTGATCCGGGCCGCCGGCTCAAGAGTGGATTCCGGCACCGCGGCCCGTCCGGCCCTGACCTTCCGGAACGGCCCCGAGGGCCGGGGGAACGGCAAGCGGCCCTGACCGTCCACGGGGGGACAGTCAGGGCCGCCGGCCACTTTTTACGACGCTGCCGCGCGCGACCCGGGTCAGAAGACCGACTCGGCCTCGTCCATCCGGTCCCCCGGCACCGTCTTGAGCTGGGTGATGGCGTCGGCGAGCGGAACCATCTTGATGTCGTTGCCACGCAGAGCCGTCATCCGGCCGAAGTCGCCCCGGTGCGCGGCCTCCACCGCGTGCCAGCCGAAGCGGGTGGCGAGCACCCGGTCGTACGCGGTCGGCGTGCCGCCGCGCTGCACATGGCCGAGAATGACCGGTCGGGCCTCCTTGCCGAGCCGGGTCTCCAGCTCGATGGCCAGCCGGTTGCCGATGCCCTGGAAGCGCTCGTGGCCGTACTGGTCGATCTCGCCCTTGGCGTACGGCATGGAGCCCTCGGCCGGGTGCGCGCCCTCGGCGACGCAGATGACCGCGAACTTCTTGCCGCGTGCGAAGCGTTCTTCGACCATCTTGACCAGGTCCTCGACCTGGAAGTGGCGCTCGGGAAGGCAGATGCCGTGCGCGCCGCCCGCCATTCCGGACTCCAGCGCGATCCAGCCGGCGTGGCGTCCCATCACCTCGACGACCATGACCCGCTGGTGCGATTCGGCCGTGGTCTTGAGGCGGTCTATGGCTTCGGTCGCGACGCCCACCGCGGTGTCGAAGCCGAAGGTGCGGTCGGTGGCGGAGATGTCGTTGTCGATGGTCTTGGGGACGCCGACGACGGGCATTCCGGCGTCCGACAGCATCCGCGCGGCGGTGAGGGTGCCCTCGCCGCCGATCGGGATGAGGGCGTCCATGCCGTAACGACGGCTCAGCTCGGCGCAGTTCTCGGCGGCCTCGCGCAGCCGGTCGCGCTCCAGCCGGGCCGAGCCGAGAATGGTGCCGCCGTGGGCGAGGATGCCGCTGACCGCGTTGAGGTCGAGGGGGCGGAAGTGACCGTCGAGGAGTCCCTTGAAGCCGTCCTCGAAGCCGATGACTTCGTCGCCGTGACCCATGGCACGGTGCACGACCGACCGGATCACTGCGTTCAGGCCCGGACAATCGCCGCCTGCGGTGAGAACTCCGATGCGCATCGTGCTGTATCTCCTGCTCGCTAGTGCCGTGCATTTCGGGGGCGCGTACAGAATCCCCCGTACCGTGAGCCACAACGATTGTCCCACGTCAGGTCTGGACCTCGCGCTCTCGGCCGCACCGGGGATGCCCGCACGGGTGTTCCGCCGGATGCGGCAGTGAATCCGACGAGGCCCGGGGAGGCCGTACGGCCCCTGGCGCAGGGCCTTTCGCCCGGCGGGCGGCGTCTCGACCCCCGCAGGTATCGTCAACATGGCAATACCATCCCAAACCGCAAAAATGGACGGGAGAGCACGCGTGACGCGCAGCGTGTACGTGACGGGGATCGACCGGGGGGACGGCCGCCAGGTCGTCGATCTGGGAGTCATGGAGCTCCTGACGCGTCAGGTGGACCGGGTCGGGGTGTTCCGGCCGCTCGTCCACGACGTACCCGACCGGCTGTTCGAGCTGCTGCGGGCCCGCTACCGGCTCCCCCAGGACCCCGCGTCGGCCTACGGGCTGGACTATCGCGAGGCGTCCGCGCTCCAGGCGGAGCAGGGCACGGACGAACTGGTCTCCCGGCTCGTCGAACGGTTCCATCAGGTGGCCCAGAAGTACGAGGTGGTGCTGGTCCTCGGCACCGACTTCGCCGCCACCCAGCTCCCCGACGAGCTGGCGCTCAACGCCCGCCTCGCCAATGAGTTCGGCGCCTCGGTCATCGCGGTGGTCGGCGGGAAGGGCCGGCCCGCGGAGTCCGTACGGGCCGAGACCCGCAATGCCTACCGGGCGTACGCGGGCCTGGGCTGCGACGTCCTCGCGATGATCGTGAACCGGGTGGCGGCCGAGGACCGCGATGTCATCGCGGAGCGGCTGGCGGCCCGGCTGCCCGTCCCCTGTTCCGTCCTGCCGGACGATGCGGCGCTCTCCGCGCCGACCGTCGCCCAGATCACCGCGACGCTCGGCGGCACGGTGCTGCTCGGCGACGACTCCGGGCTGGCCAGGGACGCGCTGGACTTCGTCTTCGGCGGTGCGATGCTGCCGAACATGCTGAAGGCGCTGACGCCGGGCTGTCTGGTGGTCACACCCGGCGACCGGGCGGATCTGGTGGTCGGCTCGCTGGCCGCGCACAGCGCCGGGACCCCGCCCATCGCGGGTGTGCTGCTGACCCTGAACGAACGCCCCGGCGAGGAGATACTCAGGCTGGCCGCGAGACTCGCACCGGGTACCCCGGTCGTCTCCGTGGCCGGCGGCTCCTTCCCCACCGCAGGGGAACTCTTCGCGCTGGAAGGCAAGTTGAACGCGGCGACGCCCCGCAAGGCGGAGACCGCGCTGGGCCTCTTCGAGCGCCATGTGGACACCGTCGCCCTGCTGGACCGGATCTCGGTGGCCCGCAGCGGCCGCGTCACCCCGATGATGTTCGAGCACGAGCTGCTGGAGCAGGCCCGCGCCGACCGGCGCCGGGTCGTCCTGCCGGAGGGCACCGAGGAACGGGTGCTGCGCGCCGCCGACGTACTGCTGCGCCGCAATGTCTGCGACCTCACCCTCCTCGGCGACGTCGACGTCATCCGCAAGAAAGCCGCGGACCTCGGCATCGATCTCGCCGGTACGCAGCTCATCGACCCGCAGACCTCCGAACTGCGCCAGGCGTTCGCCGAGCGGTACGCACAGGTGCGCGCGCACCGCGGGGTCACGGTGGAGCTGGCGTACGACGTCGTCGCGGACGTCAACTACTTCGGCACCCTGATGGTCCAGGAGGGGCTCGCGGACGGCATGGTCTCCGGGGCCGTGCACTCCACCGCGGCGACGATCCGCCCCGCCTTCGAGATCATCAAGACCAAGCCGGACGCCTCGATCGTCTCCTCCGTCTTCTTCATGTGCCTGGCGGACAAGGTCCTGGTGTACGGCGACTGCGCGGTCAACCCGGACCCGGACGCGGAGCAGCTCGCGGACATCGCGGTGCAGTCGGCCGCCACCGCCGCCCGCTTCGGTGTGGAGCCGCGGATCGCGATGCTGTCGTACTCGACGGGCACGTCCGGATCGGGCGCCGATGTCGACAAGGTCCGCGAGGCGACGGACCGGGTGCGCGAGAGCCGGCCGGACCTCAGGATCGAGGGTCCGATCCAGTACGACGCCGCGGTGGAGCCGAGCGTCGCCGCGACGAAGCTGCCCGGCTCCGAGGTGGCGGGACAGGCGACGGTGCTGATCTTCCCGGACCTGAACACCGGCAACAACACCTACAAGGCCGTGCAGCGCTCGGCGGGCGCGGTGGCCGTCGGACCGGTGCTCCAGGGGCTGCGGAAGCCCGTCAACGATCTGTCCCGGGGCGCGCTCGTCCAGGACATCGTCAATACCGTGGCCATCACGGCGATCCAGGCGCAGAGCGAGGAGCGAACCGCATGACCATCCCGACCGCAGAAGGCTCTTCCACCGTGGCCGCGAATCGTGTACTCGTTCTCAACTCCGGCTCCTCGTCGGTGAAGTACCAGCTCCTGGACATGAGCGACCATTCCCGGCTGGCGGCCGGACTGGTCGAGCGGATCGGTGAGAAGACCTCCCGGCTGGTGCACACCCCGCTGGTCGAATCGGATGAGGCGGCCCGAAGGGCCTCCGTCGAGGGTGGTGGGGGGCGACGGGCGGGAGGCGCCGAGCCGCGTGAGCGCATCGGCCCGATCGCCGATCACGAGGCCGCGCTGAAGGCGGCGGCCGAGGAACTGGCGGCCGACGGTCTCGGCCTGGACTCCCCCGCGCTGGCGGCGATCGGTCACCGGGTGGTGCACGGCGGGCTGCGGTTCACCGAGCCCGTGGTGATCGACGACGAGGTGCTGAAGGAGATCGAGCGCCTGGTCCCGGTGGCCCCGCTGCACAATCCGGCGAACATCATCGGTATCCGTACCGCCCAGGCCCTGCGTCCGGACCTTCCGCAGGTGGCGGTCTTCGACACGGCGTTCCACACGACGATGCCGGAATACGCGGCGCGGTACGCGATCGATGTGGAGACCGCCGACGCGCACCGCATCCGGCGCTACGGCTTCCACGGCACCTCGCACGCGTACGTCTCCCGCAAGGCCGCCGAGCTGCTGGGACGTACCCCCGAGGAGGTCAATGTCATCGTGCTGCACCTGGGCAACGGCGCCTCGGCGTCGGCGGTGGCGGGTGGCCGGTGCGTGGAGACCTCGATGGGGCTGACCCCGCTGGAGGGGCTGGTGATGGGTACGCGTTCCGGCGACATCGATCCGGCTGTCACCTTCCACCTCAAGCGGGTGGCCGGGATGTCGACGGACGAGATCGACGAACTGCTCAACAAGAAGAGCGGTCTGGTCGGGCTCTGCGGCGACAACGACATGCGGGAGATCCGCCGCCGGATCGACGAGGGCGACGAGCGTGCGGCGCTGGCGTTCGACATCTATGTGCACCGGCTGAAGAAGTACATCGGCGCCTATTCGGCGGTCCTCGGGCGGGTGGATGCCGTGGTGTTCACGGCGGGGGTCGGGGAGAACTCGGCACCCGTACGGGAGGCTGCGATCGCCGGTCTCGAGGAGCTCGGCCTGGCGGTGGACGCGGATCTGAATGCCGTGCGGTCCGGCGCGCCGCGGCTGATCTCGCCGGACTACGCACGGATCGCGGTCGCCGTGGTGCCGACGGACGAGGAACTGGAGATCGCCGTCCAGACCTTCGCGCTCGTCGGACAGGCCCACAACTGAGCACCCCCGCGCCCCTTTGTACCTTCCACCAGACGGAATATTCCGCAGCGAAACAAACCGATAGGATCCGCCTCATGCGCCGTTCCAAAATCGTCTGCACACTCGGTCCCGCCGTCGACTCCCATGAGCAGCTCGTCGCTCTGATCGAGGCCGGCATGAGCGTGGCCCGCTTCAACTTCAGTCACGGCAGCCACGAGGAGCACCAGGGTCGTTACGACCGGGTCCGCAAGGCCGCCGCCGAGACCGGCCGTGCGGTCGGTGTGCTCGCCGACCTCCAGGGCCCGAAGATCCGCCTGGCGAAGTTCGCCGAGGGCCCCGTCGAGCTGGTCCGCGGGGACGAGTTCACCATCACCGCGGAGGACGTCCCCGGCAACAAGTCGATCTGCGGTACGACCTACAAGGGTCTGCCGGGCGACGTCGCCAAGGGCGACCCGATCCTGATCAACGACGGCAACGTCGAGCTGAAGGTCGTCGCGGTCGAGGGCCCCCGGGTCAGGACCATCGTCATCGAGGGCGGTGTCATCTCCGACCACAAGGGCATCAACCTGCCCGGCGCGGCGGTCAACGTCCCGGCCCTGTCTGAGAAGGACGTCGATGACCTGCGGTTCGCCCTGCGGATGGGCTGCGACCTGGTGGCGCTCTCCTTCGTACGGGACGCCGATGACGTCAAGGACGTCCACAAGGTGATGGACGAGGAAGGCCGCCGGGTCCCCGTCATCGCCAAGGTCGAGAAGCCGCAGGCCGTCGAGCACATGGAGGGCGTCGTCATGGCGTTCGACGGTGTGATGGTCGCCCGTGGCGACCTGGCCGTCGAGTACCCCCTGGAGAAGGTCCCGATGGTGCAGAAGCGCCTGGTGGAGCTCTGCCGGCGGAACGCCAAGCCGGTGATCGTGGCGACCCAGATGATGGAGTCGATGATCACCAACTCGCGGCCGACCCGCGCCGAGGCGTCCGACGTCGCCAACGCGATCCTGGACGGTGCGGACGCGGTCATGCTGTCGGCCGAGTCCAGCGTGGGCGCGTACCCGATCGAGACGGTCAAGACGATGTCGAAGATCGTCGTCGCCGCCGAGGAGGAGCTGCTCTCCAAGGGCCTCCAGCCGCTGGTACCGGGCAAGAAGCCGCGCACCCAGGGCGGTTCGGTGGCCCGTGCCGCCTGCGAGATCGCGGACTTCCTGAACGGCAAGGCACTGGTCGCCTTCACCAAGTCCGGTGACACGGCCCGCCGCCTCTCCCGCTACCGCGCGGCGCAGCCCATCCTGGCCTTCACCACGGACGAGTCCACCCGCAACCAGCTCGCCCTGAGTTGGGGCGTCGAGGCCCACGTCGTACCGCACGTGGACAACACGGACGCGATGGTCGACCTGGTCGACGCGGAGCTCCTGAAGCTGGACCGCTACAACGAGGGCGACACCATGGTCATCACGGCCGGCTCGCCCCCCGGCGTCCCGGGCACGACGAACATGGTGCGGGTGCACCATGTCGGCGGCGGGGCGCGCGACTAGTACGCGGCAGTACCCGTACGGCACGACTGTGGGCCGCACTCCCTGAAGGAGTGCGGCCCACGGTCTTGTGCGGCTCCCGAACGGGTCGGTGTCGGCTAGCTGTTGCCGCCGGTGAAGTAGTTGTGCAGTCCGGGCACCTTGAGCGTGCCGCCGAACTGGCCGGCCTGGGTCACCTTGACCTTGGTGAAGAAGGCGAAGGGTACGTTCACCGGCGGCGGTGTCTGTGGGCTGAACGTGACCGGGATGAGGCCGAAGAGGTTGCCCTTCAGCTCCTCCGTGTACATGGTCACCGTGCCGTTGCGGATGGTGGACGTGGAGCCCTCCCGCGCCTGGACATGGGCCGTGGTGCCGGCCGGGCCGACCGTCAGCTGGTGGAGGTCCTTGATGTCGACGGAGCTCGCGGTGAACTTCAGCACCTTCTTGATGGTGCCGTCCTGCGTCTTCACCTCGACGATGCCCTTGTAGTCGAGCCCGTTGAGGGTGAGCATCGAGCTGTCCAGGATCCACGGGTCGGTCGGGAGCAGCGGGACGCCCGTTTCCAGGTCGGCCGCGGCCAGCGCCTCGGGGTCGGCGGTCGGACACGGGAAGCGCTCCTTGGCGCCGTCCGGGATGTCCTCGTCCTTCTTGGCGTCGAGCCCCTTGGCGCTGTCGTCGAGCTCCTTGACCGACTTGCCGGCCTTGTCCGCTGCGTCGCGGATGGCGGCGGCGGTCTTGTCGGCCGTCTCCTTCGCAGCGTCGGTGACCTTCTCCGCGGGCTTGGCGTCATCGCTCTGCGACGGCTTCGGGGACGCGGTGGTGGCGCTCGGGGACGGGCTCGCCGTCTCCTTGTCCGGTCCGTCGAAGAGGTCTTTGAGTGCGTCGCCCACGCCCAGCGGGTCGAGCGGGTTCGTCGACTTCGTGGGTGTGGGCGAGGCGCTCGGCGCGGCGGCGGGTGCGTCGGCGGCCTTCGTCTCCGGCTTCGCCGCGTCGCTCGCCGACGGGGTCGCCGAGGGCTTCGGCGTCGCCGTGGCGCCCTTGCCACCGGAATCGGTGGCGGACGGGGACGGGGACGGCGACTTCGTCTCCGATGCGGACGGGGACGGCGATTCGCTCGGCTCGTCGGAGCGGGTCACGCAGGGGCCGGGCGCGAAGGGAATGTCCGTGCTGTCGTCGGCCAGCGCGAGCTTGGGGGTGAGCCCCATGCCCACGAATACGGCCGTCGGCATCGCGGCGAGGGCGAAAGCCTTGCCGGCGGGTATGTGCAGCTTCGTCAGCAACGACTTCCTGGGGGCCGCGTGGCGCGGTCCGCTTCTCGTCCGGAGGTCCTCCCCGGTCGAGTTCAGCTGCGTCTCGTCACCCCGCACGATGCCTCCCGCCGTCGACCTCAACTGTCGTGTCGTACTTCTCCGGCCGCTGCTGGGGCACCGCTGCCGTGCTCTGGAACTCGGGTTCGGGCTCCTTCGTCCCGAAACCGGCGTCCTCGGACGTCTGGCCTTGCGCACCGGCATCCACGGAGTCGGGCTTCGGCTCGCCCGGGGCCCAGGAGATGGAGAGCGCCCCACCGAGCAGGGAGAACAGGAAGCCGATCAGGAATCCGCCGATGTTGGCGACCGGTATGGAGATCAGCGCCAGCAGGATCGCGGCAACTCCGGCGAACACTCTTACGATGTGGTGGAACCACATCGTGAGGCCCAGCGTGATCAGCAGGATCCCGATGATCAGTGACCCCGCACCGGCGGTCGTGGACATCGCCAGCGTGACGTTGCCGAGGTGCATATTGGCGTACGGGAAGTACGCGATGGGTAGACCACCCACCATGGTGAACAGGCCCGCCCAGAACGGCCGGTTACCCCGCCAGGTGCGGAATCCCCGCCGGAAGACGCGGAGGTAGTGCTCGTTCTGCCCTGTGGACTCGGGGCTCATGGAAAACAGCTCCCTGGAACCGGTACTGCTGTGAGAAGAGAAAAGGTGGGCGGCCGGAGACCCCGAGGGGCGCTCCGGCCACCCGGGCGAGTGCTAGTAGCACTCCTGGGTGCCCGACTTCAACCGCAGGCTCAGGTTGCTGAGCTTGAAGGTGCCGGCGGTGGTCGCCCACGCCGTCTGCTCCACGTTGGTCAGCTTGGCTTCTTCGGCGCGCTGCGCGAAGCCGTTCGGGTTCGCCTGGGTGCGAGGCTGGATGCCGATCGAATCAGGGTTGTTCGGGTCCTTGAGGGAACCCGCAGCAACACCGATGTCGATGTTCTTGAACTCGGCGTCCGCGTCGAGCTCGGAGACATCCAGGTACAGATTGGTCGCCTGGACCGGCTTCTTCGGATCCGTACCCGCGTTCAGCACCAGCGTGACAGTGCCGAGGCCGAACGGAAGGTTCGGAGTGACCACCGACTGGCACATGTTGGTGATCGTGGCGTCGCTGAAGCCGGACACGGCTACGGCGTGCGCCCCGTTCTTGCCCGCGGGGTCCGTACCGGTGGCCACACTGCCGTACTGCACGAAGTTGTGGCCGACGAGACTGTCCGCACGCACCTTGAAGCTCTGGCCGGACACGCTGAACGACGCCGCGAGGGCGCCCTGCGCGAGACCGACACCCACTGCGGCGGTCGCGACGACGCTCGGCACCATGACCAGAGCGAAACGCTTCCATCTGGTGCCGCCACGAACCTGGGAACTCATAAATTTTCCTCCTTCTCGGACGTACATCTCCGGTCCGGGCCTGGGCCCGTCCTGGGATGGGAGAAGTGCTACGTCCTCGGAAAGGAGAGCGCCCGCGTACGGAGGCAGGAACCGCGTCCGAATCACCGGCGATCACCCCCGAGCGACAACCACTGGCCACGCATTCGCGCAACCTGTTCGGACAGGCCCTGCCGGACGGCAGGAACCCCCCTGTCCGGAGTCGGCGCCACTGCCGCCGACCCACTCGGTGGGGACCCAACAGGGCCGCCGCACCGGCTGGCAGCCGGGCTGGCGTTATTGGACCGAGCCTGGCCGATCGTGGTGCATTCCCGCCCGCGGCACAAGGGGGTTCGTTACTCGCTAGTAACGGCCCGATAACCGATGCGCGACCGGGCGGCATCGCCCGGCCACACAGGGTGGCATCGAACGGAAGGAGAAAGGGAAAATCGGGGTCCTTATGCGGACAGATCCCGAGGGGCGGTTTACTGCGAGTAACAGGCCGTACCTTTATCAAGATTTGGTAAAGCAGAGGCGTCTCTTATCGCCTGATCGCGAAAACGGCCGTGGCACCCCGGGGGTGCCACGGCCGCGTTGTCACATCAGAACAAGACCCGCGCCAGCGCCGTACGCGCGGCGCCGACCCGCGGATCGTCGGGGCCGATCACCTCGAACAGCTCCAGCAGCCGCACCCGCGCCACGTCCCGGTCGTCGCCGAAAGTACGGCGCACCGTCTCCACGAGCCGCCCGAAGGCGTCCTCGACATGACCGCCGACCAGGTCCAGATCGGCGGCAGCGAGCTGCGCCGTGACATCGGCCGGGTTCTCCGCGGCGCCCTTGCGGACCTGCTGCGGGTCCATGTCCTTGACCCGGGCGAGCAGTTCGGCCTGGGCGAGACCGAGCTTGGCCTCCGTATTGGCCGGGTCGTCGGACAGGACGTTCCTGTACGCCTCGACGGCACCGGCGAAGTCACTGGCGTCCAGGGCCTGCACGGCCGCTTCGAGCAGGGCGTCGTACGGTCCGGCGGGTGCCTCGGCAGGAGCCTCGCCGGCCTCCTCGGCAGCGGCCGCGTCCTGGTCGACCACGATTCCGGTGAGCCCGAACCGCTCCTCGCCGACCTGGATCAGCTGGTCGAGCGTCTGCCGGATCTGGGCCTCGGGGGCCGCGCCCTGGAAGAGCGGGAGGGCCTGCCCGGCGACGACGGCGAAGACCGCCGGGATGCCCTGGATGCCGAACTGCTGCATCAGCATCTGGTTGGCGTCGACATCGACCTTGGCCAGCACGAAGCGGCCGCTGTACTCATGGGCCAGGCGCTCAAGGAGCGGCCCCAGCTGCTTGCACGGCTCGCACCACTCGGCCCAGAAGTCGATGACGACCGGGACCTCGGCGGAGCGCTGCAGGACATCGCTCTCGAAGCCCGCCTCATCGACATCGATCACCAGGGCGGACGGCGGCACGGCACCGCCGCCACCCTGCCGGGCGGCCTCGGCACGGGCCTGCTCCGCCTTCTCCTTGGCCTCGCCGGCCGCCTTCACCGCGGCGAGGTCGACGACGCCGCTCATGGACATGTTCCTAGGCTGCATACGTACATCCTCCCCCCTTGGCACGCCGATACGGAAAGCGATACCGGAACCGCACCCGTCCGCGGTCCCCGCCGGTGTGCGGGAGGCACGGACAGACACGGTCCGAGGGCCCCTGAAAGACCCGTTTCGGCGCCGGGTCCCCACCCGGTGCCTGTGGCTGTCGTTCGGTCGTGGCGTTACGACGGCAAGACCATCGTCTTTACGCTACGACCCGTAGCGTAACTTCCCGACACCCCTCGCGCACAAGTGCATTCGGTGATCTGTCTCACGGTGAACGGGACCGGCCGGTTCTACTTACTGACCGGTATGGTCACGGCATGCTGAGCCACAGCCATCCCAAACCCCTTCGAACGGGACGTCCCCGCAGCGCCGCGGCCGATGAAGCGATCCTGGAGGCGACCAGAGCCTCCCTGGTCGACCTCGGCTGGTCGAAGCTGACGATGGGCGATGTGGCGACGCGGGCCGGGGTCGCCAAGACGACCCTGTACCGGCGGTGGGCGGGCAAGAACGAACTGGTCGTGGACGCCGTCGCGGTCCTCTTCGACGAGCTGGAACTGCCCGATCTGGGCAGCCTGTCGGCCGATGTGCAGGCGGTGGTGCTGCAGTTCGCCGCGCTGCTGGAGCGGCCGGAGACCCAGACGGCACTGATGGCGGTGGTCGCGGAGTCGACCCGCGACGAGGCGCTGCGGACCCGGATCCGCGACTCGATCGTGGACCGGCAGAAGCGGCTGGTGCTCCAGGGGCGCAAACGGGCCCAGGAGCGCGGGGAGTTGCCCGTCGAACAGGACGAGGATGTGGCGGCGGCGACCGCCGATCTGATCTTCGATGTGATCGCCGGTGCGGTCGTGCACCGGGCCCTGGTGAGCGCCGAGCCCGTCGACGAGGACTGGGCCCGGCGCTTCACCGTACTGCTGCTCGCGGGGCTGGGGGCGGCGGCCTCCGCGTAGCGGGGCGGGCTGCGGCTGCCGGGTGCGGCCACCGACTGCCCGTCAGAAGCCGGGCGGCTCCGTGTAGGTGCCCCACTCGTCGCGCAGGACACCGCAGATCTCACCGAGCGTCGCCTCGGCCCGCACCGCGTCGAGCATCGGCCCGATCATGTTGGAGCCGTCGCGGGCGGCGGCCAGCATCGCGTCCAGCGCCGACGTGACCCGTGCGTCGTCGCGGGCGTCCTTGCGGCTGCCGAGCACCCGGACCTGCTCGCGCTCGACCTCGTGGCTGACCCGCAGGATCTCCAGGTCGCCGGTGACCGAGCCGTGGTGGACGTTGACGCCGACGACGCGCTTGTCGCCCTTCTCCAGCGACTGCTGGTACCGGAAGGCGGACTCGGCGATCTCGCCGGTGAACCAGCCGTCCTCGATGCCGCGCAGGATGCCGGAGGTGATCGGCCCGATGGGGTGCTGCCCGTCCGGGTGCGCCCGGGTGCCGCGCTCCTTGATCTGGTCGAAGATCTTCTCGGCGTCGGCCTCGATCCGGTCGGTGAGCTGCTCGACGTACCAGGAACCGCCCAGCGGGTCGGCCACATTGGCGACGCCGGTCTCCTCCATCAGCACCTGCTGGGTGCGCAGCGCGATCTCGGCGGCCTGCTCGGAGGGGAGCGCGAGGGTCTCGTCGAGGGCGTTGGTGTGCAGCGAGTTGGTGCCGCCGAGGACGGCGGAGAGCGCCTCGACCGCGGTCCGTACGACGTTGTTGTACGGCTGCTGGGCGGTGAGCGATACACCGGCGGTCTGGGTGTGGAAGCGGAGCCACTGCGCCTTGTCGGTCCTGGCGCCGTATGTCTCCTTCATCCAGCGGGCCCAGATCCGGCGGGCCGCGCGGAACTTGGCGATCTCCTCGAAGAAGTCGAGGTGCGCGTCGAAGAAGAAGGAGAGACCGGGCGCGAAGGTGTCGACGTCAAGACCGCGGGAGAGGCCGAGCTCCACGTAACCGAAGCCGTCGGCGAGGGTGTACGCGAGCTCCTGCGCGGCCGTCGCCCCGGCCTCGCGGATGTGGTAACCGGAGACGGAGAGCGGCTTGTAGGCGGGGATGTCGCGGGCGCAGTACTCCATCAGGTCGCCGATGAGACGCAGATGGGGCTCGGGCTGGAAGAGCCACTCCTTCTGCGCGATGTACTCCTTGAAGATGTCGGTCTGGAGCGTGCCGTTGAGCACGCCCGGGTCGACGCCCTGGCGCTCGGCGGCGACCAGATACATGCAGAAGACGGGGACGGCGGGTCCGCTGATCGTCATGGATGTCGTGACATCGCCGAGCGTGATGTCCTTGAAGAGGATCTCCATGTCGGCGGCGGAATCGATGGCCACGCCGCAGTGCCCGACCTCGCCGAGCGAGCGGGGGTCGTCGGAGTCGCGGCCCATCAGCGTCGGCATGTCGAAGGCGACACTGAGCCCGCCGCCGCCCGCGGCGAGGATCATCTTGTATCGCTCGTTGGTCTGCTCGGCGTTGCCGAAGCCGGCGAACTGGCGGATGGTCCAGGTCCGGCCGCGGTAGCCGGTCGGGTAGAGCCCCCGGGTGAAGGGGTACTCGCCGGGCCAGCCGATCCGCTCGAATCCCTCGTACGTGTCCCCGGGGCGGGGGCCGTACGCGGGTTCCACAGGATCTCCGGAGAGTGTGGTGAAGTCCGCGTCACGCTTGCGGGCCTTGTCGTAACGGGCCTGCCAGCGGCGGCGGCCTTCCTCGATCGCGTCAGCGTCCATACCATCGAATTTACTAGGACGTCCTAGTAAATGTCGATGGCAAACCGCCCGGTGCTTTGCACGGGGCGGTTCGGGTGGTGCGGGGCGGGCCGGGCCCGGTCCGGGCGGATCAGGCCTTGACGGCCACGGGAGAACCGTCGGCGACCAGCGGCTCGACCTCGCGGACGACCTTGCGCTCGACGAAGAACGCGGCCGTCGGGATGGTGCCGGAGATCAGCACCCAGAGCAGCTTGCCCACCGGCCACTTCGCCTTGGAGCCCAGGTCGAAGGCGAAGATGAGGTAGATGATGTAGAGCACGCCATGGATCTGGGAGACGACGAGCGTCAGATCCTCGCCCATCTCGAAGCCGTACTTGAAGACCATGCAGGTGCAGAGCACCAGCAACATGACTGCGGTGACGTAGGCCATCACCCGGTACCGGGTCAGCACACTGCGTTTCATGGAATCGAGCGTAACCGGACGCCCCGGGCGATCTTGCAGCGGGCCGGGCCCTCGAAATGTTGTCCTAAGCCTCTTCGAAATCCTGGGCCGCGATCCGCAGCGGCCGCAGCATGGCGAAGATCTCCGCGCACTCCTCGGCGTCGTACACCCCGAGCCCGAACTCCATGTGGACCAGGTCCTTGGTCGCGGCCTCGACGACCTCGCGGCCCTTGTCGGTGATGGAGGCGAGGGTTCCGCGGCCGTCGTTCGGGTTGGGGCGCTTGGCGACCAGGCCGGAGCGCACCAGCCGGTCCACGGTGTTCGTGACGGAGGTGGGGTGGACCATGAGCCGCTCACCGATCTTGGACATCGGCAGCTCACCGGCCTTGGAGAAGGTGAGCAGCACCAGCGCCTCATACCGCGCGAAGGTCAGTCCGTACGGTTTGACGACCGCGTCGACCTCGGCGAGCAGGATCTGCTGCGCGCGCATGATCGAGGTGATCGCCCCCATCGAGGGCACCGGACCCCAGCGCTGCTGCCAGAGTTCGTCGGCGCGGGCGATGGGATCGAAGGGGAGACTGAGCGGCTTCGGCACGGCATCGACCTTACCCACTGGTCATATGCTGGTCAGCCCCGTCTCGAACTTCGGTCCGAATGCGGTCGGTGGGTGCGGTTCTCCCGACTTCCAGGACGAGCAGCAGCACGCACAGGGTGCCGGCCGCCCCGGCTCCGGCGATCACCTGATGTACGGGGAAGAATTCGGCGGCGAGCCCGGCGAGGGCCATGCCGACGCCCTGGAGCGTCATCAGTCCGGCGGTGAGCAGGGTCATGGCCCGGCCGCGCAGCGCTTCCGGTACGGCGGCGACGAGCCACTGGTCGAGGCCGATGACGTACGCCGCACCCGCCCCTGTGAGCGCCAGCGCCAGCACGGTCGGGACCATGCCCGGGCGGAATCCGTACACCACCAGGGGCAGCATTCCCACGGCGGCGGCCGGCAGCACGATCAGGGAGCGCAGGCGGGGGGTCAGCGCGGTGCCCACGTACAGTTCGGCGGCGATCTGCCCGACCGGCATCGCGCACATCAGCAGTCCGAGCGCGACCGGCCCCACGCCGATCTCGTCCGCGTACGGTGCGGCGAGCGCCTCCGGTGCGACGACGAACAGCGGGGGCAGCCAGAACAGCAGCATCAGCGCGCGGATCCTGCGATTGGCGAGGACGGTACGGGCTCCGGCGAGCGAATTCTTGAGCAGGGCGCCACCGCCGTCCCCGCCGGACCTGGCCGGCCGGTCACGGGTGCCGAAGCGGAGCAGGGCCGCCGAGCAGAGGAAGGTCACCGCGGTGATCGTGATCGCCCCGCGCGGGGACAGCGCGGCGAGCAGCACACCGCCCACACCGAAGCCGGCGAGCAGCGCGCTCTGCGAGACGATCCGCAGCAGCGAGCGGCCGAGTACGTAAAGGTCGCCCCCGCCCAGGATGTCGGCGAGCGCGGCCATCCGCGTCCCGGTGAAAACGGGTGACACGGCGGCGACCACGCAGCGCAGCGCGAGCAGTCCGCCGACCGGGGTGCCCGGCAGCACCATCACGGTGACGCAGCCCGCGCAGATCAGATCGCAGGTGACAAGGACCCGGCGGGCGGGGTACCGGTCGGCGACCCCGGCGAAGAGCGTGCCTCCGACGAGGTACGGGAGGAAGCCGAGCGCGAAGGTGAGGGCGCTGAGCAGAGGCGAGCCGGTGAGGCCGTACACGAGGACGGTGAGGGCGAGCTCGCTGACGATGACGCCGAGCAGGGAGAGCAGATGGGCGATGAAGACCGCCCGGAACTCCCGCACGGCGAGGACGGGACCGTAGCCGCGGGAGGCGGACGGGGCCGTCACCTCCGTTGCGTCGCGGGGGCGGTCCGCAGAGTTTTCGGTGTCTGTCGGCATGGGCGCAGCCTGCGGGGCCGCAGCGGTTCTCCGTAGACTTTCGGCCCACGCCGAAACTTCGCGAGGGCGGGCCGTACAGGGGGCCGTACATGTCGTTCCATCTGCATCTCGACGAGAGCGACCTGCTCCGCTGCCGGTTCGCGCTCTCGCCGCTCGGGGAGACCCAGTCCGCCGTGCGTGTGCTGGCCCAGCCCGAGCGGCACGGGTATCACCTGCCGTGGCTGCGGCTGATCCGGGACGCGGCCGCCGGGCTCGATCTCGGGCCGCTGTGGCTGCTGATGGCGCGGCGCGGGCACAGTCCCGACTTCTTCAGCCCGCCGCCGCCCGGACCGGTCACCACCTTCGAGGAGGAGATCGCGGGGGTGCGGTCCGTCGATCCCGAACTCGCCCGCCAGGACTTCGCGCTGACGCTGGCGGGCCGGCCGGAGGTGCTGCACTCCCCCACCGGGCAGGCGATGCTCGCCGATCCCGTCCGGGCCGTCCGGGAACTGGCCGATCTGCTGGAGGAGGCCTGGCGGGTGCTGATCGAGCCGCACTGGCCGCGGCTGCGCGCCCTGCTGGAGGCGGACATCGCCTACCACTCGCGGCGGCTCGCCGCGGTCGGCTTCGAGCGGTTGCTGGGTGAGCTGAGCCCCCAGCTGAGCTGGTCGGATTCGACGCTCACCATCGTCGGGACGCACGGCCGGCACACCCGGGTGCTCGGCGGGCAGGGGCTCGTCCTGATCCCCAGCGTCTTCTGCTGGCCGGACGCGGTCAGCGGCTTCGAGCCACCGTGGCAGCCGGCGATCATCTATCCGGCGCGCGGGATCGGCGGGCTGTGGACGGAGCCGGCCGACCGTACCCCGCAGGTGCTCGCGCGGCTGCTCGGCCGGGGCCGGGCCGATGTCCTGTGCGCGCTCGACGAGCCGGCCGGGACGAGCGCGCTCGCGCACCGGCTGGGCCTCGCGGTCTCCTCGGTGTCGGAACATCTGTCGGTGCTGCGCGCGGCGGGGCTGCTCACTTCGCGCCGGTACGGACATCAGGTGCTGTACGAGCGGACGCCGCTCGGGATCGCCCTGGCCGTGCCGGAGCACCGCCCGCCGGAATGAGACGAGCCCCCGGCCGGGTGGGGCCGGGGGCTCGTCGGGTCACGCGAACGGACGGGTGTCAGTCCGTTTCCCCGAGGTACCGCTCGACCGTCTCGACCTTGGAGGTCAGGCCGTCGGTGACACCGGGGCGGATGTCGGCCTTCAGCACGAGGGAGACTCGTCCGGCGCGGGCCTCGACGGCGGCCACGGCCCGCTTGACGACGTCCATGACCTCGTCCCACTCGCCCTCGATGGAGGTGAACATGGCGTCCGTACGGTTGGGCAGCCCGGACTCGCGGACGACCCGGACGGCGTCGGCGACGTACTCGCCGACGTCCTCACCGACGCCCAGCGGACTGACCGAGAACGCGACAATCATGCGCTGACCACGCCTTCCCGGCGGGCGCGGGCGGCGATGACGCCGTCGGCCTCGTAGCGCTTGAGTACCTTGTCGCCGTACAGCCCGCCGAACGGCAGCAGCGCGAGCAGGAAGAAGAACGCGACGCGCTTCAGCGGCCACTTGGTCTTGGACCAGACGTCGAGCAGCAGGACGGCGTAGATCACGAAGAGCACGCCGTGGATGATGCCGAGCGGCATCATCAGGAAGTCGATGTCGGAGACCCGGCTGAGGATCGAGCCAAAGATGATCAGCGCCGGGAAGGAGAGCGCCTCGGGAATCGAGATGAGGCGCAGCCGGTGCAGGGCGGTAGCGGTCTTGATGTCCACGAGGGCACCTTCGGTGGGAGGATCGTGACGGCTTGTGAATACAGGCACAAGCGCAACCCATTGTGGCATCGGCACGGGCGGCGCCCGGTGCCGGGGGCGGTATGTCTCCGGTCGCGTGTCACGTGCCGCCCCTGCCGCCTGCCGCCTTCCCCCGTACGGGATACGTCCCGGTTGCGTACAGGTCCCGTACCGGATGCGTATCAGGGGCGGTTCAGGGTGCCGGTTCATCCCCGGGGCCCTGTCCCGGCCGGGGTCCTGCCGTTACCGTCGCTCCGTGGCAATGTTCCGACTCCAAGGCAGCAGAACGCTCGCCGTCGACCTGACCGGCGACGCCGTCAAGGCGAAGAACGGCTCGATGGTCGCGTACGACGGCCGGATGACGTTCAAGAAGATGACCGGTGGCGGTGACGGCCTGCGCGGCATGGTGACCCGCCGGCTGACCGGCGAGCAGATGACCGTGATGGAGGTGACCGGGCAGGGCACCTGCTACTTCGCCGACCGCGCGAGCGAGATCAGCCTCGTCTCGCTGCACGGCGACAAGCTCTACGTGGAGGCGAGCAATCTGCTCTGCACCGACGCCGGGCTGCGCACCGGCACCACCTTCACCGGCCTGCGCGGCGGGGCGACGGGCAACGGCCTGTTCACCACCACCGTCGAGGGCACCGGGCAGGTGGCGATCATGTCGGACGGTTCGGCCGTGGCGCTGCGGGTGTCGGCCCAGTACCCGCTGTTCGTCGACCCCGGCGCCTACATCGCGCATCAGGGCAATCTGCAGCAGCACTTCCAGTCCGGCGTGAACTTCCGGACGCTGATGGGCGAGGGCTCGGGCGAGTCCTTCCAGATCCGGTTCGAGGGCGAGGGTCTCGTCTACGTGCAGCCGAGCGAGCGGAACACCATCGGGGGCGATGTCTGATGCCGTTCCGTGAGATCAACTCGAAGATGGTCGAGGCGACGGTGCTCCCCGGCCAGAAGATGTACAGCCAGCGCGGCGCGATGCTCGCCTATCGCGGCGAGGTGTCGTTCACGCCGAACATCCAGGGCGGCCAGGGCGGCGTGATGTCGATGATCGGCCGCCGGGTGGCCAATGAGGCGACCCCGCTGATGACCGTCGAGGGCAGCGGCACGGTGATGTTCGGCCATGGCGGCCATCACATCCAGGTGATCAACCTGTCCGGCGACACCCTGTACGTGGAGGCCGACCGGCTGCTCGCCTTCGACGGGACGCTGCAGCAGGGCACGATGTTCATGGGTTCGCAGGGCGGGGTGATGGGCATGGTGCGCGGTCAGGTGACCGGGCAGGGGCTGTTCACCACCACCCTCAAGGGTCATGGCGCGGTCGCGGTGATGGCACACGGAGGGGTGATCGAACTGCCGATCACGCCGGGCCGCGAGGTGCATGTGGATCCGCAGGCGTATGTCGCGCACCACGGCGACGTACGCAACAAGCTCTCCACCGCGCTCGGCTGGCGGGACATGGTGGGGCGCGGCTCCGGCGAGGCGTTCCAGCTGGAGCTGAGCGGCAGTGGCGCGGTGTACGTCCAGGCCTCGGAGGAGAAGCTGTGAGCACGCCCGTGGTCTTCGACCCGATGACGCTGCCGTCGGACGACAACGTCAACTCGTACACCTTCTGTGTGGAGCTCAAGGGGAGCCAGTGGTTCCTGCAGAAGGGCAAGATGATCGCCTATTACGGGCGGATCGAGTTCAACGGCATCGGCCACGGGCGCTTCGATCGGCTGATCCGTACGAGCTTCCACTCGCCGCTGCACGCGAGCGACTGGGTGGTGGCCGAGGGCAGCGGCAAGATGCTCCTCGCGGACCGGGCCTTCGATGTGAACTCGTACGACCTGGAGGACGGGAATCTGACGATCCGGTCCGGCAATCTCCTCGCGTACCAGCCGACCCTGGCACTCAAGCAGTCCATCGTGCCGGGCTTTCTGACTCTGATCGGTACGGGGAAGTTCGTGGCCGCGTCCAACGGTCCGGTGGTCTTCATGGAGCCGCCGCTGCGGGTCGATCCGCAGGCCCTGGTGGGCTGGGCGGACTGCCCCTCGCCGTGCCATCACTACGACCACGGCTATATGACAGGCGTGATGGGCGGGCTGCGGTCGCTGACCGGGATCGGCGGCACTTCGGGTGAGGAGCACCAGTTCGAGTTCGTCGGGGCGGGTACGGTGCTGCTCCAGTCGACCGAGATCCTGATGCCCGAGCAGCCGACGGGGGCGACTCCGGCGCAGGCCGGGGTACCGGGTGGTGCGGGTCAACCCGGCTCCACACCCCGTCTGCCCGGTCAGCTCGGGGACCTCCAACGCCGCTTCGGTTTGTGAACGGTAGTCTGCGGAGTGTGACGTCGAACGTCTGCACCCCGCACCCGAGCCCGTCTCCGAGCGGGTGCCGGGCGTCACACCTCCCCACTTCGTCCGGCTTTCAACTTCTTAGGTAGAATCCATACATGGAGACCGAGACGGCCACTCGCTGGCTGAACGACGCGGAGCAGTGCGCCTGGCGCACCCACCTGGACGTCAGCAGGCTGCTGATGCACCAGCTGGAGAAGGACCTCCAGCCGTTCGGCCTGACCAACAACGACTACGAGATCCTGGTCAACCTCTCGGAGTCGGACGACCAGCGCATGCGGATGAGCGACCTCGCCGCCGCGACTCTGCAGTCCAAGAGCAGGCTCTCGCACCAGATCACCCGCATGGAGAACGCGGGGCTGGTCCGCAGGGAGAACTGCGAGTCGGACCGGCGCGGACTGTACGCGGTCCTCACCGAGGACGGCGCGGAGACGATGCGGAAGGTGGCGCCCCACCACGTGGCGTCGGTGCGCAAGCACTTCATGGACCTGTTGACGCCGGAGGCACTGGCGGACCTGCACGCGGCGCTGGCCCCGGTCGCGGATCATCTGCGGGGGCGCCGCGGCAAGGTGTGACCTGCGGGGCGGAGGCGGCGTTTCAGCCGGCGCCCGGCAGCCACAGCTCGAACCGTGCGCCGCCCTCCGGCGCACCGTCCACCGTCAGCCGGCCGCCGTGCCGGGCTGCGACGTCACGGGCGATGGCGAGGCCCAGACCGGCACCGCCCTCGTCCCGCGTACGGGCGTCGTCGAGACGTACGAAACGCTCGAAGATCCGCTCGCGCTCGTCCGGCGGCACCCCTGCGCCGTCGTCGGTGACCGCGACGACCGCGCCGCCCCGTTCGCCGCGCACCGAGACCGCCACCGCGCGCTCCGCATGACGCTCGGCGTTGTCCAGCAGATTGCCGATCACCCGCGCCAACTGCCCACGCGAACCGGCCACTTCGAACGCACCGGAGTCCGGCACGGACACCGCCACCGGAATCCGGTCGCCGGTGCGCTGCGAGACCTCCTCATGGACCAGCGCGCCCAGGTCCAGCGTCGTACGGCCCGGCCGCTCCCCCGCGTCCAGCCGTGCCAGCAGCAGCAGATCGGCCGCCAGCGCCTGCAGCCGTACGGTGTCGGCGACCGCGCCCGGCACGTCCAGCAGCTCCGGATGCGCGGCGCCCACCTCCAGCTGGGTGCGCAGGGAGGCGATCGGGCTGCGCAGTTCGTGCGAGGCATCCGCCACGAAGCGCCGCTGCCGGTCCACCGATGCCTCAAGGGCCGTCAGGGTCTCGTTGGTGGTACGGGCCAGCCGGGCGATCTCGTCGCGCGAACCGGGCTCCGGCACCCGCCTGCTCAGATCCTCGGACGCGGTGATCGCGGCCATCTCGCGCCGGATGCCCTCGACCGGGCGCAGCGCCCGCCGGGTCACCAGCCAGGTGACCCCGGCGACGACGAGCAGCAGCACCGGCAGCCCGATCAGCATCGCACCGCGCACCGTGCCCACGGCCTCCTGCTCGGCGGCCAGTGGGGCGCCCGCGTGGACGGTCAGGGTCACCCCGGCCGAGGTGGTCGCCCGCACGGACGCGAAGCGGTAGTCGGCCGTGTCGCCGTCGACGGTGGCGGTGCCGTTGCTGAAGTCCGGTTCACCGGAGTCGACTTCACCGCGGCCCGGGGTGCTGTGATCGTCGTCGCCGTCATCGCTTCCGTCGTCATCGCGTCCGTCGCCATCGCGTCCGTCGCCATTGCTGCCGTCGTCGTCAGAATTTCCTGCGGCCGGTGACGGGGCCGGCTTGACCTGCTCCGTACCGGTGCCCGAGATCGCCTCCAGGTCCTTGGAGACGGCCACCACGCGCCCGTCCTCGTCGGTCACCTGGACCGGGTGGTCCTCCTCCTCGCGCATCTCCAGCCGGTCGTACGGCACATCGAGGGCCAGTTGCCCGGCCACCTCACGGGCCACCACCTCGGCCTGCAGCCCCGCCTGGTCGGTGAGGTTGGCGCGCAGGACGAGGAGCACGGCGAGCCCGGCGCCGATCAGCGCGAGGGCGACCACCGCCGTGGCACCGAGTGCGGCCCTGGCCCGTACCGACCTCACAGCGCCTCCAGCCGGTAACCGGCGCCGCGCACCGTACGGATGGCGGCCGCGCCGAGCTTGCGCCGCAGCGCACTCACATACACCTCGACGATGTTCGGGTCGCCGTCGTAGGCGAAGTCCCAGACGTGTTCCAGGATGTCCGCCTTGCTCACCACCTGCCCGGGCCGCAGCGCAAGCTGTTCCAGCACCGCGAACTCCTTGGTGGTGAGGGTGATTTCGGCCGGGCCCAGGTGCACCCGGCGGGCGGCGGTGTCCATGCGCAGGGAGCCGACGGTGAGCACCGGCGAGCCGGAACCGCCGCCCCGGCGCCGCAGCAGCGCCCGGATCCTGGCTACCAGTACGACGTACGAGAAGGGCTTGGTCAGGTAGTCGTCGGCCCCGGTGTCGAGGCCCTCCGCCTCGTCGTACTCCCCGTCCTTCGCCGTCAGCATCAGGATCGGCATCTCATGGCCGGCGGCGCGCAGGGCGGCGCAGACCCGGTATCCGTTCATCCCGGGCAGCATGATGTCGAGGACGACGAGGTCGTACGCTCCCTCGGCGGCCCGGTGCAGCCCTTCGAGGCCGTCGTGCACGACATCCACGGCGAAGCCCTCGGCGGTGAGTCCCCCGGCCAGGGACATCGCCAGCCGCTTCTCGTCCTCCACGATCAACAGGCGCATACGCACAGGGTCGCAAACCGAACCTGAAGACGGCTTCAGGTGGCTTCAGGCTGCGTTCAGCATCACCCCGGCAGTGTGGACCGTGTCGAAACCGGCAACCCGATCGGGGAGGAACCCTCATGAAGCACAAGATCGCCATCGCCGCCGTCACCGCGGCCGTGCTCGTCGGCGGCGGAGCCGCCACGGCCGTCGCCTTCGCGGACGACAACAGCCACGACCGCGACACCAGGAGCAGCACGGCGAGCGGCAGCACCACCCGCATCGGCGTCCAGGACGCGGCCTCGGCCGCCGTCGGGGCCGTCCCGGGAACGGTCACCGAGGCCGAGCTGGACGACGAGGACGGCGGGCGGGTCTGGGAGCTCGACGTGTACGGCTCCGACAGGGTCTGGCACGACGTGACGGTGGACGCGGGCAACGGCAAGGTGCTCGGCAAGCATGTCTCCGACGATGACGACGATCGCGACCGGCATGCGCCCAGGTCGGCCCCCGTCTCGCTGAACGCGGCGGTCGACGCGGCGCTCAAGGCGACGCCCGGGACCGTGACGTCGATCGACCTGGACGACAGCGACGGCCGGAGCGGCGGGGCGCTGCACTGGGAGGTCGACGTCCGGGGCAAGGACGGCAAGCAGCACGAGCTGAACGTCGACGCGAAGACGGCCAAGGTCACGGTGGACCGTTCGGACGACAACCATGACCGTCACGACGACCACGGGGACGACCGGGACGACCACGACGACGACTGAGGGCCCCGGTCCGGCGGATTGTCAGGGCGCGTTGCCCGACAGGGCCGTCCCGTCGCTGAAGCTCAGGAACAGTGCGTCACCCTGCGCGACGAACGAGATGTGCGCCGGATCAAGCGGATCACCGGGGGCTCCGGGCCATCCTGTGTACATCTTGGAGCCCACGTTCTCCTCCTTGGCCGCAGCCAGGCGGTAGGCCCCCACTCCGTACCCGTCGACGACGAAGACCTTGTCGCCGACCACGATCGGCGCTCCCTGGGTCTCCAGTCCCTCGGACGCGTCATCCCCCTCCCAGATCAGCCCGCCGTCGGCCAGCTTGATCACGTACACCCTCTGCCGGCTGCTCACCACGACCTTGCCGTCGCGTGACACGGCAGGCCGGTAGGCGATGTCCACACCGTCGGCGATCGTGCGGCGGTTCTGCGGGGCCGCCGCATCGACGACCGTCAGGCCGTTCGAGCCCGCGCAGAGGAGTTCCTTCCCCTTCAGGACCGGCGTACGGCAGGTGATGTCACCGGCCCCGATGCCGCCCAGCCGTGCGCCGTCCGCGCTCTTCAGGACGGTGACGCCATCGCCGACCGCGACGAGCCGGCCGTCGGCGAAGGACAGTTCGGCTTCGGCGGCCGGGTCGTCCCACGGACTGTCCCACTTGCGGGGGTGCTGTCCGGTCAGCTCGTGGGCGACGATCCGGCCGGCACCCGCACCGCTGCCGGTGGCCTTCGTGGCGTAGTAGAGGACGCCGCCGGACTGGACGGAGTCGGCCACCCGGGTGCCGTCGGGCAGCGGCTCCCGCCATTTCTCGGCGCCGTCGGTCAGGCCGCGCGCCATCAGGGCACCGTCCTCGAAGGCGTACACGGTGGTGCCGATGACGGCGGCCACCGAGGCCGGGGCGGTGCCCGCCGTTCCCGGCGGGGTCTGCCAGCGCTGCTTGCCGTTCGCGGCGTCCAGCACGGTGATGCGCTGCGGGCCGCCGCAGACCAGGGACGCATCCGCGAGTACGCACTCCACCGGGCCGTCCGCGATCTTGGCCTTCCATGCCTTCCAGCCCGCCGGTTTGGTGGAAACATCCGCGGCGGCTGTCCCGAAATCGCCGGTGTGCCCCGCGTCCGCGCCCGGAATGACGGCGGGCCCGGCCTTGGCCCGCGCGGTGTCCGAGGCGGAAGCGGTCGGATTCGCCGTGCCACCGCCGGTTCCTCCCGCGTTGTCGTCGCCTCCGCCGTCCCCGCTGAAGAGCCCCGGCAGCAATACCGCCCCGAGCACCACGCCCACCACCGCGGCAGCCGCCACCAGCCCGATCCACAGTCCCCTGTTCCCCTGCCGGTCACCCGGCACGGACACGGGCACGACGGGCGTCGGGGCGAGGGCCGGACCACCGAGGTGCGGTGCGTGGAACGGAACCGGTGGTGCGGCAACCGACGGCACAGCCGCCTCCGCGACGGCGCGTGCCCCGGCCGCATGCGCGGCGAGC
This sequence comes from Streptomyces sp. NPDC048473, assembly GCF_043200155.1. Taxonomy (NCBI): domain Bacteria; kingdom Bacillati; phylum Actinomycetota; class Actinomycetes; order Kitasatosporales; family Streptomycetaceae; genus Streptomyces; species Streptomyces sp. NPDC048473. The sequence continues at coordinate 162,832 of NZ_JBICXE010000005.1, forward strand.
TGCCCTCGTATCGCTTCCGTCCAAGGGAACGATCCGGCGGCCGACACGCCCGACCGCTCTCCCGGCAGCAGCATGTCGGCCAACTGCTGAGGGGTCGGCCGGGCCTCGGCGTCGCTGCGCAGGCACGCCTCGATAACAGCGCGCAACTGCGTTGGTACGCCGGACAGTTCGGCCTCGCCCTGGGAGATCCGGAAGACGACGGCCGCCATGTCGGAGTCGTCGAACGGCCCCCGCCCGGTCGCCGCGAAGGCGAGCACCGCGCCGAGGCAGAACACATCCGACGCCGGTACGAGCGAGCGTGAGCCGTTGACATGCTCGGGCGAGATGTAGCCAGGGCTGCCCACCACGACACCGGTCCGGGTCAGCTGGGTGGCGTCGAAGGCCTGGGCGATCCCGAAGTCGATCACCTTGGGACCATCGGCGCCGAGCAGCACATTGCCCGGCTTGAGGTCGCGGTGGAGTACGCGTACGGCGTGCATGTCGGCGAGCGCGCGGGCGAGGCCGGCGCCCATCTCCCGCACCACCGGCTCGGGCATCGGCCCACCGCGGGTCACCGCCTCGGCGAGCGACGGGCCGGGGACGTACTCGGTCGCCAGCCACGGCAGTCGGCCGTTCGCGTCGCCGCCGACGAGGGCCGCGGTGTGCGGGCTGCGTACGGCGCCCGCCGCGTCGATCTCGCGGCGGAAGCGGATCCGGAAGCCGTCGTCGAGGTCGAGATCGGCGCGTACGGTCTTCAGCGCGACCAGGCCGCCGTGGGTCTCCGGCGCACCCGCCGGCCGGGCCAGATACACCTCGCCCATGCCGCCCGCGCCCAGCAGCCCGAGAAGCTGGTAGGGGCCGATCAGCCGGGCCCGGCCGGCCGGAAGCGGCTCGATCACTGCACGGCTCCTCTGCCGTTCGCCGGACGGTTCACTCGGGCAGCGGTACGGAGACCGCGGTGCCGTCGTCGTACACGACATGCACGACACCGCCGAGCGGCAGTACCTGCGGGTCGAGCAGTTCCTGCTCCAGATCGACGCCATTGGTGACGGAGTCGTACGTCGGTGTCCTGCTCGGGCCCGGAGCGCCCGGAATCCGGGTCCTGGTGAGTGAGCCGAGGGTGCCGTCGGGGCGGACCGGGACGGTGTACAGCGTCGTGCTGTCCGCCCAGACCACGGTGTCGGCGACGATCAAGGCGTCGGAGACCGGGTTGCTCATGCCCTGCGCCATCTTCCCGCCGAGCGGGAATCTGCCGAGAGCCCGGCCATTGACGCGACCGACGACGACGAGTTCATCGGGCACGTCCGGCACGTATTCACTGCCCCGACGGATGGCGATCACCCGGTCGTCGAGCGCGGTGGGGGTCGCTTCGGCGACGAGCGCGGGGTCCACCGGCACCCGCCCCCGCGCCTTGAGCGTCCCCGCCGAGAACCGCAGCACGCTCATGTCGGAGCCGAAGCCGGAAGCGCTGCCGTTGGAGGCGTAGGCGGTGCAGAAGGCGAGATCGCCCCGCACCCGAAGATCCCCGCATCCGGAGTTCGTACCCTCACCGGCGCCCTGCACGGCCTCGCTGCCCGCGGTGCCCAGCAGCGCGCCGTCCTTCGGCCTGAACGCCTTCGGCGCGTTTTCACCGATGGCGTACACCACCTTGCCATCAGTGGCGACGGGCCAGAAGTTGCCCTTCTGGGCGTCGGAGATGTCCTGCGGAGCCAGCGGCTTGTGCCACTTCTCGGCACCGGTCCTCAGGTCGTACGCGGCGAGGGTCGCGCCCTGGGGCACCGATGTGGTGGCGGCGAAGACCAGACCTTCGACGACCAGTGGCGCGCTTTCCAGGTTGTGCGCGCCGCCGGACCGGGTCTCCCAACGGACTTTCCCCGTACGGGCGTCCAGCGACTGCAGCCGGTCGCCCGCGGCGAGCAGCACGGTGTCGTCGTACACGGTGGGGCGGGTGGCAGCGGCCGGCATGAAGAACTGGCGACTGGGCCCCCAGCCCGCCGAACGGGAGGTCTCCCCCGTGTCGAGCACCCACATCCGGTGGCCGTCGGCCGCCGACAGCGCCTCGTACGTGCCGTCCGTCTTGCGGCAGACCACGACGTCGCGACCCGCGGAGCAGCCGATCGGCGACCCGGAGAACTTCCCCTGCCAGGACTTCTTCCACCCCGCCGGACGGACATCGCGGCCGTACGGAACCGTGCCCGAGCCGTCCGGGCCGCCGTTCTCGTCCACACCGGCCACGATCCTGACGGCTGCGGGTGAACCGCCCCCGGGGGAAGCCTCGTCGGGGGCGCCACGATTGTTGCGCCAGGCCAGGATGCCCCCGGTGGCCGCGCCCAGCACGATCAGCGCGGCAAGGGCGGCGCCCAGGGCGCGACGGGAGCGGCGCGGGGGCTGGGCGAGGCCGGGGCCCTGGGTGGGTGCGATGTGCAGGCCCGGGGTGAAGTCAGGTCCCTGGGTAGGTAGTTGGTGGGGTGCGGCATGGCTTCCGGTGGCCGCTTCGGTCGGTGTGTACCCGGGCAGCAGCGGCCCGCCCAGCGCCATGACCCGGGCCAGCTCGCGCCCGTACTCGGCGATGCGCCGCTCCACCGGCTCCGGCCACCGCGCGGCCGCGTCGGGGGTGAGCCGCTGCGCGAGTTCCGCAGCGGTGGGCCGAGAAGCAGGGTCGGCGACCAGGCAGTCCTCCAGGACGGCACGGAGCGCCTCGGGGACGTCGCCGAGATCGGCCTCGACGTACTTGACCCGGTAGAGCACGGCGGCGACCGGGCCGTCCCCGAAGGGATCGCGTCCGGTGGCGGCGTAACAGAGCACGGAGGCGAGGCAGAAGACATCGGAGGCGGGGACGACGCGTCCGCTGCCGGCCACATGTTCCGGGGACATGAAGGCGGGGCTGCCGACCATGCGGCTGGTGGTGGTGAGCGGGGTCGCGCCGGCGTCCCGGGCGATGCCGAAGTCGATGAGGCGCGGACCGTCCGCCGCGAGCATCACGTTGCCGGGCTTCACATCCCGGTGGACGATTCCTGCCGCGTGGACGGCCGCCAGGGCGCGGGCGAGTCCGGCGCCGAGCATCCGTACTTCGGCCTCGTCCATCGCACCCGCCCTGCGGACGGCGGCGGACAGAGTCGGTCCTGCCACGTATCCGGTGGCGAGCCAGGGCACTTCGGCGTCGGCGTTCCCGTCGAGCAGCGGGGCGAGACAGGGGCCGACGACGGACCGGGCGACGGTGATCTCGCGACGGAAGCGATTGCGGAACCCTGGGTCCTGGGCCACGTCGCGGCGGACCGTCTTGACGGCGACCGGTTCGCCGTCGCCGTCCAGGGTGCCGAGGAAGACCTCCCCCATGCCGCCCGCGCCGAGCCGGGCCCGTATCCCGTACGGCCCGATCCGTCTGGGCGAGTCCTCCCGCAGCGGACCCAGCATGCGCCACTCCCCCCGTCGGTACGCATGGAACGCCGGACACCCGGTGCACGTATCCGGCCGTAATCCTGCCACGGACACGTCACCGGTCGCAGCGCCGGTCAGCACGAGAAGCGCACCTCCGAACCACAACTGACGCTTCCTCAGCGGCCGGGGCGGGGATGCGCGGTGCGACGGTTCCGGGGTGGCGGCGCACAAACGTCTCCGGACGGTCCCGGGAGCGGCCCGCACGCCGCTCCCGGACCCGTCCGGCCGGGTCAGGCCCCGGTGAGTCCTGCCACGAGCTCGTCCGCCGCCGCGTACGGGTCGAGGCTCCCCGCCACGATGCGTTCGGCGAGCGCGCCGATGTGGCGGTCGCCGTGCAGATCGCCGATGCGCTCACGCAGCCGCGTGACGGCGATCGTCTCGACCTCGCGGGCCGCACGGGCCATGCGCCGCTCGGCGAGCACTCCGTGCTCCTCCATCCACGCCCGGTGCTTCTCCAGCGCCTCGACGACCTCGTCGATGCCCTCGCCCCGGGCGGCGACCGTCTTCACGATCGGCGGCCGCCAGTCGCCGGGCCCGCGGGACTCACCGAGGCCCAGCATGTGGTTGAGCTCGCGGGCGGTGGCGTCCGCGCCGTCCCGGTCGGCCTTGTTGACGACGTACACATCGCCGATCTCCAGGATTCCGGCCTTCGCCGCCTGGATGCCGTCGCCCATGCCGGGTGCCAGCAGGACGACGGAGGTGTCGGCCTGGGAGGCGATCTCCACCTCCGACTGGCCGACGCCGACCGTCTCCACCAGGATCACTTCGCACCCCGCGGCGTCCAGCACCCGGATCGCCTGCGGTGCCGACCAGGCGAGGCCGCCCAGATGTCCGCGGGTGGCCATGGAGCGGATGTAGACGCCCGGGTCGGAGGCGTGCTCCGACATCCGGACCCGGTCGCCGAGGAGCGCGCCGCCGGAGAACGGCGAGGACGGGTCGACGGCCAGGACGCCGACCCGCTTGCCCGCCCGCCGATACGCCGAGACCAGTGCCGACGTCGATGTCGACTTGCCGACACCGGGTGAGCCGGTCAGGCCGACGACGTACGCGTTGCCCGTCAGCGGCGCCAGGGCCGCCATCACCTCGCGCAGCTGCGGCGACGCCCCCTCCACCAGGGAGATGAGCCGGGCCACGGCCCTCGGGCGGCCTGCACGGGCCTGCTCGACCAGGGTGGGGACGTCCACCATCACCGCTCCGTTCACTCGCTGCGTGCTCTACGTGTACTACGTACCGCCGGCCGGGGCCGTTCCTGCTCAGGTCCTACTTGGGGACGCGGATGATCAGCGCGTCGCCCTGGCCGCCGCCGCCGCACAGCGCCGCCGCACCGGTGCCGCCGCCGCGCCGCTTCAGCTCCAGCGCCAGGTGGAGCACCACACGGGCGCCGGACATGCCGATCGGGTGACCCAGCGCGATGGCGCCGCCGTTGACGTTCACCTTGTCGGGGGTGACACCGAGGTCCTTCATCGACTGGACGGCGACCGCCGCGAACGCCTCGTTGATCTCGATGAGGTCGAGGTCCGCGACCTCCAGGCCGTCCTTCTTCAGGGCGTGCTTGATGGCGTTGGACGGCTGCGACTGGAGCGAGTTGTCCGGGCCGGCCACGTTGCCGTGGGCGCCGATCTCGGCGATCCAGTCCAGGCCCAGCTCCTCGGCCTTGGTCTTGCTCATGACGACGACCGCGGCGGCGCCGTCGGAGATCTGCGAGGAGGTGCCCGCGGTGATCGTGCCGTCCTTGGTGAAGGCCGGGCGCAGCTTGCCGAGGGACTCCGCGGTCGTCTCCGGGCGGATGCCCTCGTCCTTGGCGAAGAGGACCGGGTCGCCCTTGCGCTGCGGGATCTCGACCGGGGTGATCTCGGCCTCGAAGATGCCGTTCTTCTGGGCGGCGGCGGCGCGCTGGTGGGAGAGGGCGCCGATCTCGTCCTGGTCGGCGCGGTTCAGGCCGAGGCGGGTGTTGTGCTTCTCGGTGGACTCGCCCATCGGGATGTTCTCGTAGGCGTCGGTCAGACCGTCGTACGCCATCGAGTCGAGCATCTCGATCGCGCCGTACTTGTAGCCCTCGCGGGACTTCGGGAGCAGGTGCGGGGCGTTCGTCATGGACTCCTGGCCACCGGCGACGACGATGTCGAACTCACCGGCGCGGATCAGCTGGTCGGCGAGCGCGATCGCGTCGAGCCCGGACAGACACACCTTGTTGACGGTGAGCGCGGGGACGTTCATCGGGATGCCCGCCTTGACCGCGGCCTGGCGGGCCGGGATCTGGCCTGCACCGGCCTGCAGGACCTGGCCCATGATCACGTAGTCGACCTGGTCGCCGCCGATGCCGGCCCGGTCCAGCGCGGCCTTGATGGCGAAGCCGCCGAGATCGGCCCCGGAGAAGCTCTTCAGCGAGCCGAGGAGGCGGCCCATGGGCGTACGCGCGCCCGCGACGATCACTGAGGTGGTACCGGTCGTTCCTGACATGAGGCGCAGCCCCTTGGGAATAGGAGTGAACGAGGGTTTACATGAATGTACTGAGCGGTACCTCGCCCGTCATCCGGCAGCGGGTGTGATCGCGCGCACGTTGCGTAACCATCGGTGGAGCGCTGCACTGGTTGCATGCTGACGCGAATCGACCACATCGGGATCGCCTGTTTCGACCTCGACAGGACCGTCGAGTTCTACCGCTCGACCTACGGGTTCGAGGTGTTCCACTCCGAGATCAACGAGGAGCAGGGCGTGCGGGAGGCCATGCTCAAGATCAACGATACGTCCGACGGTGGTGCTTCCTACCTCCAGCTGCTGGAGCCGACCCGGGACGACTCGGCCGTGGGCAAGTGGCTGGCAAAGAATGGGGAGGGTGTCCACCACATCGCCTTCGGCACCGCGGACGTCGACGCCGACGCGGCGGAGATCCGGGAGAAGGGGGTCAGGGTGCTGTACGACGAGCCCAGGACCGGGTCGATGGGGTCCCGGATCACCTTCCTGCACCCCAAGGACTGCCACGGTGTCCTCACCGAACTGGTCACGTCCGCAGCGGAGCACTGACCTCCGGATACCTGGCCCGGTAGAGTGGGCTGTTCCGGGCCGGGGCCGGGTCGGGGCCGCGCCGCGTCCCCAGCCGTTGATCTGTCACCATTCCCCGGGGGACCGTTCACCGGCGAACGGTACTCGTTGGAGAGTTGCGACCAGGGGACGGATGGGACCGCGCAGTGCGGGGCTACGAACGCCAGGAGAGCCACCGAGCTGAAGACGACCATCTCTCGCGGTTCGAAGCCGAGATGGACCGGCTGAAGACCGACCGGGAGAAGGCCGTCCAGCACGCCGAGGACCTCGGTTACCAGGTCGAGGTCTTGCGCGCCAAGCTGCACGAGGCTCGGCGCAATCTCGCGACCCGTCCCGCCTACGACAGCGCGGACATCGGCTACCAGGCCGAGCAGTTGCTCCGTAATGCCCAGATCCAGGCCGACCAGCTGCGGACCGACGCCGAGCGGGAGCTCCGTGACGCCCGTGCGCAGACACAGCGGATCCTGCAGGAGCACGCCGAGCACCAGGCGCGGCTCCAGGCCGAGCTGCACAACGAGGCCGTGCAGCGGCGCCAGCAGCTCGACCAGGAGCTGGCCGAGCGCCGCCAGACCGTCGAGTCCCATGTCAACGAGAACGTCGCCTGGGCCGAGCAGCTCAGGGCCAGGACCGAGTCCCAGGCCCGCCGGCTGCTGGAGGAGTCCAGGGCCGAGGCCGAGCAGTCCCTGGCGGCGGCGCGCGCCGAGACGGGCCGACTGGCGGACGAGACCCGGCAGCGGCTCGGCTCCGAGGCGGAGTCGGCCCGTGCCGAGGCCGAGGCGCTCCTGCTGCGCGCCCGCAAGGACGCCGAGCGGCTGCTGAACGCCGCCTCCAGCCAGGCGCAGGAGGCCACCAGCCACGCCGAGCAGCTGCGTACGTCGACGACGGCCGAGACCGAGCAGACCCGGCAGCAGACCGCCGAGCTGAACCGGGCCGCCGAGCAGCGCATGCAGGAGGCCGAGACCCAGCTGCGCGAGGCCCGCCTGGCTGCCGAGAAGGTCACCGCCGAGGCGAAGGAGGCCGCCGTCAAGCGGCTGGCCGCCGCCGAGTCGCAGAACGAGCAGCGCACCCGTACGGCCAAGTCGGAGATCGCCCGGCTGGTCGGCGAGGCCACCAAGGACGCCGAGACGCTCAAGGCGGAGTCCGAGCAGGCGCTCGCCGATGCCCGCGCCGAGGCGGACCGGCTGAAGTCCGAGGCGGCCGAGAAGGCCCGCACGGCGGCCGCCGAGGACGCCGCGGCCCAGCTCGCCAAGGCCGCCAGGGCCGCCGAGGAGGTGCTGACCAAGGCGTCCGAGGACGCGAAGTCCACCACCAGGGCGGCGAGCGAGGAGGCCGACCGGATCCGCCGCGAGGCGGAGGCCGAGGCGGACCGGCTGCGCGGCGAGGCCGCGGAGCAGGCCGATCAGCTCAAGGGCGCGGCCAAGGACGACACCAAGGAGTACCGGGCCAAGACGGTCGAGCTGCAGGAGGAGGCGCGCAGGCTGCGCGGCGAGGCCGAGCAGCTGCGCTCCGAGGCGGTCGCCGAGGGTGAGCGGATCCGTGGCGAGGCCCGCCGCGAGGCCGTCCAGCAGATCGAGGAAGGCGCGAGGACCGCCGAGGAGCTGCTGTCCAAGGCGAAAGCGGACGCGGAGGAGCTGCGCGGCCACGCGGGCGCGGAGAGCGAGCGGGTCCGTACCGAAGCGGCCGAGCGCGCCGGCGCGCTGCGCAAGCAGGCCGAGGAGGCCCTGGAGCGCGCCCGCACCGAGGCCGAGCAGCTGCGTACCGAGTCCGAGGAGCAGGCCCGGTCCACCACCACCGCGGCCGAGCAGGCGGCGGCGGAGCTGCGCGAGGAGACCGAGCGTGCCGTCGCGGCCCGGCAGGCGGAGGCGGCCGACGAGCTGACCCGGCTGCACAACGAGGCCGAGACCAGGGTCACCACCGCCGAGCAGGCACTCACGGACGCGCGCGCCGAGGCGGAGCGCATCCGGCGCGAGACGAACGAGGAGTCCGAGCGGCTGCGCGCGGAGGCCGCCGAGCGGCTGCGGGCGCTGCAGGAGCAGGCGGAGACCGAGGCGGAGCGGCTGCGTACCGAGGCCGCGGCGGATGCGTCGCAGTCGCGTGCGGAGGGCGAGTCCGCCGCCGTACGGCTGCGCAGCGAGGCGGCCGCCGAGGCGGAGCGGCTCAAGTCCGAGGCGCAGGAGAGCGCCGACCGGCTGCGTTCCGAGGCCGCTGCCGCCGCGGAGCGGGTGGGCACGGAGGCCGCCGAGGCGCTGGCCGCCGCGCAGGAGGAGGCGAACCGGCGCCGCCGGGAGGCCGAGGAGACCCTGGACGCGGCGCGCGCCGAGGCGAACCAGGAGCGCGAGCGGGCCCGCGAGCAGAGCGAGGAGCTTCTCGCCTCCGCCCGCAAGCGGGTCGAGCAGGCGCAGGCCGAGGCCCAGCGTCTGGTCGAGGAGGCGGACAGCCGGGCGACCGAGATGGTCTCTGCGGCCGAGCAGACGGCCCAGCAGGTACGGGATTCGGTCAGCGGGCTGCAGGAGCAGGCCGAGGCGGAGATCGCCGGGCTGCGCTCCACCGCCGAGCATGTCGCCCAGCGGACGAAGTCCGAGGCGCAGGAGGAGGCGGACCGGGTCCGCGCCGATGCGTACGCGGAGCGGGAGCGGGCCAGCGAGGACGCGAGCCGGATCCGCCGGGAGGCGCAGGAGGAGTCCGAGGCCGCGAAGGCGATGGCCGAGCGGACCGTCTCCGATGCGATCACCGAGTCGGAGCGGCTGCGCGCGGACACCGCGGAGTACAGCCAGCGGATGCGTACCGAGGCCTCCGATGCGCTGGCCTCGGCCGAGCAGGACGCGGCTCGCAGCCGGGCCGAGGCCCGCGAGGACGCCAACCGGATGCGTTCCGATGCCGCGACCCAGGCCGACCGGCTGGTGGGCGAGGCGACGAGCGAGGCCGAGCGGACCCGTACGGAGTCGACGCAGCAGGCCACCCAGCTGGTTGACGAGGCGCAGCAGCAGGCGGCCCGGGTGACGGGCGAGGCCATGGACGAGGCCGAGCGGCTGCGGGCGGAGGCGGCGGCCACCGTCGGCTCCGCACAGGAGCATGCGGTCCGTACCCGCGAGGAGTCGGAGCGGGTACGCGCCGACGCGGAGGCGGCGGCCGAGCAGATGCGTGCCGAGGCCCGTCAGGAGGCCGACCGGCTGCTCGACGAGGCGCGGGAGGCCGCGGCGAAGCGCCGTGCCGATGCCGCCGAGCAGGCGGACCAGCTCATCAACAAGGCCCAGGAGGAGGCGCTGCGCGCCGCCACCGAGGCCGAGGAGCAGGCCGACACGATGGTCGGCGTGGCCCGCAAGGAGGCCGTGCGGATCACCTCGGAGGCGACCGTCGAGGGCAACTCCCTGGTGGAGCGCGCCCGTACGGACGCGGACGAGCTGCTGGTCGGCGCGCGCCGGGACGCCACGGCCATCCGGGAGCGGGCCGAGGAGCTCAGGACCCGGATCGAGAGCGAGATCGAGGAGCTGCACGACCGGGCCCGGCGGGAGACCTCCGAGCAGATGAAGACGGCGGGCGAGCGCGTCGACAACCTGATGAAGGCGGCGACCGAGCAGCGCGACGAGGCGGCGGCCAAGGCCAAGGAGCTGCTGGCGGACGCCAATTCGGAGGCGAGCAAGGTCCGGATCGCGGCGGTGAAGCGGGCCGAGGCGCTGCTGAAGGAGGCCGAGCAGAAGAAGGCCACGCTGATCCGCGAGGCCGAGAAACTGCGGGCCGACGCCGAGGCCGAGGCGAAGCATACGGTGGACGAGGGCAAGCGCGAGCTCGATCTGCTGGTGCGCCGGCGCGAGGACATCAACACCGAGATCTCCCGTGTCCAGGACGTGCTGGAGGCACTGGAGTCGTTCGAGACGCCGACGGGCGGCGGCAAGGGCGCGGGCGGCGGCTCCACCGGTGGCGTCAAAGCCGGGGCCTCGGCGGGCACTCGATCGAGTGGCAAGTCGTCCGAGGGGTAGTCGCCCTGTCATCTCCCGTGCTTCGTCAAGGACGTTCAACCCTCCGAGTGGCAAGAGTTGCGGGGGTTAGCCACTCAAAAGGGGTGTCATTCTCCAGATCAAACGGGCATCCACTCGATGACACGCCGCTCGGGCCCCTAGGATTCCCTCTAACACCTCACCGGTCTCATTCGACAGGAACCCCATGAGCGACCCTTCCTCCCCCTTCGGCTTCGAGCTCGTGCGACGTGGATACGACCGCGGTCAGGTGGATGACCGCATTACCAAGCTCGTCGCCGACCGTGATAGTGCTCTCACCCGCATCACGTCTCTGGAAAAGCGCATCGAGGAGCTCCACCTCGAAACGCAGAACGCCCAGGCCCAGGTGAACGACGCGGAGCCGTCGTACGCCGGTCTCGGCGCGCGCGTGGAGAAGATTCTCCGCCTGGCCGAGGAGGAGGCGAAGGACCTGCGCGAGGAGGCCCGTCGCGCCGCCGAGCAGCACCGTGAGCTCGCCGAGTCGGCCGCCCAGCAGGTACGCAACGACGCCGAGTCGTTCGCCTCCGAGCGCAAGGCGAAGGCCGAGGACGAGGGCGTCCGTATCGTCGAGAAGGCCAAGAGTGAGGCCGGCTCGCTGCGTACGGAGGCCCAGAAGGACGCCGCGCAGAAGCGCGAGGAGGCTGACGCCCTCTTCGAGGAGACCCGCGCCAAGGCCGCCCAGGCCGCCGCGGACTTCGAGACCAACCTGGCCAAGCGCCGCGACCAGTCGGAGCGCGACCTCGCGTCCCGTCAGGCCAAGGCCGAGAAGCGCCTCGCCGAGATCGAGCACCGCGCCGAGCAGCTCCGCCTGGAGGCCGAGAAGCTCCGTACGGACGCCGAGCGCCGGGCCCGTCAGACGGTGGAGACCGCGCAGCGCCAGTCCGAGGACATCGTGGCCGACGCGAACGCGAAGGCCGACCGGATCCGCAGCGAGTCGGAGCGCGAGCTGGCGGCGCTCACCAACCGCCGCGACTCGATCAACGCTCAGCTGACCAACGTCCGCGAGATGCTGGCGACGCTGACCGGTGCCGCGGTGGCCGCCGCCGGCTCCCCCGCCGACGACGAGCCGGTCACCCGCGGCGTCCCGGCTCAGCAGACCCGCTGACCCCGCAGTACCTCAGCTGTACCCCATGCGCGCCCGGTTCCGCCCTTGTGGTGGCGCCGGGCGCGCGGCCGTTCTAGCGTGAACGCATGATCGAGCTTGATGGCCTCACCAAGCGCTTCGGCAACAAGGTTGCCGTCGACCGGCTTTCGTGCCGCGTCAGACCTGGAATGGTGACGGGCTTTCTGGGCCCCAACGGGGCGGGCAAATCCACGACGATGCGGATGATGCTCGATCTCGACAACCCGACCAGCGGTTCGGTGCGCATCGACGGCAAGCACTACCGCGACCTGGAAGAACCCCTCAAGTACATCGGGGCGCTGCTCGACGCGAAGTCGATGCACGGCGGGCGCAGCGCGTACAACAATCTGCTCTGTCTCGCGCAGAGCAATCGCATCCCGGAGAGCCGGGTCGCGGAGGTGCTGGACACCGTCGGTCTGAGCGCGGTGGCGAAGAAGAAGTCGAAGGGCTTCTCCCTAGGCATGGGCCAGCGGCTCGGCATCGCGGCGGCGCTGCTCGGCGACCCGCAGGTGCTGCTCTTCGACGAGCCCGTCAACGGTCTGGACCCCGAGGGAATTCACTGGATCCGCAATCTGATGAAGGCGCTCGCCGCGGAAGGCCGGACGATCTTCGTCTCCTCGCATCTGATGAGCGAAATGGCACTCACCGCGGACCACTTGATCGTGATCGGTCAGGGCCGGCTGCTCGCCGACACCTCGATGGCCGACTTCATCCACCAGAACTCCCGCAGTTATGTACGGCTGCGCTCCCCGCAGCAGGAGCGGCTGCGCGATGTGCTGCACGAGGAGGGCCTGATCGTGGTCGAGACGGGCAGCGGCACGCTGGAGATCGACGGGGCCACCACCGAGGCGCTGGGCGAGCTCGCCGCCCGGCATCAGATCGTGCTGCACGAGCTGAGTTCCCAGCGGGCCTCCCTGGAGGAAGCGTTCATGCAGATGACGGCGGACTCCGTGGAGTACCACGCGCACTCGGAGCTCGGTGAGGCACCGCCGCCCGTGGGTCCGCAGTGGGGCGATCAGTGGAACCAGCAGACCGCCGCCGGCACCGCCGGGAACGGCACGCCGGGCGCACCCGGCACCTCCGGCACCGGCAAGGGGGCGTGACGACGATGGCATCGGTACCCGCGGTCCTGACCTCCGAGTGGACCAAGATCCGTACGGTCTCGTCGACCGTCTGGACCCTGATCTCCGCGTTCGTCGTCACCGTCGCGATGAGCGCGGCGCTCTGTGCCCTGATGAACGCCCAGTTCGACGACCTCCCCGTGGCGGAGAGGGCCACCTTCGACCCGACCCTCATCAGCTTCTCCGGCATGGTCCTCGGCCAGCTGGCCATGGTCGTCTTCGGTGTGCTGGTGGTCGGTACGGAGTACAGCTCGGGCATGATCCGCACCTCACTGGCGGCCGTGCCCCAGCGCGCTTCGTTCCTCTTCAGCAAGGTCGCGGTGGCCGGTGTGCTCGCCCTGGTGGTCGGCATCGCCACCAGCTTCGTCTCGTTCTTCCTCGGGCAGGCCCTCCTCGGCGATCACCACACGGACATCGGTGCGGACAACGTCCTGCGCGCGGTCGTCGGCGGCGGCCTCTACATGGGCCTGATCGGGATCTTCTCCATGGGTGTGGCGACGATGCTGCGCAGCTCCATGCTGTCGCTCGGCATCCTGATGCCGTTCTTCTTCCTGGTCTCCCAGATCCTGTCGGCGGTCCCGGGCGCGAAGAAGGTCGCCCGCTACTTCCCCGACCAGGCCGGATCCAAGATCATGCAGGTGGTTCCGGACGCCATGAACAGCAACCCGGCTCCGTACGGGCCATGGGGCGGGCTCGGCATTCTGGTCGCATGGGTGGCGGCCGCGCTGGTCGGCGGCTATCTCGTGCTGAAGAAGCGAGACGCATGACCCGTGGGCGGACGCCCATGACCGATGGACGGACACCCCTGCCCCGACCGGCCCGGAAGCACTCCGTCCGCTCTGCCGGAAGCGATGCGCTCCCGTAACGGCTTGGCCGGAACCGTCAAGGCCTGGATATCCTCCTAACTCTTACGGGGGGCGTGCGGCCGGACGGCCTGGGCCCCGACGACAGACAAAGTCGATGGGGCTGGAGCATGATCGAGGCAGTCGGCCTGACCAAGCGCTATGGCGCGAAGACGGCCGTGTACAACCTTTCCTTCCAGGTGCGGCCGGGTGCCGTCACCGGATTCCTCGGTCCCAACGGGTCGGGCAAGTCCACCACCATGCGCATGATGCTGGGCCTGGACCGACCGACCTCCGGCCATGTCACGATCGGCGGCCACCCCTTCCGCAGCCTGCCGAACGCCCCCCGACAGGTGGGCGCGCTGCTGGACGCGAAGGCGGTGCACGGCGGGCGCAGCGCCCGTAACCACCTCCTCTCGCTCGCCCAGCTCGCCGGCATCCCGGCCGCCCGGGTCGACGAGGTGCTCGGTGTCGTCGGTCTGCACGACGTCGCGCGGAAGCGGTCCAAGGGCTTCTCGCTCGGCATGGGCCAGCGGCTCGGCATCGCGGCGGCGCTGCTCGGCGACCCGCAGGTGCTGCTCTTCGACGAGCCCGTCAACGGTCTCGACCCCGAAGGCATCCTCTGGGTCCGCAATCTGATGAAGATGCTGGCGTCGGAGGGCCGCACGGTCTTCGTCTCCAGCCATCTGATGAGCGAGATGGCCCTCACCGCCGACCATCTGATCGTGATCGGCCGCGGGCAGCTGCTCGCCGACATGAGCGTCAAGGACTTCATCTCCGCCAATTCGGCCGACTTCGCCAGGGTGCGGGTCGCGGACGGCGTGCCGGAGCAGCGGGAGAAGCTGACCGCCTCGCTCACCGAGGCGGGCGGCCAGGTCATGTCCGAGCCGGACGGGGCCCTGCGGATCACCGGTCTGCAGCTGCCGCGGATCAGCGATCTGGCACACGAGTCGGATGTCCGGCTGTGGGAGCTCTCGCCGCACCAGGCCTCGCTGGAGGAGGCGTACATGCGGATGACGCAGGGCGCCGTGGACTACCGCTCGACGGTGGACCAGAAGGCCGGTCTGCAGCAGCCGGTGCCCGGTGGGTACGGGCAGCAGCCCGGTTACGGGGCGCCGCAGCAGCCGGTCCCGGAGATGCCGCAGCAGGGCTGGTACGCCCCGCCGCCGCCCGGACAGAACCCGTACGCGGGCGTCCAGGCAGCCCCCGCCTCCCCGGCCCCGGCGGCGCCCGCCGCAGCCCCTGCAGACCTGACCGAGCGCGAGACCAGCAAGGACGCCCGATGACCACACCGCCGACCCCGCAGGCGCCGTACCAGCAGCAGGCCCCGGTCCCGCAGCAGAACTGGCAGGCCGCACCGGCCGGGCTCTACGCCTCACCGATCCCGCTGCGCCGCGCCACCCTCGGCGATGCGCTCGCCTCCGAGTGGACCAAGATCCGTTCGGTGCGCTCCACGATGTGGACGCTCGGCATCATGATCGTGTTGCTGCTCGGCCTCGGACTGCTGGTGGCCGTGCTCATGAACATGGCCGACACCGACATCGGCGACGTCCCGGTGCTCAGCTTCGGCTTCTTCGGTGTGCTCCTCGGTTCGATCTGTGTGATCACGCTCGGCGTGATGACCATCGCCTCCGAGTACGGCACCGGCATGATCCGTACGACGCTGACGGCCTGCCCCAGCCGTGCGCGGGTGCTGACCGCGAAGGCGATCGTCTTCTTCCTGCTCACCTTCGTCATCACGACCGTGACGACCGCGCTGGTCGGCGTGTTGCAGACGGCCATCCTCGACGGCGAGGCGCCCACCGGTGGCGACTGGCTGCGCGCCACTGTCGGCGTCGGCCTCTACATCGCGACGCTGGGACTGCTCTCGCTCGCGGTCGGCGCTCTCATCCGGCACTCCGCGGGTGCGATCACAATCATGATCGGGGTGGTGCTGCTGCCGCTCGTGCTGGCCATGTTCATGTTCTCGGAGTCGCTCGCCGACCTGCGGCAGGCACTCTTCGAGTACTCGATCCCCAGCCAGCTCAGCGCGCTCTACGACACCTCGGTCACCGGGTCGGGGCCGTCCGGCTGGGAGTCGTTGTGGATCATGATCGGCGTCACGGGCGTGGCCCTGATCGGTGCCTATCTGACGCTCGAGAACCGCGACGTCTGACGGGCCACCGGTCGCCGTTCGCCGGGGCTCAGTAGCGAGGCGCGTTCCTGGACCGCTGCACCTGCGTGGTGCGGCGGTCCTTCGCGTTCCAGCAGGCCTTGTGCCAGTGCCTGCGGTCGTCGATCCCGCCGTACTCGGACCAGGCCACCAGGTGCGGGACGCCGGACGGGATCTCCTGGTCGCAGCCGGGGCAGCGGTACCGCTTGCCTGCCGCGCTCGCGCCGCTCACGGGGCGGACGGACCACTCCTCGCCCTGCCAGTCCTCGGTGCGTCCGCCGCCGCCGTACCGGGCCCCCGGCTCCGCTGCGCTGTCGTGGGGACTCTCGCCGCCTCGGGGGCGGTTGCGGCGCGGGGACACGTGACACCTCACGGGGCAGGCTGGGCAGTTCCCGTCCAGCGTAGGGCCATTTGGCCGAGCCAGGTGTCCCGCACCGCACGGGGCGGCGCCCGGGAAGGGGTGAGTTACCGGAAAATCGCAACAACTTCTCTCTGGACCGTGCCTTTGGCACGTGTCAGACGTTGTTGCCAGCAGGGGAGAGCCGCGTCGGCCGCAAGGAGGCAATTGGCGATGCGCGTGGGAACGTTCGTACTGGCAGCCCAGTTTCCGGGACAGGGGCCGGGGGAAGCGCTGCATCGCGCGATCCGGTCCACCGAGGTCGCGGAGGAATCCGGGCTCGACTCGGTCTGGCTGGCAGAACATCATTTCGTGCCGTACGGGGTCTGCCCGTCCGCCGTCACCCTGGCCGCGCTGCTGCTCGGCCGCACCCGGAGAATCCGGGTGGGTACGGCGGTGAGCGTGCTGCCGACCCAGCATCCGGTCGCGCTGGGCGAACAGGCCGCGCTGCTCCATCTCACCAGCGGCGGCAGATTCACGCTCGGCGTCGGCCGGGGCGGCCCCTGGGTGGATCTGGAGGTGTTCGGAGCGGGCCTGGAGGCGTACGAGAAGGGCTTCCCGGAGTCCCTGGAGCTGCTGCTCGACTGGCTGGACAAACCCCGGGTGGCGGGGAACGGGGAGCGGTACGGCTTCCGCGAAGTGGCGGTGGTCCCCCGGGCCGACGAGCTGCTCGGTCAGGACGGAGGCGAGAGCCCCGGCCGCCCCGAGGTGATCGTCGCGTGCACCTCGCCGAAGTCGGTGAAGCTCGCCGCGGAGAACGGCCTGCCGATGCTGCTCGGTATGCACTGCGGGGACGAGGAGAAGGCCGAGATGGTCGCCCTGTGGCGCTCCGCCGCCCTCGCCGCGGGCCGCTCGCCCGAGAGCGTCCGGGAGGCCGGACATGTGTCCGCAGGAGTGGCCCAGATCGCCGACCGTGCCGAGGACGCCGTGGAGACGCTCGTGAAGGCGATGCCCGGCTGGCTGCGACAGGGCCTGGACGCCCATGTGACGGTCGACGGCCGGCACCGGGCGATGCGCGACCCGGTCGCCTATACGGAGCTGCTGTGCGGCCTTCATCCGGTGGGCCCGCCCCGGCTCGCGGCCGACCGGCTCGCCGCCACCGCCGAGCGGACAGGCATCACCCGCTTCGCGCTCCTGGTGGAGGGTTCGGGAGATCTGGCAGCCACGGAGGAGAACGTAGCGCGGCTGGGCACCGAAGTACTGCCGCTGCTCACATAAGCAGTCGTAAGAGGTACGGGGGGCTGCCGCCCCGGAGCCAGTTGCACCTCCCGCGGCCCGGAACGGCAGCAGAAGCGTTTAGCAGTCCCGTAGTTCGGGCGACTGATTGAGCAACTGGCCCCTCACCGAGGTGAAGCGGGCCAGACGCTCGTCGACCGAGGCGTCCAGCGGGAACACCGCGACGCGGTGGCAGTTCTGGAATGCCAGACGCACCCCGAAGTGCCGCTGCAGAGCACCGCGTATCGCATCACTCGCGAGCGCGCGCAGCAGCTGACCACGTGCCTGCTCGTCCGGCGGGGGCGTCTGGTTGTCGGCGAACTCTCCGCCGTCGACCTTCAGCTGAGCCACCAGAGAGCTGATCATCTCCCATGCGTAGGGCAGGGAGGTCCGGACGCAGTCGACGAAGTCGGCTTCGTCGACCTCGCCTCGCTCGGCCTGTTTCAACAGCGCCGGTGAGACGTCGAGCGACATGGGTTCTCCTCTCGCGACCCCGACGCCGGGCCGGGGCCTTACGGGCAGGGAAGGAGGACGGCGACGCAGCGTGCACAGACGGCGACCTCCTGCTTCCACCGTAAGGGTGCAGTCCTGGCCGCACCAGGAGAATGGGAACACAACCGGCCAATAACGAAGGGGAGCAAAGAGGGGCAAGCCCCTAGGACCCCGATCCGGGCGGAGAGAGGCGGCAGAGGAGTGGCAGAGGGAGAATCGCGTGGAGCACCTGTCGTCGAGTAGCGTTGCCGACCATGCGTCTCGTCATCGCCCGCTGCTCCGTGGACTACGCCGGCCGGCTCACGGCCCACCTGCCCTCCGCTCCCCGTCTGATCCTGGTGAAGGCGGACGGGAGCGTGTCGATCCACGCCGACGACAGGGCGTACAAACCCCTCAACTGGATGTCACCGCCCTGCACCCTCAAGGAGGGCGCCGACGACACCGCGGGCGTCTGGACCGTGGTCAACAAAGCGGGCGAGAAACTGATCATCACGATGGAGGAAATCCTCCATGACTCGTCCCATGAGCTGGGTGTCGACCCGGGCCTCATCAAGGACGGCGTCGAAGCACATCTGCAGGAACTTCTCGCTGACCGGATCGAGACACTCGGCGAGGGCTACACCCTGATCCGCCGTGAGTACTTCACCGCCATCGGACCGGTCGACATCCTGTGCCGGGACGCCGACGGCCAGACCGTGGCCGTGGAACTGAAGCGGCGCGGCGACATCGACGGCGTGGAGCAGCTGACCCGCTATCTGGAGCTGCTCAACCGCGATCCCCACCTCGCCCCCGTGAAGGGCATCTTCGCGGCGCAGGAGATCAAGCCGCAGGCGCGGGTGCTGGCGACGGACCGCGGGATCGGCTGTGTGGTGCTCGACTACGACGCGCTGCGCGGCATCGAGGACGACAAGCTGCGTCTGTTCTGACGCTCTGCGGACGCCGGACGCGCAGGGAGCGTCCGGCGTTCGCGCGCGTGCTTCCGCTCAGGCCACGGTCGGGCTGCCGGCCGACGACGGAGCGGGCCCGCTCGCCGAATCGGAGGTGTTCGGCGACGTCGGCGGGGTCTCGGTCGCCGAGTCCGTCGGGTCCGGGGATTCGGTCTCCGTCGGAGTCGGGGGCGGGGTGGACGACTTGGACGGTGTGGGCGACTTCGACGGGCTGGACGGCTTGGTCGGCTTGTCCGAGGGCGGCTTGTGACCGGACGGCTTGTCCGACGCCGGGGTGTCGCCCGGTGCGGACGAGTCGTCCGTGGACGGCGTACCGCTCATGCCGGGCGTGGCCTGGCTGCCCGAGGGTCCCGGCGTCACCTCGCTGCTGCTGGATGCCGTGTCCCCAGGGGTCGAAGCGTCCTGCGGCCCGTCGTCCGGGGCGCCGTCCTGGAGGTCGTCCTGACCGGTCGACTCCTCGCTCGTGACACCCGGATTCCCCTGGGCATCACCGCCGGATGTCAGCCCCAGCGTCACCACCGTGCCGAGCACACCGGCCAGGACGACGCCCGCGCCCGCCGCGACCAGGTTGCGCCGGGCCCCGCCCAACACCCCGAAAAGGCCTCTTCGCGCGCCCGAGGCAGCTGCGGGGGCGCCCTGCCGGGATATCACCGCGGTGGCGTCCTCGTACGGCCGCGACAGCGACTGCGTCACGGCTGCCGTCGGACCTACGGGCAGCGGCACCGGCTCCTCGTACCGCGGGGCCGGCACCTCATCGCCCACTGGGATACGCCCGCCGGGCAGCGGGCCACCGGAGCGGTCCTCGACCAGGGCGAGCGCACGTCGTCCGGCCACCGCGCCCGACTTGTCGGCGAGCGCCCCGCGCATGCTGATCGAGGTCTCCAGCTCCGCCCTGGCCCGGTCCGGATTGCCGGTGCAGAGTGCGAGGACGCCCAACTCATGGTGGAAGTACGCCTCTTCGGCGACCTCTCCGGCGATCCTGGCCGCCTCCTGGCCGATCCGCAGGGCCCTCTCCCAGGCGCCCCAGTGCAGTCCTGCCGCGAAGGCCGGGGAGGCGCTGCGGGCCAGCAGTACGGCCACGCTGGTCTGCCCCGCCCCGTCGCCGGGAACGAGCTGTGCCATCGCCGCGATGACGGCGTCGGCCTCGGCGGTCGCCCGTGCCGGGGTGACCGAGGGGTGCCCGGCCCACCAGGCGTAGTGCTGGGCCGCGGTCCGGGCCCGCTCGGTACTGTCCTCGCCGTATCCGGCGGCCTCCAGCTGAGCGAGGACACCGGCGGCCAGCCGGTAGCGGGGACCGGCCGGGGAGAGCAGTCCGCAGCCGGCCAGTTCGCCGAGCGCGGCATCGGCGTGGGTGTCCCCCACGAGCGCCGGCAGATGCGCCTGGTGCGGCACCTCGCCGCCGAGTGCGACCGCGAAGTGCAGGGTGTCGCGGGCGGGCCCGCTCAGCCGTGAGGCGAGCAGTGCGGCGGGCGCCGCGCCCTCGCCGAGGCTGGGCAGCGGTATGTGGACGCCGTCGATGTCCTCGTCGTGCCCGAAGGGTGCGTCGGCGGGGCGGCCGTCGAAGCCGCTGTACGCGTCGGGGTCGGTGCGCAGCATGTCGCGCTGGCGCAGCAGGGCGCCCGCCTGGACGAAGCGCAGCGGCAGCCCCTCGGACTCGAACCAGAGGTCTCCCGCCCAGTTCGCCTCCTCGTCGGTGAGCGGACGCTCGACGACCCGCTCCAGCAGGTCGGTCGAGGAGCTGCGGCCGAGGCCCGCGAGGAAGACCTCTTCGAGGTGCGAGTCCGTGGTGGGTGCGGCGATATCCGGAGTCGTCGCGAACAGGAAGGCGCACTCCGGAGTGGCTTCGAGCAGCTCCTCCAGGGCGGCCCCGCCGAATTCCAGGTCGTCGAGTACGACGACGGCGCCGACACTCCGGACCTTTTCGAGGAGACCGGTGCGGTCGGGCCGGTGCAGCTGTGCGTCATGGACGGCCTCGAAGAGCCCGTACAGCAGGTCGGTGACGGTCCGCTTGTAGCCGGAGAGCCGTACGACTCCGTCCGGTGCGAGGTCCGCGCAGTCGGCGGCGACGGCGTCCAGCAGTGCCGTACGGCCGGATCCGGCCGGTCCGGTGAGCCGCACCGAGCGGCCGCGGGCCAGCAGGCGCGCCAGCCGTTCGCGCTCTTCCGCACGCTCCAGGAGGGGCAGCTGCGGGGCGGGCGGCCCCGGCGGCACGGGCGGTGCGGTGGCGCGTTCGCGGTCGGCGCGCCCGGTCGCGGTGCGCCGGACCGGCGGGTCGGGCTGCTCCCCCGGCGGGCACAGCTCGACCTCGCTGCCGTCGACCGGGTTGACGGTGAGGAGATAGTCACCCGCTATGAGCCGGACGACGCGCGCCTGTTGCGGCGTTTGCTGACCCAGATCCGGAGTGATGGGGCCTCCCCTGCTCGAACGGAGTTGAGAGCTCGGGGAAGGATCGCGGGACGGAAGTCGCCGGCCGGTTCCCTCACCGAAGCTGTCGTTGTCCCGGCCGTACTCTTCCGGCCCCCGGTGTGTCGGGTCCATCGCCAATGCCCCCAGACGCGTCGCGCACGATTGCTTGCCCCTCCCGGCCTCGCACGCCCCGCTGTCGCTTCTGGTCCGGTGTCCGCCTGGTGGGTTCGTCAATCGGCGGACGGCCGAACCCTAGACCGTCGCACAGTGTCCGCGCACAATCGGGGGGCCACGCCGTCCGAAGCGCACATTCTCGTACGGATTGTGCACCTTCGGCCGCGCCGCACGGCCGGGGCCCGTCCGCCGGGCCGGGGCCGGGCAGGGCCTACACCCGCGGCAGGGAGTCTGCGGCGATTCCGCCCTCGATGGCCAGAATGCGGTGCAGCCGGGTCGCCACCAGCAGGCGCTGCATCTGCGGCGGCACTCCACGGAGCACCAGCCGTCGTCCGGCCCGTCCGGCCCGGCGGTGTGCGCCCATGATGACGCCGAGCCCGGTGGCGTCCCAGGAATCCAGCTCGGTCAGGTCGAGCACCAGGTCGCCGACTCCGTTGTCGAGGGCCGAGTGCAGAGCCGTACGGGCGTCCGCCGCGCTTCGGACGTCGAGGCGGCCCCCGACGACCAGCTCGGCGTGGTCGCCCCTGATGTGCATATGCGCTCCCCGGAATTGCTCCGTAGCAAGGTTCGTCTGTCTGTCCTGTCTCTGCCACAACTGACTGCGACGGAGACAGGGAAGTTGCCGTCTGTAAGCGAACCGATACCGAATTCACCCCGTGGAGTGACTGAGGCCCGGCGTGAACCCGCGCGGATCCACCGATTCCGGAAGACGCCCCCCGGGCCTCCGGGCCTGACCGACGGCAGATCAGGCAACCGGAGGACCGAAATCGATCAGTACGTGTAGAAGCCCTGCCCGCTCTTGCGGCCGATGTCACCTGCATCCACCATCCGGCGCATCAGCTCCGGCGCGGCGAACTTCTCGTCCTGGGACTCGGTGTAGATGTTGCTCGTGGCGTGCAGCAGGATGTCGACGCCGGTCAGGTCCGCCGTGGCCAGGGGGCCCATGGCGTGGCCGAAGCCCAGCTTGCAGGCGATGTCGATGTCCTCGGCCGAGGCGACGCCCGACTCGTACAGCTTGGCGGCCTCGACGACGAGCGCCGAGATCAGCCGGGTGGTGACGAAGCCGGCCACATCACGGTTGACGACGATGCAGGTCTTGCCGACGGACTCGGCGAACTCCCGTGCGGTGGCGAGGGTTTCGTCGCTGGTCTTGTAGCCGCGTACGAGCTCGCAGAGCTGCATCATCGGGACCGGCGAGAAGAAGTGCACACCGACGACGCGCTCGGGGCGCTCCGTCACGGCCGCGATCTTGGTGATCGGGATCGCGGAGGTGTTGGAGGCGAGGACGGCGTCGTCCCGGACGATCTTATCGAGGGCCCGGAAGATCTCGTGCTTGACCTCAAGCTTCTCGAAGACGGCCTCGACGACGACATCCGCGTCGGCGACCGCGTCGAGGTCGGTGGTGGTGGTGATGCGGCCGAGCGCGGCATCGGCGTCGGCCGCCTCCAGCTTCCCCTTGGAGACGAACCTGTCGTACGAGGCCTTGATGCCGTCACGACCACGGGTCAGGGCCTCGTCGGTGACATCACGCAGCACGACGTCCCAGCCCGCCTGGGCGGAGACCTGCGCGATGCCGGATCCCATGAGTCCGGCTCCGATGACGGCGAGCTTCCTGGCCACGTGTGCACCCCTTGGTTTCTGTTCGCCTCTGCAGCTGATCCCTGCACGGCCCGGTCTTAACGGTTGTTCACATGCTCTCCGGCGGAGATTAGTACCCGTGAGGGGCCGTGGGGCCGTGAAGAGATGCGCGTCACGTCTCACATGACGGACATCACACCGGCACACGTCATTCGGCGGCGCGCCGGGCGTAGTTGAGGACCTTCTCACTCAAGAGGTCCTCCATGTCGTCGAGTAGGCCGAGGGCCTCGCGGGAGACCTCGTCGGGGGAACGGCCGGCCATCATCTCGCGTCCGATGAGCGCCAGAAGGGTGCTGTGCACCCAGTTGATCTGCCCGGCCATCAGCGACGGCAGCGGGTCGTCCGGATGCGCGCCGGTCTCCTCGCGCAGGGTCTCCTCAAGGAGCACGAGGCTCTCCTGCTGCATGTGCCACAGGCGGGCCCGGAGCCCGGCCGCCCCCTCCACGACCTTCATGAAGCGGTCGTAGCCGTCGATGAGGCCCACCTGGGGTGACACCGCTTCCACCTCACCCCGCAGCTCGCGCAGCACCGCGACGGCCGCGGATTCGCCCTTGTCGCGGGCGCGCACGAAGCGCGAGAGGCGCGCGACGCTGCCCTTGGCCCGGTCGAGGAAGAGGTCCTCCTTGGCCTGGAAGTAGTTGTAGACCGTGTTGACGGAGACATCGGCCGCCTCGGCGACCTCGGCGATCGTCACCGCGTCGAACCCGCGCTCCAGGAACAGTCCCGTGGCCACATCCGAGATGTGCTGTCTGGCCTGCCGCTTCTTTCGCTCCCTGAGCCCCTCTGCCATGGCCACATCGTAGGCGGCACGGGACCATTTTGGGCTCGCTGAATTTTTGGTGTCATTGCAAAAATTCAGGGACTCTGTTTTTCTGGGGTCATGACCATCATCAGTACGGCCGGTCTGGCCCGTACCTTCCGGACGAAACGCGGCCCGGTCGAGGCGGTGCGCGGCATCGACCTGACCGTCTCACCGGGCGAGATCCTCGGCTTCCTCGGCCCGAACGGGGCAGGAAAGACCACGACCCTGCGCATGCTCACGACCCTGCTGCCGCCCACCGGGGGCGCGGCCACCGTGGCCGGCTGCGACCTGGCCGCCGATCCCGTCGGCGTGCGCCGAGCCGTCGGCTACGTGGCGCAGTCCGGCGGCGTCGACCCGAATGTGACCGTGCGGGAGGAGCTGGTCACGCAAGGGCGGCTCTACCGCCTGACAAAGCCCCAAGCGGTCGAGCGTGCCGAGGAGTTGGCGCGTGACCTGGATCTGGTGGACCTGCTGGACCGCAGGACGGCGGCGCTCTCCGGCGGCCAGCGGCGCCGCCTCGACATCGCGATGGGGCTCACGCACCGCCCCCGGGTCCTGTTCCTCGACGAGCCGACCACGGGCCTGGACCCGGCGAGCCGCGCGGACCTCTGGGACCTGGTCCGCCGCCTGCGCGACGAGCACGGCACCACGGTCTTCCTGACCACGCACTACCTCGACGAGGCGGACGCTCTCTCCGACCGGCTCGTGATCGTCGACAAGGGCGTCGTGGTGGCCGAGGGCACGCCGAGCGCGCTGAAGCTGGCGCACGGCGGGTCGATCGACGCGACCCTCCAGGACACGTTCCTCGCCATCACCGGCCGCGGCCCGGCGCCGGCCGCCTCCACCCCCGTAGCCGTATAGGACGTTGAGAGACATGCTCCTGCAGGACACCGCGCTGATCTTCGGGCGTTACGCCCGCCAGACCCTGCGCTCCAAGTTCCAGATCCTCTTCGGCGTGCTGATGCCGCTGCTCTACCTTCTGCTGTTCGGACCGCTCCTGACCAACCTGCCCCTGGGGTCGCGCGGCAGTTCCTGGCAGGTGCTCGTGCCTGGGCTGTTGCTTCAACTCGGCCTGTTCGGCGCCCTGTTCTCGGGTTTCTCGATCATCGTCGAGAAGAACTACGGGGTCGTGGAACGGATGCGCGTCACGCCCGTCAGCCGCCTCGCCCTGCTGCTGGGCCGGGTGCTGCGCGATGCCGCTCTGTTCGTCTTCCAGGCGGTGCTGCTGGTTCTCGCCGCGCTGCTCATGGGCCTGCGGGCGCCGCTTGCCGGGGTGCTCATCGGGTTCGCGTTCGTTGCCCTGCTGACCGTCTCCCTCGGCTCCCTCTCGTACGCGGTCGCGCTGAAGGTCGACAGGCCGCAGGAGTTCGGCCCGATCGTCAACTCGGTCTCCATGCCGTCGATGCTGCTGTCGGGCCTGATGCTGCCGATGGCCCTCGCGCCGGGCTGGCTGGATGTCCTCTCCCACTTCATGCCGCTGCGCTATCCGGTGGACGCGATCCGGGACGCGTACCTCGGTCAGTACGCGACCGCCTCCATGCTGTACGGCGTCCTGGTCGCCCTCGGCCTCGCGGCACTCGCAGTGACGGTGGGCACACGCGTCTTCCGCAGGGCCGGTGCGTAACTAGGCTGGCCGCATGGTCAATCTGACACGTATCTACACCCGCACCGGCGACCAGGGCACCACCGCCCTCGGCGACATGAGCCGGACCGCCAAGACCGATCTGCGGATCTCCGCGTACGCCGACGCCAATGAGGCCAATGCCGTCATCGGTACGGCGATCGCGCTCGGGCAGCTCTCCGAGGACGTCGTCAAGGTCCTCGTCCGTGTGCAGAACGACCTGTTCGACGTGGGCGCGGATCTGTCGACGCCGGTCGTCGAGGACCCGAAGTACCCGCCGCTGCGGGTCGAGCAGAGTTACGTCGACAAGCTGGAGGCGGACTGCGACCACTTCCTGGAGCAGTTGGAGAAGCTGCGCAGCTTCATCCTTCCGGGCGGTACGCCGGGGGCGGCGCTGCTGCACCAGGCGTGCACGGTGGTCCGGCGGGCCGAGCGGTCCACCTGGGCGGCGCTGGAGGTGCACGGTGAGGTGATGAACGCGCTGACGGCGACGTATCTCAACCGGCTCTCCGACCTGCTGTTCATTCTCGCGAGGACAGCGAACAAGGAGGTCGGGGACGTGCTGTGGGTACCGGGCGGCGAGCGGTAGCCGTTGTCGTCCCCGATCGCCGGACGGGCTTGAAAATCAAGCCCGTCCGACCTCTCAGCGCCCCGCCCCCTCCCGTTTCGGGAACACCGTGTAGCTCCCCGCGACGACCACGTTGATCCCGATCACGAACAGCATCGTCTGCTGCCACGACCGCAGCGACGTCACATCCCCGTCCCCGCCCACGTACCAGATCGCCGCCTGCAGCAGCGCCAGCGCCGTCACGGCCGCGAGGGTCCACCGTGCCGCGACCCGCCACTCGTGCGCCGCGCGCTCCATGCCGTATTTCGGCGGCTTCACCGGCGGCGGGCCGCCCGCGAAGCGGTGGGCGACCCGGGCGTCGGCCCAGCGGATCGTGGAGTGGCCGAGCCCCACCGTGAAGCCGATGTAGACCGCGGCGAGCCCGTGCTTCCAGTCGGGCTCGGCGCCGTTCTTCAGGTCGATGGCCGTCACCACCAGCAGCACGACCTCCAGCAGCGGCTCGCACAGCAGCACGGCCGCACCCAGCCGCGGCTTCTTCGCCGGGTAGCGCAGTACGAGCCCCGCGGCCAGCAGCACCCAGAAAGCGACTTCGCAGAACACGATCAGCGTGACGATCACGGCACTTCTCCTTCCCGTTGCCTCCAGCCTTCCGGCCGAGGTGCCCGGAGTCGTCGTCGGCAGTGACGAACCGTGACTGCATACTTCGATGTACTCGTGGATCGCCCCCGGTACGGAGGTCCGGAGGGAAGCCGCCGTGTTGGATAGGAGGGTGCTCCCCTACGCCCGCCCGCACCGCCACGACGTGCTCATCGCTGCCATCGGTCTCTGCGGCGGTCTGTTCCTGTGGATGCTCGGGCTGCACATGCAGGGCGACCGGACCTTCGTCGCCCCCTGGATCTCCCTGCTGCCGCTCGCCGTCGTCTCGGCGCTCGAACTGGTACGCAGGACTGCTCCGCAGACGGCGCTGGTCGTCGGCACGCTCGCACTGGTCGCGGACCAGTTCACGGTCGGCAATCTGGCGACGGTCCTGATGTTCACCGATCTGATGTACGCGGCCGTGCTGTACGGGACACCGGCCGCCGCCCGCCGTATCCCGGTGACCACGTTCCTGATCACGGTCGCGGTCACGATCGGGTTCCTGGCATGGTTCCGCAATCCCCAGGCGCTGCTCATCGGCGTGGTCAGCGGAATGATCTCGTTCCTGCCCGCCATCACCGGGGTCAGCGTCCGCAACCACCGCGACGCCGCCGAGACCGCCAGGCTGCGCGCCGATCAGACCGCGCTGCTGGCCGAAATGGACCGCGCCCAGGCGGTGACCGCCGAGCGCACCCGGATGGCCCGCGAGCTGCACGACATGGTGGCGAACCATCTCTCCGCGATCGCCATCCACTCCACCGCCGCCCTCTCCATCGACGACCCCGGCACCTCGCGCGACGCGCTGGGGGTGATCCGGGAGAACAGCGTCGACGGTCTCGCCGAGATGCGCCGGCTGATCGGGCTGCTGCGCACCGGCGGCGCGAGCCCGGAGCCGAGCGCCTCGCCGACGCTCGCCTCGCTGGACGCACTGGTCGAGCAGACCCGCACGAACGCCGCGTCGAGCGGACTGACCTGCGCCTTCGAGGACACCCGCGGCGATCAGGGCCCGTTGCCCGCGCCGGTCGAGCTGGCCACCTACCGGATCGTCCAGGAGTCCCTGACGAACGCACTCAAGCATGCCGCGCCCGGCCCGGTCGTGGTGCGGCTCGGGCGGGCCGGGCAGCTGCTCACGGTGGAGGTCAGCAGTGTGTTCGGGGACCGTCCCGGGCCGCGCGCACCCGGATCGGGGGCCGGCCTGGTGGGGATGCGGGAGCGGGTGGCGCTGCTGGGCGGAGAGATCGAGGCGGGTGCGGTGAGCACCGGCAGCGGGACGGAGATCTGGCGGGTACGGGCCGAACTGCCCGTGGAGGAAGGGACCGTGAGGGCATGACGATCCGGGTTGTGGTCGCCGAGGACCAGTCGGCCGTCCGTGCGGGGCTGGTGCTCATTCTGCGCAGCGCGCCGGACATCGAGGTCGTCGGCGAGGCGGGGGACGGCGAGGAGGCGGTACGTCTGGCCCGCGAGCTGCGACCGGATCTGGTGCTGATGGACATTCAGATGCCGCGCCTCGACGGGGTGTCGGCGACCGGGCAGGTGGTGGCCGAGCAACTCGCGGATGTGCTGGTGCTGACGACGTTCGATCTGGACGAGTACGTCTTCGGCGCGCTGCGGGCGGGGGCTGCGGGCTTTCTGCTGAAGAACACCGATGCGCACGATCTGCTCGAAGCGGTACGTACGGTGGCGCGCGGCGAGGGGATGATCGCCCCGGCCGTGACGCGCCGCCTGATCGCGGAGTTCGCCGGGAGCACCCCCGTACGGCATGCGAACACGCCGGATCCGGCGGTGCTCGACGCTCTCACCCGGCGGGAGCGGGAGGTGCTGGGCGCTCTCGGCGCGGGGCTGTCGAATGCCGAGATCGCGGTCCGGCTCTCGATGGCCGAGGCGACGGTGAAGACGCATGTCAGCAGGCTGCTGGGCAAGCTGGAGATGCGCAGTCGAGTCCAGGCGGCGGTACTCGCACGGGAGTTGGGCATTTGAGGTTTACTTCCGGCCTTTGGTCCAGACCTCTTGACGATTGGTCCAGACCTTCCTAACCTCACCGAACACACTGCGGTGAGCACGCCATGACAAAGCGTGCTCAGGGCGGCGCAGGGTTTGCAGTCCACGGACCACCCCCGTTTGTCCGGACCTCACCCGAGGAGCACCGTTGAGCACTGAAACCCCCCTACGCCGGACCCGACTCAGACTCGGGACCGGAAGAGCCACCAGATCCAGAGCGGTCGCGGGCCTCACCGCACTGCTGCTTCCGCTCGCCGCGATGGTCGGCCTGGCCTCCCCCGCCGAAGCCGCCACCTCGGCAACCGCCACGTACCTCAAGAAGTCCGACTGGGGCACCGGGTTCGAGGGCCAGTGGACGGTGAAGAACACCGGCACCACCGCCCTCTCCTCCTGGACCATCGAGTGGGACTTCCCGTCGGGCACCGCGGTCAGCTCCGCCTGGGACGCCACCGTCACCAGCTCCGGAACCCACTGGACCGCCAAGAACGTCGGCTGGAACGGCTCGGTCGCACCGGGCGCCAGCGTCTCCTTCGGCTTCAACGGCACCGGCACCGGCGCCCCCACCGGCTGCAAGCTGAACGGCGCCTCCTGCGACGGCGGCAGCGTTCCCGGCGACAACGCCCCCTCCGCGCCCGGCACTCCGGCCGCGAGCAACATCACCGACACCGGCGTGAAGCTCACCTGGACAGCTGCCACCGATGACAACGGCATCAAGAACTACGACGTGCTGCGCAACGGCAACAAGGTCACCACGGTCACCGGCCTGACCTACACCGACAGCGGGCTGACCGCCGGCAGCGACTACTCGTACACGATCCAGGCGCGCGACACCGCCGACCAGACGGGCCCGGTCAGTGCCTCGGTGGCCGTACACACCACGGGCGGTGGGGGAAACCCCGACCCCGGCAGCAAGGTCAAGCTCGGTTACTTCACCGAGTGGGGCGTCTACGACCGCAATTACCACGTCAAGAACCTGGAGACCAGCGGCAGCGCGGCCAAGATCACGCACATCAACTACGCCTTCGGCAACGTCACCGGCGGCCAGTGCGCGATCGGCGACGCCTACGCCGCTTACCAGAAGACCTACGACGCGGCCTCCAGCGTCGACGGCACCGCCGACACCTGGGACCAGCCGGTGGCCGGCAACATCAACCAGCTGCGCGAGCTGAAGAAGAAGCACCCGGGCCTCAAGGTCCTCTGGTCCTTCGGCGGCTGGACCTGGTCCGGCGGCTTCACCCAGGCCGCGCAGAACCCCACCGCCTTCGCCAACTCCTGCTACAACCTGGTCGAGGACCCCCGCTGGGCCGATGTCTTCGACGGCATCGACATCGACTGGGAGTACCCCAACGCCTGTGGTCTGACCTGTGACACCAGCGGCCCGGCCGCCCTGAAGGGCATCACCTCGGCGCTGCGCACGAAGTTCGGCAGCAACAACCTGGTGACGGCCGCCATCACCGCCGACGCCTCCACCGGTGGCAAGATCGACGCCACCGACTACGCCGGCGCCGCCCAGTCCCTGAACTGGTACAACGTGATGACGTATGACTTCTTCGGCGCCTGGGCAACAACGGGCCCGACCGCCCCGCACTCCCCGCTCACCTCCTACAGCGGCATCCCGCAGGCCGGCTTCAACTCCGCCGATGCCATCGCCAAGCTGAAGGCCCAGGGCGTCCCCGCCTCGAAGCTGCTCCTCGGCATCGGCTTCTACGGCCGCGGCTGGACCGGTGTCACCCAGGACGCGCCCGGCGGCACCGCCACCGGTGCGGCCCCCGGCACGTACGAGGCGGGCATCGAGGACTACAAGGTCCTGAAGACCAGCTGCCCGGCCACCGGCACGATCGCCGGTACGGCGTACGCGCACTGCGGCACCAACTGGTGGAGCTACGACACCCCGGCCACCATCGCGTCCAAGATGACCTGGGCGAAGGGCCAGGGCCTGGGAGGCGCGTTCTTCTGGGAGTTCAGCGGTGACACCACCAACGGTGAGCTCGTCAGCGCGATCAACAACGGTCTGAAGTAGCCCCCGCTCAGCACCGCGCACAACCCCGAAAAGCAGCCGGGGAGACAGGTCCGCTCCCTGTCTCCCCGGATTTCGTTCGTCCCTGTACGGGCGCTCAGGCCACGTTCACCCTCTGGCCGGGCGGAGCCGCCTCCAGCCAGGCGAGGAACCCGGTCAGCGCATCCTCGCTCATGGCCAGCTCCAGGCGGGTCCCACGATGGAGACAACCGAGCACCACGGCGTCGGACAGGAGCGCCAGCTCCTCCTCGCCCTCGGGCAGCCGACGGGCAACCACCTCGATCGCGGAGCGCTCCAGCCCCCGGCGCGGGCGGGGAGCGTACGAAAAGACCCGGAACCAGTCGATCCGGTCGCCGCTGTACCGGGCTACCCCGTACACCCAGCCCTTGCCCGAGAGATCGGGCTCCTCCGGCACATTCCATCGCAGGCTGCAGTCGAAGGTCCCACCGGAGCGCTGAATCAGCCGCCGGCGCAGACCGAAGACGAAGAGACCAACCGCGACCAGTGCGACGACCAGCCCGCCCACCCACAGCGCGAGGAACATCTCCACCGACCTCCTCGCATCGTCGAGTAACGGATACCGCCATAACCGCACCTGCATCGCCTCAGCCGCGGCACGGTCTGGAGTGGTCTCCAGCTCGGGCCGCGGCTGAGGGTAAAGCTACGTTGTCGCGGTGCGCTAGCGCGCCGCCACCGCACGCAGTCGCACTTCGGCGCGCCGCTCGGAGCCGGCGTCCGTGTCCGACTTCGCACGCTCCAGCGCACGCTCGGCGCGCTGGACATCGATCTCGTCCGCCAGCTCCGCGATCTCCGCGAGCAGCGAGAGCTTGTCGTCCGCGAACGAGATGAAACCGCCGTGCACAGCGGCGACCACGGTCTCGCCGTCGCTCGTACGGATCGTCACCGGGCCCGATTCCAGCACACCCAGAAGCGGCTGGTGACCGGGCATGACGCCGATGTCGCCGGACGTGGTGCGCGCGACGACCAGGGTGGCCTCGCCGGACCAGACACTGCGGTCCGCGGCGACCAGCTCGACGTGCAGCTCAGCAGCCAAGGGTGGCTCCTCGGGTCACCACCCGGCCGTTGAGGCCGGGTGTTGGGTCAATTCTACGGGGCGTGGTGAGGGGGGCGGGACGCACCCACCCCCCTCGGTGAGCCAGGGGCTCAGGAGACGCCGAGCTCCTTGGCGTTGGCCTTGAGGTCCTCAATGCCACCGCACATGAAGAACGCCTGCTCCGGGAAGTGGTCGTACTCACCGTCGGCGATCGCGTTGAACGCGGCGATCGACTCGTCGAGCGGAACGTCCGAACCGTCCACGCCGGTGAACTGCTTGGCGACGTGGGTGTTCTGGGACAGGAAGCGCTCGATGCGACGGGCGCGGAAGACGGTGAGCTTGTCCTCCTCGCCGAGCTCGTCCATACCGAGAATGGCGATGATGTCCTGGAGGTCCTTGTACTTCTGCAGGATTCCCTTGACCCGCATGGCGGTGTCGTAGTGGTCCTTCGCGATGTAGCGCGGGTCCAGGATCCGGGACGTGGAGTCCAGCGGGTCCACGGCCGGGTAGATGCCCTTCTCGGAGATCGGACGGGAGAGAACCGTCGTCGCGTCGAGGTGGGCGAAGGTGGTGGCCGGAGCCGGGTCGGTCAGGTCGTCCGCGGGGACGTAGATCGCCTGCATCGAGGTGATCGAGTGACCGCGGGTCGACGTGATCCGCTCCTGCAGCAGACCCATCTCGTCGGCCAGGTTCGGCTGGTAACCCACCGCGGACGGCATACGGCCGAGCAGGGTGGACACCTCGGAGCCGGCCTGGGTGTACCGGAAGATGTTGTCGATGAAGAAGAGCACGTCCTGCTTCATCACATCGCGGAAGTACTCCGCCATGGTCAGACCGGCAAGCGCGACCCGCAGACGGGTGCCCGGGGGCTCGTCCATCTGGCCGAAGACAAGGGCGGTCTTGTCGATGACGCCCGAGTCCTGCATCTCCTCGATGAGGTCGTTGCCCTCACGGGTACGCTCACCGACGCCCGCGAACACCGACACACCGTCGTGGTTGTTGGCGACGCGGTAGATCATTTCCTGGATCAGAACGGTCTTGCCGACACCGGCACCACCGAACAGACCGATCTTTCCACCCTTGACGTACGGGGTGAGAAGGTCGATGACCTTGACGCCGGTCTCGAACATCTCGGTCTTGGACTCGAGCTGGTCGAAGCTGGGCGCCTTGCGGTGGATCGGCCAGCGCTCGGTGACCTCGGACTCGGCCTCGGGCTTGTTCAGGATCTCACCAAGGGTGTTGAACACCTTGCCCTTGGTCATCTCGCCGACCGGCACCGTGATGCCGGAACCCGTGTTCGTCACCGGGGCCTGGCGGACCAGACCATCGGTGGGCTGCATCGAGATCGCGCGGATCACGCCGTCGCCGAGGTGCTGGGCGACCTCGAGCGTCAGCTTCTTGAGCTTGCCGTCCTCGGCCGGGTCGGCCACCTCGACGGTCAGCGCGTTGTAGATCTCCGGCATCGCGTCGACGGGGAACTCCACGTCGACGACCGGGCCGATGACCCGGGCGACGCGGCCCGTGGCAACGGCCGTCTCAACTGTGGTCGTCATTACTTGTCACTCCCCGCGGTCGCGTCGGCCAGTGCACTGGCACCACCGACGATCTCGCTGATTTCCTGGGTGATTTCGGCCTGGCGGGCCGCGTTGGCAAGCCGGGAGAGGCTCTTGACGAGCTCCCCGGCGTTGTCGGTGGCCGACTTCATCGCGCGACGGCGGGCAGCGTGCTCGGAAGCAGCGGCCTGCAGCAGTGCGTTGTAGATCCGGCTCTCGACGTACCGCGGAAGCAGGGCGTCCAGGACGTCCTCCGCCGACGGCTCGAAGTCG
This sequence comes from Streptomyces sp. NPDC048473, assembly GCF_043200155.1. Classification (NCBI taxonomy): domain Bacteria; kingdom Bacillati; phylum Actinomycetota; class Actinomycetes; order Kitasatosporales; family Streptomycetaceae; genus Streptomyces; species Streptomyces sp. NPDC048473. The sequence goes on from NZ_JBICXE010000005.1 coordinate 196,315, forward strand.
AAGAGCGGCAGGATCTCTCCCTTGCCGTCCTCCTCCTTCGTGGTGTCGAGGCTGAGCGGCAGCATCCGGTCGTCCACCGGGTTCTGCGTCATCATCGAGACGAACTCGGTGAAGACGATGTGCAGCTCGTCCACGCCGCCCTCGGCGGTCTCCTTGGTGACCGCCTCGATCATCGGGGCAGCGGCCCGCTTCGCATCCGCGTACGTCGGGCTGTCGGTGAAGCCGGTCCACGACTCCGCGATCTTGCGCTCGCGGAAGCCGTAGTAGGCGACACCCTTGCGGCCGATCACATACGTGACGACCTCCTTGCCCTCACCGCGCAGCCGCTCGGTCAGCTGCTCCGCGGCCTTGATGGCGTTGGAGGAGTAACCGCCGGCCAGGCCGCGGTCGCTCGTGACGAGCAGGATCGCGGCCCGTGCCGGAGTCTCGGCCTCGGTGGTCAGCGGGTGCTTGGTGGTGGAACCGGTCGCCACCGCGGTGACCGCACGGTTCAGCTCGGTGGCATACGGCATCGAGGCCGCCACCTTGCGCTGCGCCTTGACGATGCGCGAGGCGGCGATCATCTCCATCGCCTTGGTGATCTTCTTCGTGGCGGTGACGGAGCGGATGCGGCGCTTGTAAACGCGAAGCTGAGCGCCCATCGATCAGCCCTCGCCCAGGAGCTTGCCGTCCGAGGTCTCGAACTGCTGCTTGAAGGCCGCGACTGCGTCGGCGACCGACTGCAGCGTGTCGTCGGACATCTTGGCGCCCTCGGCGATGCTGGTCAGGAGGTCCTTGCGCTCACGGCGCAGGTACTCCAGCAGCTCGCTCTCGAAGCGACGGATGTCCTCGACCGGGACGTCGTCCATCTTGCCGGTGGTGCCGGCCCAGATGGAGACGACCTGCTCCTCGACCGGGTACGGCTGGTACTGCGGCTGCTTCAGCAGCTCGACCATGCGCTTACCGCGCTCCAGCGACGCCTTCGAAGCCGCGTCCAGGTCGGAACCGAAGGCGGCGAACGCCTCCAGCTCGCGGTACTGGGCGAGGTCGACACGGAGTCGGCCGGAGACCTGTCGCATGGCCTTGTGCTGGGCGGAGCCACCGACACGCGAGACCGAGATACCGACGTTCAGGGCCGGACGCTGGCCGGCGTTGAACAGGTCGGACTCCAGGAAGCACTGGCCGTCGGTGATGGAGATGACGTTGGTCGGGATGAACGCCGACACGTCGTTCGCCTTGGTCTCGACGATCGGGAGGCCCGTCATCGAACCGGCGCCCATGTCGTCGGAGAGCTTCGCGCAGCGCTCCAGCAGACGCGAGTGGAGGTAGAAGACGTCGCCCGGGTAGGCCTCGCGGCCCGGCGGACGGCGCAGCAGAAGCGACACGGCGCGGTAGGCGTCGGCCTGCTTCGAGAGGTCGTCGAAGATGATCAGGACGTGCTTGCCCTGGTACATCCAGTGCTGACCGATGGCCGAACCGGTGTACGGCGCCAGGTACTTGAAGCCGGCCGGGTCGGACGCCGGGGCGGCGACGATGGTCGTGTACTCGAGCGCGCCGGCCTCTTCGAGGGCACCGCGCACGGAGGCGATGGTGGAGCCCTTCTGACCGATGGCGACGTAGATGCAGCGCACCTGCTTGTTCACGTCGCCCGTGCGCCAGTTGTCGCGCTGGTTGATGATCGTGTCGACGGCCAGAGCGGTCTTACCCGTCTGACGGTCACCAATGATCAGCTGACGCTGGCCGCGGCCGATCGGCACCATGGCGTCGACGGCCTTGTAGCCGGTCTGCATCGGCTCGTGCACCGACTTACGGACCATGACGCCAGGGGCCTGCAGCTCGAGGGCGCGACGGCTGTCGGTCGCGATCTCGCCGAGACCGTCGATCGGGTTGCCGAGCGGGTCGACGACGCGGCCGAGGTAACCCTCGCCGACGCCGACGGAGAGCACCTCACCGGTGCGCTGCACCGGCTGGCCCTCTTCGATGCCGCTGAACTCGCCGAGGACGATCGCACCGATCTCGCGCTCCTCGAGGTTGAGGGCGAGACCGAGGGTGCCGTCCTCGAACTTCAGCAGCTCGTTCGCCATGGCCGAGGGAAGACCCTCGACCTTCGCGATGCCGTCGCCGGCAACGCTGACCGTACCGACCTCCTCGCGCGAGGCCGCGTCCGGCTTGTACGACTGGACAAAGTTCTCCAGCGCGTCCCGGATCTCCTCCGGCCGGATCGTGAGCTCCGCCATCTGGGTTCCCTGCTCTCCTTGTTGGGCCCGAAGTTTCTTAAGGGGGTCTGGGGGCCGACCCCCAGGAATCTTCTGCAATTTCTGCACGGCCCAACCGGGCCGCTGGTCTTGCTCTGTTCTGTTGCTGCGCTGCGCTGGTCAGCCGGCCATGCGACGGGTCGCCTCGTCGAGACGCTCCGCGATGGTGCCGTTGATGACCTCGTCACCGACCCGCACCGCGATCCCGCCGAGGACCGTGGGGTCCACATCGAGATTCAGGTGCATCGGCCGTCCGTAGATCTTCGCCAGTGCGGCGCCGAGGCGCTGCTTCTGCTGATCGCTCAGCGGCACTGCCGAGGTGACCACGGCGACCATGCGGTCCCGGCGCTCCGCGGCGAGCTTGGAGAGGGACTCGAGTCCCGCTTCCAGGCTACGTCCACGCGGCTGAGTCACAAGGCGCACGACGACGCGCTCGGTGGTGGGCCGTGCCTTGCCGCCGAGCAGGCTGTGCAGCAGCTCCCTCTTGGCGGCGACGGACGCCGACCGGTCGGTGAGCGCGGCGCGCAGCGCCTTGTCGGAGGCGACGATCCGGCCGAACCGGAACAGCTCGTCCTCGACGTCGTCCAGGTCTCCGCTGCGCTGGGCGGCGGTGAGGTCTGCGATGTTCGCCAGTTCCTCGACCGAGTCGACCAGGTCACGCGACTGCGACCAGCGGGAGCGGACCATGCCGGAAATCAGGTCGACGGTCTCGCCGCCCACCTGACCGCGCAGCAGTCGTCCGGCCAGCTCGGCCTTGGCCTCGCCGGCCTGCGACGGGTCGGTCAGGACCCGCCGCAGTGAGACCTCGCGCTGGAGCAGCGCCGTTACGGCGGCCAGCTCCTCGGCGAGCTTCGCCGCGTCGACCGACGTGTTGTCGGTCAGCGCGTCGAGACGCTCACGTGCGGCAGCCAGTGCCTCGCGGCTCGCGCCGTTCATCGGACAGCCTCGGCCTTCGCCTCGAGCTCGTCGAGGAAACGGTCGACGGTGCCGCTCTGCCGGGCGTGGTCCTCAAGGGACTCGCCGACGAGCTTGCCGGCCAGGTCGGTGGCGAGCTTGCCCACGTCCTGGCGCAGCGCGGAAGCCGCAGCCTTGCGGTCTGCCTCGATCTGGGCGTGGCCGGCAGCGATGATCTCCTCGCGCTGCCGCTGGCCTTCCGCCCGCATCTCCTGCAGGATCACAACGCCCTGCTCCTGCGCCTCCTGGCGCAGGCGCGCGGCCTCGTGACGGGCCTCGGCGAGCTGAGCCTTGTACTGCTCAAGAACGCTCTGGGCCTCGGTCTGGGCCGCATCGGCCTTTTCGATACCGCCTTCGATGGCCTCGCGACGCTCGTCCAGAACCTTGTTGATGTTCGGGAGGAGCTTCTTGGCGAGGAAGCCGAAGACGATCAGGAAGGCGATGAGGCCGATGACGAGCTCAGGGATCGGCGGGAAGAGCGGGTTTTCCGTCTCTTCGGCCGCGAGCTGAACCAGGGGGTTCACATCAGTGCCTTTCGTCTCGGTTTACTGTCCGTCGGCCTGAAGATCAGGAACCGTAGACGAACGGCATGACCAGACCGATCAGGGCGAGCGCCTCACAGAAGGCGAAGCCGAGGATCTGGTTGGCGCGGATGAGGCCGGCGGCCTCGGGCTGGCGGGCGAGAGCCTGGGTGCCGTTACCGAAGATGATGCCGACGCCGACGCCGGGACCGATGGCGGCGAGGCCGTAACCGATGGAGCCGAGAGCCTTCAGGTCGCCAGTGACAGCGGCGAGGGTCTGGGACATGCCAGTCTTCCTTCTCTTTCAAGGACCGGTGGGGGTTGGCCACCGGACGAATAAGGGTCGGAGCGCGAGATGCTCAGTGGTGCTTGGCGAGCGCGCCCTGGATGAAGGTGCAGGTCAGGAGTACGAAGACGTACGCCTGAAGCGCCTGGACGAAGAGCTCGAACGCGGTCATCACGATGACCATCACGAACGAGACACCGGCGTAAGCGATACCGATGCCGTTGAGCAGGTACCAGCTGGCGATCGTGAACAGCAGCAGGAGGGTGTGACCGGCGAACATGTTCGCGAAGAGTCGCACCGCGTGGGTGAAGGGGCGGACCAGCAGGTTCGAGAAGAACTCGATGAGCATGGCCAGCGGGAGCACCGCGCCGAGCGACTTGTCGTAGCCGGTGATGTTCTTGAAGGCGCCCACGAACCCGTGCCGCTTGAAGGTCAGACTGACCCACAGGACGTACACGATCAAGGCCAGCACGATCGGGTACGAAATGATCGACGTCACCGGGAACTGAGCGACCGGGATGATCGACCAGAGGTTCATCATCCAGACGAAGAAGAACAGCGAGACAACGAGCGGGACGTACTTCTCGCCCTCACGTTTGCCGATCGTCTCGTACACGATGCCGCGGCGGATGAAGTCGTAGCCGCTTTCGGCAACCATCTGCAGCTTGCCCGGGACGACCTTCGGCTTCCGGAAGGCGGCCCAGAAGAAGCCGACGATGACGACCGAGCCGAGCAGGGCCAGCAGCATCGGCTTGTTGAAGTACAGGTTGCTGTCCGCGTCGCCCCAGAGGGGCTCGAACAGGAACGAGTGCAGGCCGGGTGCCGGGAAACCACAACCGTCGAAGATGTGGCAATCGGTCTCGAAGGCGAGCACCTGTGTCGGGTCAGCACTCACCGCGGGCTCCTTCAGCGTGGCGCATAGGTACGGCAACCTCGTTGTGTCGGCGCGGCGCGCAGCCGCGGTTCGGCACTGGACTGGTGTTACGGATGTGTGAGCGGCAGTCAGGCATTGAGCCTCGCGATCGAGCAGGCGTCAGCTCACATGCCCGCGCCCGCAGTGCCGCAGTTGGAACCGGACGATAGCAGGGTCCTGGACTTGCACTTATTCCGCCCCTACCCTTCACGTCTTCGACCCCGTGTTCTTGGGCTTTTCGCCCTTGTCGGACTCGGGTTCGACGTAAAGGATCTTGGCCTTCATGTGCGCACGCGCCTGTGCGCCGATCCACACGAGGGTCGTCACGACCAGCGTGATCGCGAAGGCCTTCGGGTTGAACAGCGTGGTGTTCTTGAATGCGGCGACAAAAATGAACAGCAGGAGAAGCTGAGCCGTATACAGCATCAGCCCCATCGCCTGGAACAGGTGAGGCAGAGACCTCGCGGTCCGTTGCAGGACCATGAGCCCGATCCCCATGAAGAGGATCACCACGATCGTCGCAACGACCGCGCCCAGGGCTCCCTTGCCACCGGCAACGCCACCGCTGATGGCGGCGGCAACAGCGCCGGCGACAGCGGTGGGTACGGCGGTCTGGAGGAGAGTCCGGACGTCGTTGGACGGCATGGCGGCAGCTCCGCTTGCAGGGGGTGGGCAGTGTGTCGTCATGGACGAGCGTAGGCCCGGTCCGAGGCGATGCCTCGGGCCAATGGACCGCGCTACTCAGGTCCTTCGGCTCCGTCACCGGGCTTAGTGAACGGTATCACAAACTATTTGATGAGGTCTTTACCAAGAAAGTGTGCTTGCTGTCACACGTGAGAGTGAACCTGCGCGTGTGAGCAAGACAACGCAACGTCTTGTCTGGTATTGCCCCTCGGTGACCGAATCGTCAGCGCGCGGAATCGGCCTTATCTCTGTCCGAAAGACGCGAACGGGGGCCGATCGCAGTCGCCCCGTTGACGCCGGAGACTCCCACGACGATCGGGGCCCGCTCCTGGAGCTCGTGACCCTCCTGCCCCATCTGCGTTTCCAGCGGCCCCTGTTGGGTCTCGGGCGCCGGTGAGGATTCCGCCTCGGGTGCCTCGTCCTTGCTGCGGCGACGGCGGTAGCGGGGCGGTACGAAGCGTTCCGCCCAGTGCGGCGCCCGCGGGGTGAAGCGGGGCATCAGCAGCAGTACGAGGCCCAGCGCGCTCAGCCCCATGACCACCAGCACGATCCATAGGGACGCCGAGTGCACGGAGTAGCCGACCGCGCCGAAGGCGATCAGGGCCGACCAGAAGTACATGATCAGCACGGACCTGCTGTGCGAATGGCCGATCCCCAGCAGCCGGTGGTGCAGATGGCCGCGGTCCGCCGCGAACGGCGACTGGCCGTTCCACGTACGCCGCACGATCGCCAGCACCAGGTCGGCGGCCGGGATCGCGATGATGGTCAGCGGCAGCAGCAGCGGGATGAAGACCGGCAGCATCGCGTGGGTGGCCTCGCGCTCACTGCCGGCGAAGAGCTTCATCGTGTCCGGGTCGACCTGCCCGGTGACCGAGATCGCACCGGCCGCCAGCACCAGGCCGATCAGCATCGAGCCCGAGTCGCCCATGAAGATCCGGGCCGGATGCATGTTGTGCGGCAGAAAGCCCAGGCACATGCCCATCAGGATCGCCGTGAAGAGCGTCGCGGGGGCCGCCGCCTCGATCATGTGCCCGTACCAGAGCCGGTACGTGTACAGGAAGAACGCCGCGGAGGCGATGCACACCATGCCCGCCGCGAGACCGTCCAGGCCGTCGACGAAGTTGACCGCGTTGATGGTGATGACGACCAGAGCGACCGTGAGCAGCGTGCCCTGCCACTGGGTGAGCGCGACGGTGCCGACGCCGGGGATCGGCAGCCACAGAATCGTCAGGCCCTGGATGACCATGACAGCGGCGGCGATCATCTGCCCGCCGAGCTTGATCAGTGCGTCGATCTCGAACTTGTCGTCCAGCACGCCGATCAGCCAGATCAGCGCGGCCCCGGAGAGCAGCGCCCGCGGTTCGCTGGAGAGCTGGAAGACGCCGTCGAGGTTGTACAGATGATCCGCGACGATCAGTCCGGCGCACAGTCCGCCGAACATGGCGATGCCACCGAGCCTCGGTGTCGGTTCTCGGTGGACGTCACGCGCACGGATCGCGGGCATCGCCCCGACCGCGATGGCGAACTTTCGCACCGGGCCGGTCAGCAGATAGGTAACCGCGGCCGTGACACAGAGCGTCAGCAGGTAATCACGCACGGGCTGCCCCATAGATTTCGCCGGCCATCTCAGCCCACACCTTAACTACGTCGGGCTCATGGTTGAGGACACAGAGGCCGGGCCGATGGTTGCACGGACCACGTCTACCCCGGATAGGGCGGATATTTCCGGGCCAGTTCCTGAACCTCGGCGCGGATGTCGCTCTCCTCACGTACCGCTGCTCCGAAGAGCACGGCCAGCCGTGCCATGTCGGCGTCGTCCATGCCCTGGGTGGTGACGGCCGCGGTGCCGAGTCTGATGCCCCGGGTGTCCCCGTACGGAAGCGCGCAGGTGTCCAGCACCAGGCCCGCCGCTGCCAGCCGGGCGCGGGCGGTGGGTCCGTCGACGCCCAGCGGGGCCGGGTCCGCGACGATCAGGTGGGTGTCCGTGCCGCCCGTGGTGACCTCGAAGCCCTCGGCCTCCAGACCTGCGGCCAGCACCCGGGCATGGGCCACCACCAGATGGGCGTACGCCGTGAACGCCGGAGTGGCCGCCTCCCCGAACGCGACGGCCTTCGCGGCGACCGTGTGCATCTGCGCACCGCCCTGGGTGAAGGGAAAGACCGCCCGGTCGATCCGCTCGGCCAGCTCCGCACCGCACAGGATCATCCCGCCGCGCGGACCTCGCAGCACCTTGTGCGTGGTCGCGCAGACCACATCGGCGTACGGGACGGGGCTCGGAGCCGCTCCCCCGGCGATCAGCCCCATCGGGTGCGCGGCGTCGGCGATGAGATACGCGCCCACCTCGTCGGCGATCTCCCGGAACAGTTCGTAGTCGGGATGGCGGGGGTACGAGATCGAGCCGCTGACGATCGCCTTGGGGTGGTGCGCACGGGCCAGGGTGCGCACCTGCTCGTAGTCGATCAGGCCGCTCTCGGAGTCCACCCCGTAACCGATGAACTCGAACCAGCGGCCGGAGAAGTTGGCGGGCGAGCCATGGGTGAGATGTCCGCCGTACGGAAGTCCCATCGCGAGCACCGTGTCGCCGGGGCGCAGCAGGGCCGCGTACGCGGCGAGGACGGCGGAGGAGCCGGAGTGCGCCTGGACGTTGGCGTGTTCGGCGCCGAAGAGCGAGGTGGCCCGCCGGCAGGCGATGCGTTCGGCGGCGTCGGCCTGCTCGCAGCCGCCGTGGTAGCGGGCGTCGGGGTAACCCTCGGCGTACTTGTTGGCGAGCGGTGAGCCGAGGGCGGCGAGGACCGCGGGCGAGGTGAAGTTCTCGGCGGCGATCAGCTGCAGGCTGTTCGACTGCCGGTGCAGCTCCCCCAGCAGCACGGCGGCGATCTCCGGGTCCTCCCGGAGCAGGGCGCCGAAGTCCTGCGGCAGGGCGGTTCCGGCGACGGAGGTGGGTGCGGCAGGAGTGGTGACCGGCATCTGACGGCTCCGGGCCTGGGGAGGGGTGCGCTGACGTCAGCTCCAATGTAGGCCCGTGACGACCCCCCTGCCTGCTGTGCGGCCACGCCGTACACCCGTTGGGCCCCCAAGTGCCGGGCTGATGCGTACGGCCGTCAGAGTGGCGCAGGCGCGAGCGTCAGTGCGGGGCGGGTACGCCGGTCAGCGCGGTGACGACCGGGTCGAGGGCCTGGTTGATCTCGTCGCCGATGGAGCGGAAGAACGTGATCGGGGCGCCGTACGGGTCGTACACCTCGTCGGCCTCGGCGGTGGGGGCCAGCAGCCAGCCGCGCAGCGCGGCCGCGGCGCGGACCAGTGCGCGGGCGCGCTCGACCACACCCTCGTCGCGCGCGTCCGGCAGCGTCGCGGGGTCTATGGCCCGGACCAGTCGGGTGAATTCCTTGAGCGTGAACGTCCTCAGGCCGGCCGAGTGACCCATCGAGATCACCTGGGCGCGGTGGTCGCGGGTGGCGGTGAGGACGAGATCGGCGCGGATCACGTGCTCGTCGAGTAGTTCGCGGCCGACGAAGCCGGTGGCGTCGGCGCCGAAGTCGGCGAGGACGATCTCGGCGTTGGCCTCCATGGGAGCGCCTTCGTGGCCCCAGGTGCCGGCGCTCTCCACGATCAGGCCGCCCTGACGCGGATCGCCGAGGCGGTCCACCAGGGCATGGCGGGTCAGCCGCTCGGTGATCGGCGAGCGGCAGACGTTGCCGGTGCTGACGTGGAGGATGCGGAAAGTATCGGTCCGCCCCGCTATGCCACGCCCCTCAGGGGCGGTCAATTGGCCACCTCGAGGTCGGGTACCACCTTGCGGAGTTCCTCGGCACTGAGCGCACCGGTGCGCAGCAGTACGGGGACCTTGCCGGTCACGTCGACGATCGACGACGGCACGATGCCGGGCGTCGCGCCGCCGTCGAGGTAGACGGAGACGGAGTCGCCGAGCATCTCCTGGGCGGCATCGCAGTCCTCGGGGGCCGGGTGTCCCGTGAGGTTGGCGCTGGAGACGGCCATCGGGCCGACCTCGGTGAGCAGCTCGATGGCGACCGGGTGCAGCGGCATCCGGATGGCGACGGTGCCGTGGGTGTCCCCGAGGTCCCACTGCAGCGACGGCTGGTGCTTGGCAACGAGCGTGAGGGCGCCGGGCCAGAAGGCGTCGACGAGCTCCCAGGCCTGCTCGGAGAAGTCGGTGACCAGTCCGTGCAGGGTGTTCGGGGAGCCGATCAGGACGGGCGTCGGCATGTTGCGGCCGCGGCCCTTGGCGTCCAGCAGGTCGGCGACGCCCTCGGAACTGAAGGCGTCCGCACCGATCCCGTACACGGTGTCGGTGGGCAGCACGACCAGTTCGCCGCGGCGGACGGCCGACGCGGCCTCACGCAGACCCGTCGTACGGTCGGTCGCGTCGTTGCAGTCGTATCGCCGTGCCATCAGCCGGCCTCCTCAAGCATGTACGGGTATGGCGGGTACAGGTCGTGCGGGCGGTGGCCGCCGGTCACGGCATGGCCTTGCGGGCCGTGGCGAACCGCGGCCGGTTGTTCAGGTCGGGGTGGTCGGCCGCATCGGCCCAGCCGCGTTCCTCGGTGAAGATCCACGGCACCTGGCCGCCCTGGGTGTCGGCGTGCTCGATGACGACGAGGCCGCCGGGGCGCAGCAGGCGGTGTGCGGTGCGTTCGATGCCGCGGATGGTGTCGAGGCCGTCCTCGCCGGAGAAGAGGGCCATCTCCGGGTCGTGGTCACGGGCCTCGGGTGCCACGTACTCCCATTCGGTGAGCGGGATGTACGGCGGGTTGGAGATGACCAGGTCGACCTGGCCGTCGAGCTCGGGAAGAGCCGTGAGCGCGTCTCCCTGGTGGACGGTGACCCTGGACCCCTCGGCGTTCTTCCTGGTCCACTTCAGGGCGTCGTCGGAGAGCTCCACGGCGTGCACGCGTGAGCGCGGCACCTCCTGGGCCATGGCCAGGGCGATGGCGCCCGATCCGCTGCAGAGGTCGATGATGAGCGGCTCGACGACATCCATCGCGCGGACGGCGTCTATCGCCCAGCCGACGACCGATTCGGTCTCCGGGCGGGGGACGAAGACGCCGGGTCCGACCTGGAGCTCCAGGTAGCGGAAGAAGGCGCGTCCGGTGATGTGCTGCAGCGGTTCGCGGGCCTCGCGGCGGGCGATGGCCTCCCAGTAGCGGGCGTCGAAGTCCGCGTCCGGCACGTTGTGCAGCTCGCCCCGCTTGACGCCGTGCACAAACGCGGCGAGCTCCTCCGCGTCGAATCGCGGTGAAGGCACACCGGCGTCGGCCAGCCGCTGGGTGGCCTGGGCCACCTCGGCGAGCAGCAGGTTCATCGCGGTTCTCCGTACGGGGTCACGGGCGGGGCGGGCTCGGTCTTATGCGGCGGCGAGCTTGGCTGCGGAGTCGGCGTCGACACACGCCTGGATCACGGAATCCAGGTCGCCGTCGAGCACCTGGTCCAAGTTGTACGCCTTGAATCCGACGCGGTGGTCCGAGATCCGGTTTTCCGGGAAGTTGTACGTACGGATCTTCTCGGAACGGTCGACCGTACGCACCTGGCTGCGTCGTACGTCCGAAGCTTCCTGCTCGGCGGCTTCCTGGGCGGCCGCGAGCAGTCGCGAACGCAGGATACGCATGGCCTGCTCCTTGTTCTGGAGCTGGCTCTTCTCGTTCTGGCAGGAGGCGACGACACCGGTCGGCAGGTGGGTGATGCGGACCGCCGAATCCGTGGTGTTGACGGACTGGCCGCCGGGGCCCGAGGAGCGGTAGACGTCGATACGGAGATCGTTGGCGTGGATCTCGACGTCGACCTCCTCGGCCTCGGGCGTGACGAGCACACCGGCGGCGGAGGTGTGGATACGGCCCTGGGACTCGGTGGACGGCACCCGCTGCACGCGGTGCACCCCGCCCTCGTACTTCAACCGGGCCCACACGCCCTGGCCGGGCTCGGTGGCGCCGTTGCCGCCCTTGGTCTTCACGGCGACCTGGACGTCCTTGTAGCCGCCGAGCTCGGACTCGGTGGAGTCGATGATCTCGGTCTTCCAGCCGACGCGCTCGGCGTAGCGCAGATACATCCGCAGCAGATCGCCGGCGAACAGGGCGGACTCGTCGCCGCCCGCGCCCGCCTTGATCTCCAGGAGCACGTCCTTGTCGTCGCTGGGGTCGCGCGGGACCAGGAGGAGGCGGAGCTTCTCGGTGAGCCCTTCGCGCTGCTTCTCCAGGACCTTGACCTCGGCGGCGAAGTCGGGGTCGTCGGCGGCGAACTCGCGTGCCGTCTCGATGTCGTCCCCGGTCTGCTTCCAGGAGCGGTACGTACCGACGATCGGGGACAGCTCGGCATAGCGCTTGTTGAGCTTGCGCGCGTTGGCCTGGTCGGCGTGGACCGCGGGATCCGCGAGCTTCTTCTCGAGATCGGCCTGTTCGCCGATCAGTTCCTCGACCGCCTCGAACATCTTCGGGCTCCTGGTTTCTTCACTCAAACGTGCCTGCTGGACGGCTTGATGCTGTCCGGGCCCGGGTACGGGGACGGCCCGTACCCCGGACCGGAAAAAAACGCCGGTCTCGGCGCCCCCGGGAAGAGGGCGCCGAGAACCGGCGCAGTGGCTCGCTACTTGCTGGCGGAGCCGGCAGCCTTGCCGAAGCGGGCCTCGAAGCGGGCCACGCGGCCACCGGTGTCGAGGATCTTCTGCTTGCCCGTGTAGAACGGGTGGCACTCGGAGCAGACGTCGGCGCGGATGTTGCCGCCGCCGATGGTGCTCCGGGTCGTGAACGACGCGCCACAGGTGCAGCTGACCTGCGTCTCGACGTACTCGGGGTGGATGTCGCGCTTCAAGGGTTTCTCCTAGGTTCGGGAGGGCGCCGGGTCGTACGCGCGGATTGCGCGTCCGTGAACCGGGGCCGACGTACCAGTCTGCCAGGACCGGCCGTATCTCCCAAAACCGGGGGCGGGCCGCAACTATTCCCGGCTCGCCCGGTCACTGCACGACACTGCCCGCGACGCCCTTGTCGCCCGCCGACTTCTCGGTGGCGGAGGCGGGGATGGCCTTGTCGTGCTTGAGCGCCGTCCACACCTGCTGGGCGGACTCCTCCAGCGGTACGACGCGGTTCGGGTCGGCCGGGTCGTACTGCACGGGCAGGGTGACCATGTGGACGTTCTTGGAGCCGAGCCCCTTGAGGCCGTTCGCGAAGCCGGTGAGCTGCTTGACCGAACCCAGGTCGGAGTCGGTGGTGATGGCCTTGGTCGCCGTGTCCGCGAGGTCGAAGAGAGTCTTCGGGTTCGAGAACACTCCGACGCTCCTGGCCTGTTCCATCAGCGCCTTGATGAACGCCTGCTGGAGCTGGATGCGGCCGAGGTCGCTGCCGTCGCCGACGCTCTTGCGGGTGCGGACGAGGCCCAGCGACTGTTCGCCGTCGAGCGTGTGGGTGCCGGGTTCGAGGTTCAGATGGCTCTTGGAGTCGTTGATCGCCTTGGTGGTGGTGATCTTCACGCCGCCCAGCTCGTCGATGAGCTTCTTGAAGCCGGTGAAGTCGACTTCGAGGTAGTGGTCCATGCGGATGCCGGACATGGACTCGACGGTCTTGACCGCACAGGCCGGGCCGCCGACCTCGTACGCCGTGTTGAACATCGCTCGCCGCTGGCCCGCGACGGGCTGCCCCGTGGTGTCGCTGGTGCAGTCGGGGCGGGTGATGAGGGTGTCGCGCGGGATGGAGACGACGGAGGCCGTCTTGTGGCCCTTGTTGAGGTGCACGACCATCGCGGTGTCGGAACGGGCCGCGCCCTCGTCGGCGCCGTACTCGGAGTTCGCGCCGGAGCGGGAGTCCGAGCCGAGCACGAGGATGTCCTCGGAGCCGTTGTCGACGTTGTCGGGGCGGTTCTTGCCGAGCGCCGCGTTGATGTCGACGGCCTTGAGATTGCCGTTGAGTTTGAAGTAGGCGTATCCGAGGCCGCCGCCGCCGACGACCACGGCACCTGCCAGGGTCCAGGCGGCGATCACCGTCGCCCTGCGGCGACGGGAAGGCCTCTTCCGGCGTGTGCCGGTGGGCCGTATTCGGCCGCCGCTCCCGCTCTGCTCGGTCATCCTTCTCCTTCGGTCGTCAGCTTCTCCCGGCTACCCCCTGCAGCGGCGTTCGGGCACTGATTTGTCGGCTTTGGCGACTTGTTGTCACTTCGTACGACGTCGCGGCACGAAGAAGGGTTGCACAGCGACCTGTCACGTCCCCGTGAGGACAAAAAGGACGAGCGGCTCTGATGAACAGCTGGTGACCCCGCGCTCACCTGCGGTTTCTTGCCTGCTGCAGCCATCGTGGCGGCCTCCGTTGTCGCGACGTTCATGTGGCGAAGGTCTCGGATCGGCCGAAAGGGTCGAATCGACTGCGTCACATTCGCGGGCCCTACGACGCAGGGCCGCCCCCGTCACCGAAGTGACGAGGGCGGCCCTGTGATTCAGCCGGTCCGGGTACGACGTCAGTCGTTGCCGTTGCCCGGAGCCGGCGTCGTCTTCTGGATCTGGAGCAGGAACTCCGCGTTGGACTGGGTCTTCTTCATCCGGTCCAGGAGGAGCTCGATCGCCTGCTGCTGGTCGAGCGCGTGCAGCACCCGGCGCAGCTTCCAGGTAATGGCCAACTCGTCACTGCCGAGCAGGATTTCTTCCTTACGGGTGCTGGACGCGTCGACGTCCACCGCCGGGAAGATGCGCTTGTCCGAGAGCTTCCGGTCGAGCTTGAGCTCCATGTTGCCGGTGCCCTTGAACTCCTCGAAGATCACCTCGTCCATGCGCGAGCCGGTCTCGACGAGCGCGGTGGCCAGGATGGTCAGCGAACCGCCGTCCTCGATGTTGCGCGCGGCACCGAAGAAGCGCTTCGGCGGGTACAGCGCGGTCGAGTCGACACCACCGGACAGGATGCGGCCCGATGCCGGGGCCGCGAGGTTGTACGCACGGCCGAGGCGGGTGATGGAGTCCAGCAGGACGACCACGTCGTGACCCAGCTCGACGAGACGCTTGGCGCGCTCGATGGCCAGCTCGGCGACGGTGGTGTGGTCCTCGGCGGGACGGTCGAAGGTCGAGGAGATGACCTCGCCCTTCACCGACCGCTGCATGTCGGTGACCTCTTCCGGACGCTCGTCGACCAGGACGACCATCAGGTGGCACTCGGGGCTGTTGACCGTGATCGCGTTGGCGATCGCCTGCAGGATCATGGTCTTGCCGGTCTTCGGCGGGGCCACGATCAGGCCTCGCTGGCCCTTGCCGATCGGTGCGACCAGGTCGATGATCCGCGTCGTCAGGACGTTGGAGTCGGTCTCCAGGCGGAGCCGGTCCTGCGGGTAGAGCGGGGTCAGCTTCTGGAATTCCGGGCGGCCGCGGCCGGTTTCGGGCGCCATGCCGTTGACCGAGTCGAGGCGGACCAGCGCGTTGAACTTCTCGCGACGCTCGCCGTCCTTGGGCTGGCGCACCGCACCGGTGACATGGTCACCCTTGCGCAGGCCGTTCTTGCGGACCTGGGCGAGCGAGACGTACACGTCGTTCGGGCCCGGCAGGTAGCCGGAGGTCCGGATGAACGCGTAGTTGTCGAGGATGTCCAGGATGCCCGCGACGGGGATCAGCACGTCGTCGTCGGAGACCGGCGGTGCGTCGCTCGCGAAGTCCTCGCGGCCACGACGGCCACGGCGGTCGCGGTAGCGGCCGCGACGGCCGCGACGGCCGCCCTCGTCGTCGTAACCGTCGTCCTGCGGGCCGCTGCTCGGCTGGCCCTGGCCCTGGCGCTGCTGGCGCTGGCCGCCCTGCTGGCCCTGGCCGCCGCCCTGGCCGCCGCCCTGCTCGTCGCCCTTGCCGCGGCGGTCGCGCTGACGGTCGCGGCGCTCCCCGCGCTCGCCGCGCTCCTGACGGTCGCCACGGTCGCCGCGCTGACCGCGGTCCTGACGGTCGCCCCGGCGGCCCTCGGCCGTGTCGGCGGCGGCTTCGGCCTTGGCCTCGGTGCGGTCGTCGCTCTGCGGCTCGGTCTGCGTCTGCGCCTTGGCCTCGGCGGCCGGCTTGCTCTCCGCCTTGCTCTCCGGGCTGCCCGCCTGAGCGGTCGCACGGCGCCGACGACGCTCGCCCGTGGGCTGGTCGTCGCTGGCCGGCTGGCCGGGGATGTCGATCTGCTGCTGCGCGGCGGCCTTCTCGGCGGGCGCGGCGGCCGCGGACTCGTCCCCGGTGCGCGCCTTGGAGGTGGCACGGCGCTTCGGCTTGGTCTCGGCATCCGCGGCGGGCGCGGCGGCCTTGGGCGCAGCGGAGCTACCGGCCTGCGCCTCCTTGATGACCTCGATCAGCTGGCCCTTGCGCATCCGCGCAGTGCCCTTGATGCCGAGGCCGGACGCGACCTGCTGCAGCTCGGCCAGGACCATGCCGTCAAGGCCGGTGCCGGAGCGGCGGCGCCGTGCGGTGGTGCCAGTGGCAGCACCTTCGGCGGGCGCAACGCTGTCGACGCTCTTGTCGGCAGTCACGCCCATCAGATCGGTGGTGTCGCTCACGAAGGGTCCTTCCCTGGAGCGGACGTCGGCCTTCTGGCTCGGCGACCGGTTGTGCTGCCCGACTGCGGTCTTTTCTTGCGGACCGTGCCGGGGCGGTGGTCCGCCGGGTACGGCGGAGAGATGGAGGTGTGCAAGGTTCCGGCGCGAGCATCCCCCTGCTCGGCCCACTCCTGGACAAGCGAGGGGTGTCGTGCCGGTTCCGGAGCGTGCACGAAACTGCTCAGGCAGGCTGCTCAGGCAGTTGGGGAGGCTCCCGGAAGAAATGGTGGTCCCGGAAAGGGACACGAAGCAACGCGCCACATAGACGTCGGTTGCAGACTTGAGGTTAACACTACCGGCTCCAACAAACATTCCCCCTCTCACTCACCGGCAATCACTTCTCGCTACGGGGCGAGCGGCAGCACGCTCGCACCCGGGGCGTCGAGAGTGAGCCGATTGGCTGCCCATCCCTCGCCCGCCAGCCGTGCGACCTTGTCGGCCGCACCGTCCTCGGCCAGTGCGAGGACCGTCGGCCCGGCACCGGAGATGACTGCGGGGACGCCGTCGGCGCGCAGTCGGTTCACGAGCTCCACGCTCTGTGGCATCGCCGGGGCGCGGTACTCCTGGTGCAGCCGGTCCTCGGTGGCGGTGAGCAGCAGCTCGGGGCGTCTGGTCAGGGCCTCGACGAGGAGCGCGGAACGACCGGCGTTGAAGGCGGCGTCGACATGCGGGACCGTGCGCGGCAGCAGTCCGCGGGCGGTCTCGGTCAGGACCGGCTTGCCGGGGACGAAAACCACCGGAACGATGGAATCTGAGGGATCCATCCTGATTGCACGGGCCGATCCGCCGTCCATCCAGGCAAGGGTGAACCCGCCGAGCAGGCAGGCCGCGACATTGTCGGGGTGGCCCTCGATCTCGGTGGCGAGCTCCAGCAGCGCGGCGTCGTCGAGCCGGGCATCACCGCCGGTCGTCACGGCGCGGGCGGCGACGATGCCGGCGCAGATGGCGGCGGAGGAGGAGCCGAGGCCGCGCCCGTGCGGGATGCGGTTGGCGCAGACGATCTCCAGGCCGCGGGGCTGACCGCCGAGCAGGTCGAAGGCCGTGCGCAGGGAGCGTACGAGGAGGTGGCTCTCGTCGCGGGGCAGCGTGTCCGCGCCCTCACCCGCGATGTCGATGTGCAGCCCGGAGTCGGCCACGCGGACGACGACGTCGTCGTACAGCCCCAGCGACAGGCCGAAGGCGTCGAAACCCGGGCCCAGGTTGGCGCTGGTCGCAGGGACGCGCACCCGGACGGCGGCGGCTCGGAAGGCGGGACCGGCCATCGCTTAGACGACTCTCCTTGTGAGACAGCGGGGGTGGTGAAGCGTTTTCTCGATACTGGCGGGAGGTCGTGGCGGCGGGGAGTGGAATTCCGGGGAACCCGACGGCCACAACGGCCCATGCACCGCGGCAGATGCGGCGGGGCGGGTTGGGTACAGCTTATCGAAGGAAGGTTCTGTGGCGACATAGGGCGCACAGGAGGCGCACGATGCGTGTCGCCCGCCTCCTATGCGCTCTCCGCCCGGAAAAGGGGCGGTTGAGCCGGGTTCCTACCGACAGGTGAACGGGGCTCCTGCCGATCGTGAGCCCTGGGCTCACACCGACGGTGAACCGGGCTCCCGGACGGCAGGCGAGCCGGGCCGCTGCCGACAGCTGAGCCGGATTGGCGCCGACAGCCGAGCCCGGTCGTTGCCGGCAGGCAAGCAGCGTCGGCGCCGACCGGATCCAGCCCTTACGCGAGGCCCAGCTTCTCGGCGGCGGTGGCCGCGTCGACCGGGACCGTGACCGGCTGCGGAGCGCCCGCGACGGCCCAGTCGGGGTCCTTGAGCCCGTTGCCGGTGACCGTGCAGACGATCTTCTGGCCCGGGTCGACCTTGCCCTCTTCGGCGGCCTTCAGCAGACCGGCGACGGACGCGGCCGACGCGGGCTCGACGAAGACACCCTCCTGGGCGGCCAACAGTCGGTAGGCGGACAGGATCTGGCGGTCCGTCACCTCGTCGATGAAACCGCCCGATTCGTCCCGGGCGTCCAGCGCGTACTGCCAGGAGGCCGGGTTGCCGATCCGGATCGCGGTGGCGATGGTCGACGGGTCCTTGACGATCTCGCCGCGCACGATGGGCGCGGAGCCGGAGGCCTGGAAGCCCCACATGCGTGGGGTGTGCGTGGACATGCTGTCGCCCGCGTACTCCTTGTAACCCTTCCAGTACGCGGTGATGTTGCCCGCGTTGCCGACCGGGAGGACATGGATGTCCGGGGCGTCGCCGAGCGCGTCGACGATCTCGAACGCGGCGGTCTTCTGGCCCTCGATACGGACCGGGTTGACCGAATTGACCAGTGCCACCGGATAGTTGTCCGAGAGCGAGCGGGCCAGCGTCAGGCAGTCGTCGAAATTGCCGTCGACCTGGAGGATCTTGGCGCCGTGCACGAGCGCCTGGCCCATCTTGCCGAGCGCGATCTTGCCCTGCGGCACGAGGACGGCGCAGACCATGCCGGCCCGTACCGCGTACGCGGCGGCGGAGGCGGAGGTATTGCCGGTGGAGGCACAGATGACAGCCTGTGCACCCTCTTCCTTGGCCCGGGTGATCGCCATCGTCATACCGCGGTCCTTGAAGGACCCGGTGGGATTGGCGCCCTCGACCTTGAGGTGCACCTCGCAGCCCGTGCGCTCGGAGAGGACCTGAGCGGGGACGAGCGGTGTACCGCCCTCACGAAGCGTGACGACCGGCGTCGTGCTCGTGACCGGAAGGCGGTCCCGGTACTCCTCGATGATGCCGCGCCACTGGTGGGTGCCCTTGCTGGTCATGGGTCCTTACTCCCCTTCAACACGCATGATGCTGGCGACACCGCGCACGGTGTCGAGCTTGCGCAGCGCTTCGACGGTCGCCGAGAGGGCGGCGTCGGGCGCGCGGTGGGTGACGACGACGAGAGAGGCCTCGCCGCCTCCGTCTGGTCGGCCTTGCTGGCGGACGGTATCGATCGATACGCCCTGTTCGGCGAAGACCGTTGCGACCTGGGCGAGTACGCCAGGCTTGTCGGCCACGTCGAGGCTGATGTGGTACCGCGTGACGACCTCGCCCATGGGGCTGACCGGCAGGCGCGTGTACGCGGACTCGCCGGGGCCGGTGGCCTCGCTGAGTTTGTTGCGGCAGACCGCGACGAGGTCGCCGAGGACCGCGGAGGCGGTCGGCGAGCCACCGGCGCCGGGGCCGTAGAACATGAGCTGTCCGGCCGCCTCGGCCTCGACGAAGACCGCGTTGTACGCCTCGCGGACGGAGGCCAGCGGGTGGCTCAGCGGAATCATCGCGGGGTGCACTCGGGCGGTGACGGACTGCCCGTCGGCGGCACGCTCGCAGATGGCGAGGAGCTTGACGGTGCAGCCCATGCGGCGGGCGGAGGCGATGTCGGCGGCGGTGACCTCGGTGATGCCCTCGCGGTGCACATCACCGATCCTGACCCGGGTGTGGAAGGCGATACCGGCGAGGATCGCGGCCTTGGCGGCGGCGTCGAAGCCCTCGACGTCGGCGGTCGGGTCGGCCTCGGCGTATCCGAGCGCAGTGGCCTCGTCGAGCGCCTCGGAGTATCCGGCTCCGCTCGTGTCCATCCGGTCGAGGATGAAGTTGGTGGTGCCGTTCACGATGCCGAGGACCCGGTTGACCTTGTCACCGGCGAGGGACTCGCGCAGCGGCCGTACGAGCGGGATGGCGCCGGCCACGGCGGCCTCGTAATAGAGGTCCCGGCCGTGCTTTTCTGCGGCGGCGTGCAGAGCTGCGCCGTCCTCGGCCAGCAGCGCCTTGTTGGCGGAGACGACGCTCGCGCCGTGCTCGAAGGCGGTGGTGATGAGGGCACGGGCGGGCTCGATGCCCCCGATGACCTCGATGACGACGTCGATGTCGCCCCGTTTGACCAGGGCTGTCGCATCGGTGGTGATCAGTGCGGGGTCGACACCCTCCCGCACCTTGGAGGGCCGGCGCACGGCGACACCGGCGAGCTCGACCGGCGCGCCGATGCGCGCGGCGAGGTCGTCGGCGTGCGTCGTCATGATGCGCGCCACCTCTGAGCCGACCACTCCACAGCCCAGCAGCGCCACCTTCAGCGGACGCGTACGCATCATCCGACCTCGTTTCCTTTACATCTGATGTGTGGACCAGTCTCACTCACCGGACGGGAGTTTCTGCCACCCGTCCGGATCCTGAGACATCTATTTCATCAGCCGACATCGAGACGCAGGAGATCTTCCTCCGTCTCGCGCCTGACGATGACTCGCGCCTCCCCGTCGCACACGGCGACGACGGGCGGGCGCAGGGCATGGTTGTAGTTGCTCGCCATGGAGCGGCAGTACGCACCGGTGGCAGGCACGGCGATCAGATCACCGGGTGCCAGGTCGGACGGCAGGAACGCGTCCTTGACCACGATGTCGCCGCTCTCGCAGTGCTTGCCGACGACACGCACGAGCATCGGCTCGGCATCGGAGGTCCGCGAGACGAGCGCGACGCTGTACTCGGCGTCGTACAGCGCGGTGCGGATGTTGTCCGACATGCCGCCGTCGACGCTGACGTACGTACGCAGCCCCTCCAGGGGCTTGATGGTGCCGACCTCGTACAGCGTGAACGCGGTCGGGCCGACAATGGCGCGCCCCGGCTCGACGGAGATCCGCGGGGTGGCGAGCCCGGCCGCCTCGCACTCGCGGGTCACGATGTCGCCGAGCGCCTTGGCGATCTCGTGCGGCTCGCGCGGGTCGTCCTCGGAGGTGTAGGCGATGCCGAGACCGCCGCCGAGGTCGATCTCGGGCAGCTCGATGCCGTGCTCGTCACGCACCTCGGCGAGCAGCTGCACCACGCGCCGGGCGGAGACCTCGAAGCCGGCCATGTCGAAGATCTGCGAGCCGATGTGCGAGTGGATGCCGATGAGTTCGAGCCCGTCAAGGGTGAGCACCCGGCGTACCGCCTCGGCGGCCTGTCCCCCGGCCAGCGCGATCCCGAACTTCTGGTCCTCGTGCGCGGTGGCGATGAACTCGTGGGTGTGGGCCTCGACGCCGACGGTCACCCGGATCTGTACGCGCTGCCGCTTGCCGAGCCCCTGCGCGATGTGCGCGACCCGGGCGATCTCCTGGAAGGAGTCGAGCACGATCCGCCCGACGCCGACGGTGACCGCCCGCTCGATCTCCGCGACGGTCTTGTTGTTGCCGTGGAAGGCGATGCGCTCGGCGGGCATCCCGGCGTCGAGTGCGGTGGTCAGCTCTCCCCCGGAGCAGACGTCGAGGTTGAGCCCCTCCTCCTTGAGCCAGCGCACGACGGCTCGCGACAGGAACGCCTTCCCGGCGTAGAACACATCGGCGTCCCGCCCGAAGGCGTCGGCCCAGGCCCGGCAGCGGGCCCGGAAGTCACTCTCGTCGAGGAAGTAGGCGGGGGTGCCGAACTCCTCGGCCAGCCGCGTCACTTCGATACCGCCGACGGTGACCGCACCGTCCTCGGTGCGGGCGACGGTACGGGCCCAGACCTTCTCGTCCAGGACATTGAGGTCGGCGGGCGGGGCCGTGTAGTGCCCCTCCGTCATGACATCGGCGTGACGGGGCCCGGCGGGGTGTGCGGATCGGCTCATCGTGTTGCTCTCTCGGGTCTCTCAGAGGACTTCGGGTGCGCTGATGCCGAGCAGGGACAGGCCGCCTGCCAGCACCGTCCCGGCGGCTTCGGCAAGCGCGAGCCGGGAACGGTGGGCGGCCGAGGGTTTCTCGTCACCGACGGGGAGCGGGGCGGCGCTGTCATGGAAGTCGAAGAAGGCCTGCGCGACCGTTTCCAGCTGCCGGGCGAGCCGGTCGGGCTCACGGTGGCGGGCTGCGGCGGCAAGCACACCGGGATGGTCGGCGAGGAGCGCACCGAGCACGGGCGCGTCCACGCTCTCCTCGTACGCGCCACGGAACCCGAGCTGCTGAGCGTTCCGGCTCAAGGCCCGGGTCCGGGCGTACGCATACCGCACCCGGAACAACGGATTGCTCTCCCGCTGCACGAGAAGCTCGTCGCTCCCCGTGCACCGGGCCCGGTCGTGCGGGGCGGCCCGCAGCAGCGCCCAGCGCGCGGCGTCACTCCCGAGCCGCGCGAAGAGATCACGGTCCGCGGCGGCCACGGGCACCACATGCAGCGCCTCCCCATCGGCCGCCCGCGCCCCGACTTCCGCCCCCTGGGCCCGGAGCAGCCGCTCGACGGTCTCGGTGACGACACGGGCGCGCAGCTCGTCGACGGGTACGAACGAGGCGGATACGCCGGCGAGGGCGTCCCCGCGCCCGTACTCCGTACCGCGCGCGTCGACGGCCCGAACGAGCGCGTCAAGGCCGCGCGCACCGTCCAGCAGGGTGAAGTTCAAGAACCCGGGCCCGGTGACCTCGACACCACCGATCCCCGGCGCCTCCTGCACGCGCTCCCGAAGAATCTCCGCCACTTCCCTGGCCGGCAGCGCGGCGGGCCCGGCCAGCTGGAGGGCGACGGCACAGGCGTAGTCCCCACGCCCGCCGGGCCGTGTCCGTTCGACCCGCACGCGCGCGGGCACGGGCGCGCGCAAGGCGTCCTCGTCGACCGCGCGGCGCACGGCGTGCAGCACGGTCCTGGAGAGATCGGCGGGGGTCACAGGACAAGCGTAGGGGAGGAAGGGGGGCGCCCCGCGACCCGGTTTCGCCATGCGGTCACCCGGCGGCGCTCTCCGCCCTCCCTGCGCCGTGTCTGCCGTCGAGCGACGGCGGGTCCTCCCTGTCCATCAACTGCCGTACGAGCCGCACCAGCTCGCTCGGCTCGAAGGGCTTCGCCAGGAACGCATCGACCCCTGCGGCGACCCCACTGTCCACCTCGTAAGGCGTGCAGGCGCTGATGATCGCCACGGGCAGATGTCTGGTCCGCGGATCGGAGCGCAATCTGGTGGCGGTCTGCAGACCGTCCAGCCGGGGCATGACCACATCGAGCGTGATCACATCGGGGCAGACCCGATGCACCAGATCCAGACACTCGACACCGTCGGCCGCGGTCACGACCTCGAAGCCCTCAAGCTCAAGATTGACCCTGATCAACTGCCGGATGACCTTGTTGTCGTCGACAACAAGCACGCGGCCACACGCCCCTGACACACTTCGAGAGTAGGCGGGACGTAGGGGCTGCGTCCGGGTTTTGCCCATTTCCGACCCCGGACGAGTGGCGCAGCGGGTGGCCGAATGCACTCAGGACCGCCTCGCCGGCCCCTTGATGCGGCCCGTTTCGCCGCCTCCGGCAACGCGGAAATACCTGTTCACGGACACCCCACGGAAGCTGGTAGTGTTTCCCCCGTCGCCGCGTAACGCAGCGAAACGCCCCCGTAGCTCAGGGGATAGAGCATCGGCCTCCGGAGCCGTGTGCGCAGGTTCGAATCCTGCCGGGGGCACTTCGCAGGAAGTGCCTAAAAGACCCCGTGATCAGCGAGTTCGCTGACTGCGGGGTCTTTGCTTTGGAGCGACTGGCGACCACTGCAAGCACCCCCGAGGACAGTCGACGCATTCGGTCCCCTGAAGGCAAGTACCTCCGGCGTTGCATCGACCTGTTCGCGCACGAGTTCAGGCCCGGCACCACTCGGATCCATGTCCGGTCGACCATCGAACCGGCCGTGACGCCGCCTCCGGCGAGCCCCGGTCCATAGCGCGCTGGACATCGATTCCTGACCGCGTCGGCGTGGCGCCCACCACGCCTGATCGCCTCGTGCAGCCGGCAACGGTCGGGGCCGGGGCCGCAGGCGTGCAAGCAGCAGCTGACCCGGCTCTCGCCACGACATGGCGTGGCCACATGTCGGCCCTCTGCCAGTTGCTGACGGACGGGGCTGGCTCACATCCACCGAGACCGATGGGTCACGGAGGCGTCGCCCTCCCCGGAGCGCCTCAGCGCACTCACCAGCGAAGAGGCCGACCTCTGCCAAGACCGACCAGGCAACACCACCGAGATTCCTGAATACCGCAGAGCGACGCTCCCGCCCTCCGGTTGAATGACCGTGTGGCACGGAAAACGGGATTCGACGAGACCGACCTGCGCGCGCTGGCCGGTCCACGCTCCTTCGAGCGAGGCCGGGGATACGTGGATGCGGTGACCGCCATGGAAGTGGGCGACGGCTGGATCACGGCCACGGTTCATGGGACGGACGCGTACGCGGTGGAGCTGTCCCTCGGCGGACCCGGCAGGCTGGGTGGGGAGTGCGACTGCCCGTACGGCATGGAAGGCAACTTCTGCAAGCACCTGGTCGCACTCGGCCTGACCGCGCTCGCCGAGGCGGCTGCGCTGCCGCAGCAGCGCAGCCGAGCCCGGAGTCGTGCACAGAAGCTGGACGTGTGGCTGACCGGACTCTCCAGGGACGAACTCCTCGCCCTTGTCCGGGAGCAGATCGCCGAGGACCGGCAGGTACGCCGCCGCCTGGAACTGCGGGCGGCGAGCGCCCGCGGAGACCTGGCCGAGGTCCGTACCCGGATCCGTGAACTCCTCGACATCGCCCCCTTCGCGCGGTACGGATACGTCGAGCACGCCGATGCCCGCGCGTATGGCGAACAAGCCGCGCAGGCGGTGTCCGCGATCACCGCGCTGACCTCCACCGGGCGGGCCGAGGACGCGATCCACCTGTCGCGGGAGGCGATGCGGCTGCTGAGCGAGGTGCAGGACGGCATCGACGACTCCGACGGGCAGCTGAGCGAGATCGGGGCCGCTCTCGCCGAAGCCCATCTCGACGCGTGCCGTACGGCTCGTCCGGACCCGGACGAGACCGGGCGGTGGCTGGTCCGGCATGTGCTCAGTGACCTGGACGACCTCACGGGCATCGACCCGCTCGACTACGCGGATGTCCTCGGAGAGCAAGGCATGGTGACCGTACGACAGCTGGCTGTCGAGGCGTGGCGCGGCAACCGCACCGGGTGGGCGGAGAAGTACCTGATGGAGCGGCTGGCCAGGGCGGGCAATGATGTGGACACCGTGGTCGCCGTTCACGCGGCAGACCTCGCACCCGACGGCAGCACCCACCTGGTCATCGCCCGCGAACTGGACACCGCAGGCCGTCCCGACGAGTCCCTCCGGTGGGCGGAGCGCGGCATCGAAGAAGCGTCTGCCCCCGTCACTCCCGACCTCGCCTTGGTGGACTACCTCTGCGACCGTTACACCCGCGCGGATCGGCTCTCCGACGCCGTCGCCCTGCGCCGCGTCGTCCTCGCCGCGCGTCGTTCCCTGGCCGCGTACCAGCAGCTGCGTACAGCAGCGCAGGCGGCCGGCTGTTGGCAGGTGGAGCGTGAGCGAGCTCTCGCGCTGCTGCGGGCCGATGCGCAACAGCGGCAGCAGTCCTGGTACGGCGGACCTGTCCTGATCGACGCCCTGCTCGACGACGAAGACATCGCCACCGCCTGGCAGGCCGCGGCCGAGACCGGCGCCCACGACCGGCAGTGGCTCGCCCTCGCCGACCAGGCACGTGCCTCTCGTCCCTCCGACGCGCTCCGCGTCTATCTGCGCATGGTCGAACCTCTCACGAAGCAGACCGGCAACACGGTCTACGAGCAGCTGACCAGCCTGCTGTTGAGCATCCGCGACTGCCACCGCCGCCTGGGCACCGAGGACGAGTTCAAGTCGTACGTCGCTGCCCTGCGAGCCGCCCAGCGGCGCAAGCGGAATCTCATGCGGCTCCTCGACCAGCACAGCCTGTGACCCCGCCGGCCGCACGAACACCTGTGGGCACGGAGGACGGAATACCTCAGTCTGATGCGGCGGACGAGCGACTGCCGGTCGGCTCGGGCCGTGCGGTCTACGGGTCCATGTCCTCCGAGCCGCCGGAACCGATCTGTTCCGCTCGCAACGCCAGGTCCTGCAGTACGTCGGCGGAGGACACATCCGTCTGCCCGGAGTCGTGCACCTGAGCCAGCATCGCGAAGGCCAGAGTGAACGCGCCGACCAACTGCTCCACCGCGCCGCCGACCTCCCGGCCCACAAGCACCGCGACCTCTTCGATCGAGGCGTCCTCGGGGATCGAGATCCGGGGCATCGTCTCGTTCAGGAGCGCGGTCACCACGCTCGGATCGGTCTCGACATCGTCGCGGTCCACGTTCTCTTCGAGGAGCCGACGGATCTCGCCCGCCTCCGTGAGAATTCCCACGACACGCTTCACCACTTCGCTCTGCTCCATCCAGCGAGCATAGGCGCGGTCCACTGCGAGCTGCGGCCGGTCGGTCATTCGTGCCGTCGCGCCTTCGCCGGGCCGGGTCGGACCGGGGAACCGCAAGGGGCGGCCGAGCGTGCTCTCGTACAGGGGACGCAACTGTGCACCTCAGCCATGTACGGTGACCGGCCCCGGTACTTCGATCAAAGGAACCTCATGGACTCTGTGTTGACCGTGATAGTCGTTGTGATCGGCACAGCGTTCTACCTGCTGCCGTCGCTGATCGCCTTCAACCGGAGCAGCGGGGACCGGTGGTTGGTCCTGATCATCAACATTGTCTTCGGCGCGACTCTCGTGGGCTGGGTTCTGGCCCTCTATCTGGCTCTGCGCAAGCCCAGGGTGTCCGCCGCGGCGTGATGTCCGTGCTCGCGAGCCGGATGGCGGGCCCCGGCGGCTCAGCCGGCCGGTGAAGTCGAGGGTGTCCCGGGGCAGATACCTTGGGGCCCCGCTCCGGCCCGGATTCGTACGCGCCCTATCGTGACGCCGTGCATATGACGTATTTAGCTTCACGGATCGGTAAGGCGCTGGTCGTGACCGTGATCGCCGCCGCCCTGTCCCATCTGATGCTGTCCGACGGCCTGTCACTGTCCCAGTGGCAGCAGGCCGCGACGAATGCGGGCGGTGATCTCGGAGGCTCCGGAGATACCGCGTTCTCGGCGGCGGTCGTCAACACGATGCTGGTCATGCCCGCCGTGCTGTGGGTGGGCATGCGACTGCTGCGTGAGGGTCGCGTGTATCTGATCGTGGCCGTCGGCACCGTCGGCTGGTTCTTCACCGTCGGCCAATACATCGATCAGCTCAGCGACCGGCCGGACATCGTGATGCCGCTCGGGCCCCTGGCGCTGTTCATCGCCGTCACCGCCCTGTCCTCTGTCGTCCTCCGGCCGCAGGAACGAGTGAATCCGGGATCGCTCTCCTCAACGTCGGCTCAGCCCGTCATGGACCGAGCCATCGGATCTGTCGGGCGCGAGGCGGCGTAGCAGCACCTGCGGCGGTGACGGCAACGTCAGGGAGCCCGGCCGCCCTTCCGGCCCCCCGCGTCAGGCCACCGGCAATCCCGGTGCCGGATACCCGTCCATCAGGCCCTTCACCTGCGCGCGCACCTTCGCGACGGCCGACTCGTCGCCGAGCCGGGCCGCCTCGACCACGCGGGTGATCCATTCCGCGACCGTGCCCATCTCCGAGGCCGGGACGCCTCGGGAGGTCAGGGCCGGGGTGCCGATACGGATGCCGGAGGGGTCGAAAGGCTTGCGGGGGTCGTAGGGGACGGTGTTGTAGTTGACGACGATTCCGGCCCGGTCCAGGGCCTTCGCCGCGATCTTGCCCGGAACACCGCGGGAGGTCAGGTCGATCAACAGGAGGTGGTTGTCCGTGCCGCCGGAGACCAGGTCGAAGCCGCGGGACGCCAACTCCTCGCCCAGAGCACGGGCATTGGCGACCACCTGGTGGGCGTAGGCGCTGAAGCCGGGGCGGGCGGCTTCCTTCAGGGCGACCGCGATCGCTGCCGTCGTCTGGTTGTGGGGGCCGCCCTGGAGGCCGGGGAAGACGGCGCGGTCGATGGCGCGTGCGTGTTCCGCCTTGCTCAGCAGCATCGCGCCGCGCGGGCCGCGCAGGGTCTTGTGGGTGGTGGTGGAGACCACGTCGGCGTACGGGGCGGGTGAGGGGTGTGCGCCTCCTGCGATCAGGCCGGCGATGTGGGCGACATCGGCGACCAGGACCGCGCCGACCTCTTGGGCGATCTCGGCGAAGCCCGCGAAGTCGATCGTCCGGGGCACGGCCGTACCGCCGCAGAAGATCAGCTCGGGGCGTTCGGCGAGGGCCAGGTCGCGTACCTCGTCCAGGTCGATGCGACCGGTGTCGCGCCGTACGCCGTACTGCACCCCGCGGAACCAGGTGCCGGTGGCGGAGACGCCCCAGCCGTGTGTGAGGTGGCCGCCCATCGGCAGCGACATGCCGAGCACGGTGTCGCCCGGCTTCAGGAACGCCAGGTACACGGCGAGGTTGGCCGGTGAGCCGGAGTACGGCTGCACATTGGCGTGGTCCATCCGGAAGAGCGCCTTGGCGCGTTCGGCGGCGAGCGTCTCGACCTGGTCGATGTTCTGCTGGCCCTCGTAGTACCGCTTGCCCGGGTAGCCCTCGGAGTACTTGTTCTGCAGGACGGTGCCGGATGCCTCCAGTACGGCGGCGGAGACGTAGTTCTCGCTGGGGATCAGACGCAGGGTGTCCGCCTGGAGTTGTTCCTCGGACGCCACCAGTGCGGCGAGTTCCGGGTCGGCGGCTGCCAGTGCGCTGTGACGGGTGAGCGGTGATACGGATACGGTCACGGGGTCCTCCCGGGTCGGTCGCATTGCTGCAGTGGACCCGGATGCCCAGGCGGACGGCTCTCCGGCTATGACGCCCCCGGGCGGGCCCGGGGTGTGCCGCTCCCTCGTGGTCGATTCCACAGAGCACCCCTGTCGGGGTACGCGCCAGTCGCGGCACCGGTCACTTTATCGGGTGCGGGGCCGGGCCGCCTCGATACCGGTTCGATGCCGCTGGCGAGTCGTCGGGCGGCGCACGGACGTACAGGCGTCCGGATTGACACTGTTCGGGGCGTCGTGGATGGTAATCCAACCGGGTGCGGTTCCAGGCCCGACTCGCTCAACGGTTGGGGGGCCGACGTGAGTTGGGACGATCAGCTTCGTTTCGGGGCAGGGAATACTCCTTCGCCGCCACCCGCATCCCCGCCGCCTCCCCCGCCTCCTGGCCGGCCGCCCACGGTCGGGCCGCCGCCGCCCGGGAGTGTTCTGCGTTCTGTGGCCGTGGGGCTGCTCAATCTGAGTGGGTTCGGGCTCGGCTATGCGCTGATGCGGTGCTGGTTCAGGACCGCGCTGTGCTGGGTGGCGACCGGTGCGCTGCTGCTCGTCGCACTGCCGGCCGATCCCGACGGGGTGGCCGAGGGGCTCGTCGTCGCGTATCTCGTCGTGCTGGTCCTGGCGGCCGTGGACGGGGGGCGGATCGCCCGGCGTCGGGCTGTCGGCGGGTCGTGGCGGCCGATGGTGGCGGCAGTGGCCGGCCTGGTGCTGCTGGCGGTGCCTGCGGGGGGCGTGGTGTTCTACGGCTCCGCGCAGGACGAGGCCGTCGAGCAGATGCTGCTCGACCGGCTGGACACGGGTGACAGGACCGTTGCGGCGGCTTCGGCCAAGACCTTCGGCGCCGCACAGGGCGACTACCGGTCGGCGCTCGCCGTCTACCGCGAGCTCGGTGAGGAGCACGCCGGGTCGAGGGCCGGGAAGCTCGTACCGAAGCGGCTCGACGCGTACTACCGGGCGGTCTCGGCGCCGTACCGGCAGAAGAAGCACTGCGAGGCCATCGAGCCGTTGACCTATCTGCGGACCGTGCCCGGATCCATCGATCCGAAGCTGCTCGGCGATCTCGCGGGCTATCCCGACGGTCCGCTGGCCACCTCGCTGTACGAATGCGGGGTGTCCAAGCTGGGTGACCCGGCCGCCGGTACGGAAAGTCATGAACTGGGCGAGCTGCTGCGTACGTTCCCCGGGTCGGCGCAGGCCGAGAAGGTGGGGCCGGCGGTCTCCAGGAAGATCTCGGAGCAGAGCGGGGCCGTACGCGGGAGCAATCCCTGCGCGGCCACGGAGACACTGCGCCGGCTCCGCGCGACGGCGCTCGCGCTGCCGGACAAGTCGGTCTCGGCGCTGGCCGGGAATGCCGACGGTTCCATCGAGAACGGCGTCTACGCCTGCGGGCTCGCGGAGTTCAAGGACAAGCGGTTCGGCGAGGCGCGGCAGACGCTGACGGAGTTCGCCGCCACATACAAGAGGGACAAGCGCAGGGAGCGGGCCCGGGACATCGCCATTGCCGCCGAGATCGCCGACACGCGGGCGGCGGCCGGCAAGCACCTGCCGCCCTCGGGCCGGCCGGGCGGGGCCCGGATGCAACTCGTCATCAGCAATGACGCCCCCGACGGGGTCGAGATCCTGTACACCGGGCCGGTCACGGGCCGGGTCAGTATCAAGGGGTGCGGCAGCTGCACGTCGTACTCCTGGGTGACCGGATCCCTGTCGGCCTGCAAGGCCAAGGGGAAGAGTTATCCGCAGGTGACGCTGTGGCTGCCCGCGGGTGAGTACCACTTCCTGTACAAGCACCGAGGGGGCTCGTCCAGCGCCACTGTCAGCAGTTACGCGGACGGTTCGAAGATCCAGTCCGGGTATCGGTACACCGGCTGCACGTACGTGACCAGTTCGACCTCGCTCGGCACCGGCCCGACGGACTCGGTCTCGAACACCTGAGGGTACATTTCCGCCGATTCTCCGTGAACTACCCCATGACCAGGCTCACTTGGTCGATTCTTGGTGAATGCATGCCCCCTGCATGAGGCGTTCCTCGCCAGAGTGGCGCATTACATGTGCACATCATCCGGCACATGCTCCACACGCGAAGACCCACATCGCAGGGGGTTACATGAGAACCAGCCGCGCGAGAAGTCGCGCCGCGCTGAGCATGGCAGCGACACTGCCGCTGCTTGCCGGTGCGCTCGCCCTCGGGATACCGAACGCCAGCGCGGACTCCGCGTCGAGCGGCCGGGATGCGCTGCAGGGCACCAAGCCTGTCTGGGCGACCGCCAAGGCCGACCAGGGGGCCACGTCCGACAGCGGCAAGGTCAGCGTCCGGGTCCATCTGGCCGGACGTGACGCGAAGGGGCTGGCCGCCTACGCCGCCGCCGTGTCCGACCCGCAGTCCGCTTCGTACGGGAAGTACCTGAGCGCCCAGCAGGCGCAGGCCCGGTTCGGGGCCACTCAGCAGCAGATCGACCAGGTCGGCCAGTGGCTGAAGTCGAACGGGCTGACCGTCACCGGCGCCAACCAGCACTACGTCTCGGCCACCGGTGATGTCGCCGCCGCCGAGAAGGCGTTCGGCACCCAGCTGCGCAACTACCGCAAGGGCAGCCGAACCTACCATGCCCCGGCTGCCACCGCCTCCGTGCCCGCCGGGCTGAGCGATGCCGTTCTCGCCGTCTCCGGCCTGGACAACGCGCCGCACAAGTCCAGCCACGACGAGACGCTGCCGCCGCCGGACGCGGTGTTCCGCAACGCCGGCCCCTTCTCCTCGTACTACGGCTCGAAGACCGCGTCGACGCTGCCGAGCGCCTACGGGTCCAAGGTGCCGTACGCCGTCAAGGGGTACACCGGCAAGCAGCTGCGCGCCGCGTACGGTGCGGGCGACTGGACCGGCAAGGGCGTCACCGTCGCGATCACCGACGCGTACGCCTCGCCGACCATCGCGAAGGACGCCGCCGAGTACGCCAAGCGCAACGGCGACGCCGCGTACCGTCGCGGGCAGCTCAGCCAGGTGCTGCCGGCCGACTACACGAAGACCGAGGAGTGCGGGGCCTCCGGCTGGTACGGCGAGGAGACCCTCGACGTCGAGGCCGTGCACGCGGTCGCGCCCGCCGCCGACATCGTGTACGTGGGTGGCGCCTCCTGCTACGACGCCGACCTGCTGGACTCGCTCAACAAGGTCGTCGACCACCGGCTCGCGGACATCGTCTCCAACTCCTGGGGCGACATCGAGGCCAATGAGACCCCGGACGTCGCTGCCGCGTACGACCAGGTCTTCAAGATGGGCGCGATCGAGGGCATCGGCTTCTACTTCTCGTCCGGCGACGACGGCGACAACGTCGCGTCCACGGGTACGAAGCAGATCGACGTCCCGTCCAACTCCGCCTGGGTGACCTCGGTCGGCGGCACCGCACTGGCCGTCGGCAAGAACGACGCATACCAGTGGGAGACCGGCTGGGGCACACTGAAGGCGAGCCTCGCCGACGACGGCAAGAGCTGGACCGGCTTCCCGGGCGCGTACACCTCCGGCGCGGGCGGCGGCACCAGCTCGTCCGTGAAGCAGCCGTTCTACCAGCGCGGCGTCGTCCCGGACTCGCTCGCGCAGGCGAACGGGAAGATGCGGATGCGCACGGCCCCGGACATCGCGGCCGTCGCCGACCCGAACACCGGCTTCCTGGTCGGCCAGACCCAGACGCTGCCCGACGGCTCGCTCGGCTACGACGAGTACCGCATCGGTGGTACGTCACTGGCCGCGCCGGTCATCGCCGGTGTCCAGGCGCTCGCGCAGCAGGCCCGGCACGGTCTGCCGATCGGTTTCGCCAACCCGTCGATCTACGCCCGGTACGGCTCGAAGGCGTACCACGACGTCACCGACCACCCGCTGGGCCCGAACCGCGACCTCGCGGTGGCCCGGGTCGACTTCACCAACGGCTTCGACGCGGCGGACGGGGTACTGACGTCGGTGCGCAGCCTCGGCAAGGACGCCTCGCTCAAGGCGGTCAAGGGGTATGACGACGTGACGGGTGTCGGGACTCCGGCGGCCGGTTACGTGAACTCGTACCGCCTGCACTGAGCTTTGGGTTGATGCACTTCGACGGCCGTCCCGGGGCTTTCGTTCCGGGGCGGCCGTCGGTCGTACGCGGGCCCGTGCGAGTGCCGTCCGCGCCTCGTCAGTGCCGTACGCGGGCCCGTGCCCGTGCCGTCCGCGCCTCGTCAGTGCTGTGCGCGGGCCCGTGCCGTCCGCCCCTCGTCAATGCTGTGCGCGGGCCCGCCCGCCACTCATCCGCGTCTCAGGCCGAGGCGCGCTTGCGAGGGGCCGCCTTCTTCGTCGTCGACTTCGTGTCCGACTTCGCGGTGGTCTTCTTCGCCGTCGTCTTGGCGGACGACTTCGCTGTCGACCGCGCGGCGGTCTTCTTGGCGGGTGCCCTGCTCGGCGCCGGTTTCTTCGCGGCCGTCTTCTTGGTGGACGCCGTGGCCTTCTTCTTCGCTCCGGTTCCGCCCGACTTCTTGCGGCCGGTGAGCGAGGTGACCTTGGCGACGGGGGCGTTCGCCGATTCCTTCTCGGTCTCCGGCTCCGGCTCCTCGCCACGGGCCTCCTTCGCCGCCCGGACGCTGTTCTCCAGCGCTGCGATCAGGTCGATGACCTTGCCGCCGCCCGAGGCGTCCGCCTCCGCCGGCTCCAGGGTCCGGCCGTCCGCCTTCGCCGCGATGAGTTCCTCGACCGCCTCGCGGTAGTCGTCGTGGAGCGAGTCCATGTCGACCTCGCCGAGGGTGGCCATCAGTGCGTCGGCCAGGTCGAGTTCGGCGTCGCGGACCGTGACCTCGGTCTCCGGGGCGACGCCCTCGGGGCTGCGGATCTCGTCCGGCCAGAGCAGGCCGTGCATGGCGATCACATCGTCGACCACCCGCAGCATGCCGAGCCGTTCGCGGCCGCGCAGCGCGTATTTCGCCACCGCGACCTTCTGGCTCCGCTTCAGCGCCTCACGCAGCAGGGTGTACGGCTTGGCCGCCGGGACTCCGTTGGCGGAGAGGTAGTACGCCGCGTCCATCTGGAGCGGGTCGATCGAGGCGGCCGGGACGAAGGCGACGATCTCGATCGTCTTGGCGGTGGGGAGCGGCAGGGAGCTGAGGTCCTCGTCGGTGATCGGGATCATCGAGCCGTCGGCGTCCTCGTACGCCTTGCCGATATCGGCGGCGGTGACCTCCTGCTCGTCGATCTCGCAGACCTTCCGGTAGCGGATCCGGCCGCCGTCGGCGAGGTGGATCTGGCGGAAGGAGACCGAATGGCTCTCGGTGGCGTTGACCAGCTTGATCGGGATGCTGACCAGCCCGAAGGAGATGGCGCCGTTCCAGATGGACCGCACTGTTCACCCCTTGTGTCCGTACAGATACCTGTAGATCCGGGAAACGTGTGATTCTTATCGTATGACGCCGATCACAGAGGTGGAGGGGCGGCGGCTGGCGCTCAGCAATCTCGACAAGGTGCTGTATCCGGCCACCGGAACCACCAAGGGCGAGGTGCTCCACTACTACGCGGCCACCGCGGCGGGGGCCCTGCTCGCCCATCTGTACAACCGGCCCGTGTCCTTCCTTCGCTATCCGGACGGGCCGGACGGGCAGCGCTTCTTCACCAAGAATCCGCCGCCGGGTACGCCGTCCTGGGTACGGACCACCGCTGTGCCGCACCATGAGGACAAGCAGGCCAGACAGGTGGTCGTGCAGGATCTCGCCTCGCTGATGTGGGCGGCCAATCTGGTGGTGGAATTCCACACTCCGCAGTGGCAGGCCGATGCGCCCGGGATCGCCGACCGGATGGTGTTCGACCTGGACCCCGGTGCGCCCGCGACCGTGGTGGAGTGCTGCACGGTCGCGCTGTGGCTGCGCGAGCGGCTGGCGGCGGACGGACTGCTCTCGTACGGGAAGACCTCCGGGTCGAAGGGGCTGCATCTGCTCGTACCGCTGGAGCCGACCCCCGCCGATCGGGTGTCGGCGTACGCGAAAGGACTGGCCGTCGAGGCGGAGCAGGAGCTCCCGGGGCTGGTCGTGCACCGGATGACGCGGGCATTGCGGCCGGGGAAGGTGTTCGTCGACTTCAGCCAGAACGCGGCGGCGAAGACGACCGCCACGCCCTATACGCTGCGCGCCCGGCCCGAACCGACCGTCTCGGCGCCCGTCACCTGGGCGGAGATCGAGGAGTGCCGGGCGCCCGGAAAGCTGGTCTTCCTGGCCGGTGACATGGGGGCGCGGCTGGAGCGGTACGGGGATCTGCTGGGGCCGCTCATCAATCCGAACCGGGCTCGGGGGTTGCCGACTGCGCGGTAGGGGGGCGGGCCGGGGTCTGGGCTCCGGGGCCGCTCCCGGGACCGGAGTGAGCGTCGGTCGTCCGGGCTCCGTCTTGTCCTCAACCTTGTCCTCGACCGCCGGACGGGCTTGTTTCCGCCGCGCTTGTCGATCACCGGGCGGGCGCGATTCTCGCGGTGTCCTCGATCAGTGCTCCCGACGATCGATGCGTCCGAAATTCGCCCCCGGAGCACATAGCGCATGGCGGACGATCTTGTCATGCTCGCCAGGAAAAGACCGCATGTGGAGGGCGGAGCGTCCGAGCCGTGGTGCACACTCCTCGCAGACACTGCTTCGTGGAATTGCGTGGGGAGGCGATGGCGTGTTCGCAGGGATCGACGAGGTCGACTGGGCCTCGATGGAGCATGCCTACGGGCCTGCCGATGATGTGCCGGCGATGCTGCGGGGTCTCGCGTCCGCCGATCCGGCGGAGCGCGAGGCGGCGCTGGACGGCATGTACGGAGCCGTTCACCACCAGGGTGATGTGTACGCCTGCACGCTGGCCTGCATTCCTTTTCTCTTCGAGCTGGTCGTGGATCCGGGGATTCAGGACCGGGGCAGCATCGTCGAGCTGCTCACCAGCATCGGGGGCATCGATCTGGACGGGGACGACGAGGACGAGTTCGACGAGGAGGAGATCGAGGGCGCGGCGAACTACGCGATGGCGGCGACCGCCGTCACCACGGGCGCCGGGGTGTTCTTCGAGCTGATGGCCGACGAGGACCCGGGGGTGCGGCTCTCCGCTCCCCTGGCGCTCGCCACGCTCCACAGCCACCCGGTGCGGGTTCTCGCGCTGTTGCGGGAGCGGTTGCCGGTGGAGCCGGCCGAGGAGGTGCGGCTCGCCCTGGTAGAGGCCGCGGGGCGGGTCGCCCTGCGCCATCGTGCACTGGCCGGACAGGCGGCCGACTGGCTGACCCGGCTGGCCGGTGAGGGGTTCCCGCCGGGGCTGCGGCTCGCCGCGCTGGCCCAGCTGGCGCGGTGCGCACCGGACGCGCTGCCGGGCGATGTCGTACGGGTGGTGACGGGGCTGCTGCGGCAGCTGCGCTCGGTGCCCGCGCGTCGGGCCGGGGCGGCCCCCGCGGTCGATGCGCAGGCCGGTCCGGCCGAGGCGGTCGCGGCCGTCGACGCGCACACGGAGGCGACCGGGGCCGGGGAACCGCCCGTCGAGGAGCGAGCCGCGCCGGTGACCCTGGTGGGGCAGTTGCGGGCGCTGTCCGACGAGGA
The DNA here is from genome assembly GCF_043200155.1 of Streptomyces sp. NPDC048473. NCBI lineage: Bacteria > Bacillati > Actinomycetota > Actinomycetes > Kitasatosporales > Streptomycetaceae > Streptomyces > Streptomyces sp. NPDC048473. Next base: position 232,506 of record NZ_JBICXE010000005.1, read on the forward strand.
GACTTCGGGGCGGACCGCCCCCTGGACGGCGGACCTGCTGCGGACACTGCATGTCGGGCTCGACGACCGGGTCGCCGAGCGGACGGCGCTGCTGACCGATCAGCTGCGCAGCCCCGACCACCAGCAGCGGATCGATGCGCTCCGGATGAGCAGTGGGCTGATCCGGGCCTGGCGCGGGTCGTACGAGGAGCTGGTCCGGCTGGTCGGTGAGCAGCTCGCCACCCCCGAGCCACGGCTGGCCGAGGCCGCCGCACATGTGCTGGAGGAGCTCTTCGGACTCGCCGCGCCCGCCGCCGACGCGCTGGCGGCACGGGTGGCGGCAGACCCCGGCGCCTGGGTTCAGAACTGGCCGAGCGGGCCTCCGGGGCTCGGCAGCGCGGTGAAGGCGCTGGCCCGGCTGGGCGACGCCCGTGCCGTGCCCGCGCTGGCCGCCGCGCTGGAGCGGCCCGAGGTGCCGCACGACGTGGGGTTCGCCATCGGCTGTCTGGGGGCGGCAGCGGCCCCGCTGACCGCTGTGCTGCGCCGCAGGCTCGGCGAGGTCCGTCTCGACGAGGAGGCGTACGACCGGGCGAACCCGCTGCTCACGGCGCTGGCCGCGCTACGGGCGGACGAGGCGATGCCGGAGGTGCTGCGGGTGCTGCGCGGCGCGCCGGAGTACCGGGGCGAGTGGCTGCGTACGGCGGCACTGCGGGCGCTCGGTTCGTTCGGGCCCGCGGCGCACAGTGCCGTACCGGAGCTGCGTACGCTGCTGCGCCGTCCCGGGAGCACCTCGGCGACGGAGGCCGCGGAGGCCCTGTGGGCGGTCGACGCGGATGCCGACGCCGTGCTGCCGGTGCTGATCGAGGGCCTGCAGGCGGAGCGCGCCCACGAGCGGCGCTCCGCGGTGAACGCGCTGGGCAGGCTCGGGACGGCGGCTGCGGTGACCGCGCCCCGGCTGCGCGCACTGCTCCGGCACGAGGAGCCATGGCTGCGGGTGGATGCGGCGGTCGCGCTGTGGGACGTGTCCGGGCGGGCCGAGGAGTCCGTGCCGGTGCTCCTGGCGGCCTGGGAACAGAACCGTCATGTCCGGGTCCGGGTGGCGGAATGTCTGGCGCGGATGGGTGTCGCTGGTGCAGGGTCGGACGTGGCACGTGTGCTGCGCGCCGAGCTCGCCTCCGTACGCCGTCACAACGCGATGGACGGCGGATTCAGCAGCCACGACACATACGAGGACGAAAAGCTGCTGGCGCTCTGCCGGCAGGCGCTTCCGGGTAATACGGGGAAGGGACCCACAACATGATCATTTTCGGTACACGGGGTTATCTGTATCAGCTGGCCATCCTGACGATGGTCTGCGGCTGGTGCGGCAATCCGGCCGCGCACACGCTGCGCAAGCGGGTCACGAAGTTCACGCTGTTCTTCGTGCCGCTGTTCCCGTTCTCGACGAAGTTCGCGACGCAGTGCACATTCTGCGGCGGGGAGCAGCAGATCCCGAAGGAGCAGGCCGAACAGCTGCTGGCGCAGCATGCCGCCTCGCAGGACGGCAATCCGTTCGGGCAGGCGCAGGGGCAGGGACAGCCGGGATACGCGCCGGGCGGACAGGGGCAGAACCCCTACCAGCACTGAAGAAGCACCTCGGAACGGCGCCTCGAAACAGCCCCCCGAACGGTACTAAATAGGCATAAAGGACTTCCTTCCGAATAAGGTCTATGAGGCATGGACCACGGGAAGGGAGGGTGCCATGCGTCCGCATCGCCGGGTGCAGTGCCGCACCGCGGCGGCCCTCGGGGCCGCCGTCGGCGCAGTGCTGCTGGCCGGCTGTGGCACCGGCGGCGGGCTGCGGAGCGCCGGAGCGGCCCCGCCCGCCATCGGGCCCGCCCGGCTCTGGCCCCAGCTGCCGCCCGCCTCGGCCGCTCCGTACGACTACGGCGAGGGCGAGACCGCACGCATCCCGGGGATCGAGGTGCCGGACGGGAATGTGCGCCGTCTGGACCCGGTGTCGGTGGTGCAGGCGGGCCTGAAGGCCCGGCCCAACCGGTCCAGCGGCGCGGCCGACCTCCCCGCCGACACCGTCCGGCACATCGTCGCGTGCCGCACCGAGCCGGCTTCCTGCCCCGTGCTGCAGCCCTACTTCCGTGATCTGACGGGCGACGGCAAGGACGAGATGGTGCTCGGCGTCCGGTTGCCCGGCCGCCAGCTCTCCGTGCGGGTCTATATGCCGGAGGCGGGCGGGCTGACCCGGATCCTGTCCACCGCGGACGCCGTGATCAGCGTCGAGCTGGCCGGGCGGGACCTGATCATGCGGGTGCCGTCGGCCATCACCGGGTACGAGTACCGCACCGCCTGGTCCTGGGACGGCCGGCAGCGCGCGATGCTGCCCACCCAGGACGAGATCCTGCGGATGCCTGCGTCCAGGGCCCCGCAGCCGAGCCCCACGACCACCCGGCCGAACGCCAGGCCCACGACCGCCGGGCCCACCGCCACACCGTCCGTCGGCGTTTCCGCGGAGCGCCGATGAAGCGACACGGGGCCGGGCAGCGCGGGACGAAGCGGCGCAGGCCGCGCATGCCCTCCTGGACCGCAACGCTCACCTGGAAGTCGGCTGTCTTCATCACCGTGATGTGCTGCGCCCTCGCCGCGCTGCTGAGCGTGCTGGTCCACAGCGAGGTGACCCGTCAGACCGTCGGCCAGGCCCGCGAGAAGGCGCTGTCCCGGCTGGAGGACGTCACCGACGCGTACGAGACGGGCGAGGCGCTCCCGCCGGGTTCCGGCATCGATCCGCCGGAGCTGCCCGCCTCCCTGCGTGCACTGGCCGTGGCCGGCGAACGCGGCACGCTCGTCGGCCGTCACAACGGGCATCCGGCCATGTGGGCGGCGGCTCCGGCCGACGGCCGCGCGCTGGCCACGGAGGTGGACTACAGCCAGAGCGCCGGCACGATCAACGATCTCGACGGGGCAATCATCGGCTCCTCCCTGCTGGCCACCGGCGCCACCCTGCTCGTCGGCGCGTTCGCCGTCACCCGGGTCACCCGGCGGCTGCACCAGACGGCCCGGGTGGCCCGCCGGATCAGTGCGGGCGATCTCGACGCCCGCGTCGACGATCCGCGCACGGCTGACCCTTCGCGCCCGCAGGACGAGGTGGCGATCGTCGCCGGTGCGCTGGACACGATGGCGTCCACGCTGCAGCGCAAGCTGCTGACCGAGCAGCGGTTCACCGCCGATGTGGCGCACGAGCTCCGCACCCCGCTGACCGGCCTCTCGGCCGCCGCCGAACTGCTGCCGCCGGGGCGGCCGTCCGAACTGGTGCGCTACCGGGTCCGGACGATGCGGGGGCTGACGGAGGATCTGCTGGAGATCTCCCGGCTCGACGCCCGTACGGAACAGGTCGATCTCGATGTCCACGAACTGGCGCCGCTCGTCGAACGCGTGGTGCGCGCCTCCGGAACGGAGACCGAGGTCCGTTTCGAGGAGACCGGCTCGGGGCGCCCGCACGCGCCCGTACAGGTCGAGACCGACAAGCGGCGCCTGGAGCGGGTCCTGGGCAATCTGATCGCCAATGCGCACCAGCACGGCCGCCTCCCGGTGGTGCTGACGGTCGACGGGCCGGTGGTGACCGTACGCGATCACGGGCCGGGTTTTCCGGACTATCTGCTGGACGGCGGCCCGCAGCGGTTCCGCACCGAGGGCGGCGGCAAGGGACACGGTCTCGGGCTGACCATCGCCGTGGGACAGGCGCAGGTGATCGGCGCCGGCCTCGTCTTCTCCAACGCCCAGGACGGCGGGGCAGTGGCCCGGCTGACGCTCCCCGAGTACGTACGGCTGGACGACGAGGTGTCAGACAGCCCCGGCGACCCGGAATCCGGTCCGCATCACAAGGAGTGAGAGGCCGTCAGCTTCGCACCCCGTCGACGCCGGCCGCCGGGCAGACCCCCCATGAACACGTCGGCGGACATACCCGCTATGACATAAGGGAAATAGACACCACCTCTTGCTACGTTGCGTGGCATGACCGCAACGACGGCGGACGCCCCCCCGCCCGATCTACGTCTGCCCAAGCGGCGCGGAGTCGAGCTGCTGCTCCTCATCGGGGCCGTCCTCATCTCCGTCTACGGCTACGCCGCCGTCGGCCTGGCCAGGAACGATGCGGTCCCGCCCGATGTGGCCGGTTACGGCGCGGGCCTGGGGCTGCTCGCCCTTCTCGCCCATCTCGCGGTCCGCTTCCGTGCCCCGTACGCCGATCCGCTGCTGCTGCCCATCGCCGTACTGCTCAACGGGCTCGGCCTGGTGCTGATCTACCGGCTCGACCTGGAGACCCCGAAGGACCAGGCGGCCCCCACCCAGCTGATCTGGTCCACGCTCGGCGTGGCGCTCTTCACCGCGGTGGTCGTCTTCCTGCGCGACCACCGGGTGCTCCAGCGGTACGCCTATCTCTCGGTCGCCACCGCCCTGGTCCTGATGATCGTGCCGATCTTCTTCCCCGCGGTGAACGGTGCCAAGATCTGGATCCGGGTCGGCGGATTCTCCTTCCAGCCGGGTGAGTTCGCCAAGATCCTGCTCGCCGTGTTCTTCGCCGCGTATCTCGCCGCGAACCGCAACGCCCTCGCCTACACCGGCCGCAGGATCTGGAAGCTCCAGCTCCCCACCGGCCGGGTGCTCGGCCCGATCGTGGCGATCTGGCTGCTCAGCGTCGGCGTCCTGGTCCTGGAACGCGATCTGGGCACCTCACTGCTCTTCTTCGGCCTCTTCGTGATCATGCTGTACGTGGCGACCGGCCGGACCGGCTGGATCGCGGTGGGCCTGCTGCTGGCCGCCGTCGGCGCGTTCGTCGTCGGCTCCTTCGAACCGCATGTGCACAGCCGGGTCCAGGACTGGCTCGACCCGTTCGCCTCCATCGACGCCGGCCGGGGCCCCAGCCAGCTGGCCCAGTCGCTGTTCGCGTTCGCCGCGGGCGGGATGCTCGGCACCGGGCTCGGGCTCGGCCACTCCATCCTCATCGGCTTCGCCGCCAAGTCCGACTTCATTCTGGCGACCGCGGGCGAGGAGCTCGGCCTGGCCGGGCTGACCGCGGTCTTCCTGCTGTACGCGCTGCTCGTCGCCCGTGGCTACCGGGCCGGGCTCGCCCTGCGCGACCCCTTCGGGCGGCTGCTGTCGATCGGTCTCGCCTCGATCCTGGCGCTCCAGGTGTTCGTGATCGCGGGCGGGGTGATGGGGCTGATCCCGCTGACCGGCATGGCGATGCCGTTCCTCGCCCAGGGCGGTTCGTCCGTCGTCACCAACTGGATCATCGTGGCGCTGCTGATCCGGGTCAGCGACCAGGCCCGCAGACCCCACCCCGACCACGTGGAGACCGGAGTCATCTCCCCGATGGCGGAGGACGAGCTGTGATCCCGCACCCGCAGCGAGCTGTGAACCCGTACCCGCAGCGAGCCCCGGAGGCCAGGCCGTGATCCGCTACATCCGCCGGGCCGCCGCGCTCTTGCTGCTGCTGCTCGTGGCGCTGCTGCTGAACGCCGCCCGCATCCAGATCCTCGATGCCGGCAGCCTGGACGACAACCCCGCCAACCGCCGCCTCACGATCGCCCGTTACAACCAGCCGCGCGGCAACATCCTGGTCGGCGGCAAGTCCGTCACCGGTTCCAGTGACACCGGCGAGCAGCTCAAGTACGAGCGCACGTACAAGAACGGCCCGCTGTACGCGCCGGTGACCGGCTACGCCTCACAGACGTACGGCACGACCCTGATCGAGAACGCCGAGGACGACATCCTCTCCGGCACCGACTCGATGCTCGCCCCGCTCCCCCTGTGGAACGAGGTCACCCGCAGCCAGCAGCCCGGCGGCAATGTCGTCACGACCATCAAGGACTCGATGCAGCGCGCCGCCTACAACGGGCTCGGCGGGCGGCGGGGCGCGGTCGCCGCCGTCGAGCCGTCGACGGGCAGGATCCTGGCGCTGGTCTCGACACCTTCGTACGATCCCGGGCGGCTCTCCGGCACCGGTTCGTCGGTCACCGACGCCTGGCAGCAGCTGAACGCGGCGAAGAGCCAGCCGATGCTCAACCGGGCGATCCGGCAGACCTATCCGCCGGGCTCCGCCTTCAAGATCGTGACAGCGGCGGCCGCGCTCGACGCGGACGTCGTCACCGACCCCGACGACCAGACCGACACCCCGTCCCCCTATGTGCTGCCGGGTACGACGACCACGCTCCCCAATGAGGCACAAGGCTGTGAGGATGCCTCGCTCGCCGAGGCGATCCGGGTCTCCTGCAACACCGTGATGGCGGAGCTGGGGGTGCGGGTCGGGCTGAGGGGCATGGTGGACGCGGTGCGGAAGTTCGGCTTCAACGACACCGGGCTGAAGATCCCGTCGGGGGTGGCGAAGAGCAATTTCGACACCGAGATGTCCGACGACCAGCTGGCGCTGTCGTCGATCGGGCAGTTCGACACGACGGCGACACCGCTCCAGATGGCCATGGTGGCCTCGGCCGTGGCGAACGGCGGCGACCTCAAGTACCCGTATCTGGTGGACCGTACGACCACGCGAAGCGGCTCGACCGTCCACCGGAACGGCTCGCACACCTACCACCAGGCGATGAGCCCGCGGACGGCCATGGATCTGCGGCGGATGATGGTCGACGTCGTGGAGGACGGCACCGGGTCCAACGCCGCGATCGACGGAGTTGAGGTCGGCGGCAAGACCGGCACCGCACAGCACGGCATCGACAACTCGGGCAGGCCCTACGCCTGGTTCATCTCCTGGGCGCAGGCACCGGACTCGGCGCAGCCGGCCGTCGCGGTCGCCGTGGTCGTCGAGGACGCCGCCGCGAACCGGGCCGACATCAGCGGCGGCGGCAGCGCGGCCCCGATCGCCCGTTCCGTCATGGAGGCGGCCCTGAGAGACTGACGGCGTGGCGGATGCGGGCGAGGTGGGCCGGGCGCTGGCGCGGATCGGGCGGGAGGATCCGCGCCTGTGCGCGTTCATCGAGGTGTGGCCCGGGAGGGCGCTCGCCGACGAGGAGCGGGCCCGTCAACTTCCGCTGGCCGGCCTGCCGTTCGCGGTCAAGGGGCCGGCCGGTATCCGTTCGTACGCGGCCCGGCGGCTGATCGCGGCCGGTGGCGTCCCGGTCGGCGCGACCTCGGTGCCCGGTCCCGGCACGCCGTGGCAGACCTGGGGGCTGGGCGCCCACGGCCGTACGCTCAACCCGTGGCGCCCCGACCGCACGCCGGGCGGCTCCTCGGCGGGCTCGGCAGTGGCGGTCGCGGCGGATCTGGTGGAGCTGGCGACCGGCAGCGACGGGGCGGGGTCGGTACGGATTCCGGCGGCGTGGTGCGGGATCTTCGGCCTGAAGACGACGAACGGCCTGCTGCCCTCCCCCGACCGCTCCGGGCTCGCTTCCGCCGGGGTGCTGGCCCGTTCGGCGGCTCACGCCCAGACGTATCTGCGCTGTGTCCTGGACGGCTGTGAACCGGTGACGGCGGACCTTCCGGTCCCTGCTGTCTTCAGCCCCGATCTGGGGTACGCGGAGGTCGACCCGGAAGTCGAGTCGGTCGTCCGGCGCGCGGTGGGGCGGCTCGTGGCGGCCGGGGTGGTGCGGCTCATGGACCGTGCGTGCGAGCTGCTCGACCCGCGAGAGGCGTGGCAGGCGGTCCGCCGTGGGGAGCCGTCCCCGGCCGCCACGGAGATCCGGCGCGAGAACGACCTCCGGCTCGACACCCTGTTCGCCCGTGCCCCTCTGCTGCTCACCCCGACCACCCCCAACCGCCCGCACGGCCACGACGGTCCGGGCGATCTCTACTCGACCGCGCTGACCTGGGCGTTCAACCTCAGCGGGCATCCCGCCGCGAGCGTGCCCGCCGGATTCACTGCGGACGGCTGCCCGGTCGGGCTGCAGCTGATCGCAGAGCGCGGAGCGGACGCCTCGCTGCTCGGGACGGCCCGTGCGGTGGAGAACGCGCTGGTCACCTGACGGCCGTGTTGAGCGGCTCCCGGCGTTGCAGCCACTGTGCGGGCACCCCGTCGACCCCGGTGGCCGCGCCGACGACGCCGCCGGTGATGGCGCAGGTCGTGTCGACGTCGCCGAGGCCCTCGGCCGTTGCCCAGAGCGCCGCTTCCAGGTCGTCCGGGTGCCGGGCCGCGGTCCACAGGGCGAACGGGACCGTGTCGTCGGCGCGTATGCGCTGTCCGTTGCCCAGCAGATCGGCCGCCTTCCACGGCTCGGTGGCGAAGGGTACGTCGACGGCCCGGCGCAGTCCGTCGCGTACGAGCCCTTCGGGGGTGCGGTCGGCGACCGCGGCCAGGGTGAACTCGCCGCGGACCGCCAGCGCCGCCGCGACCGCGACCGCCACCGCGCCCGCGATGCCCTCCGGGTGTGCGTGGGTGACGGCCGCCTGCAGCGCGGCCTGCTCGGCGGCGTACGGAACGTCCTCGTGGAAGTGCGCGCCGAGCGGTGCGACCCTCATCGCCGCGCCGTTGCCGAGGCTGCCGCCCTCGAAGAGTTCGGGCGCCAGCGTGCGCCAGTCGGCCGGTGAGGTCAGCAGTTCGGGCAGCAGGATGTGCATGCCGTGGCCGTAGCCGCGGGCCTGGTCGGCCTCGAAGGCGAGCGCGAAGCAGAGCGCGAGCCGGTCCTGTTCGACCCGGCCGTGCTCGTCGATGACGCGCAGGAGGGCGCGGGCCAGTGCGGTGTCGTCGGTCCAGTGCCAGACCGGCTCCTCGGGGGTCCGACGCGCCTTGATCTCGTTGAATGCCTGCCGGGGTTCGCGGAAGAGCGGGAACCACCGCTCGCCGAACGCGTCGCCCAGGGCCAGTCCTTCGAGGCTTCGGCGGGCGGCTGCGGGGCCTGCGGCGAGGGGCGGGGGCGGATTCGTCATACGCGCCATCCTTCCGGGACCGGAGGACGACGTACATACCTCAAGGCCCTGGAACGTGTCCCGACGCGCTCGATTCGCCCTGCGTTATCGCCTTTTCGACCTCGGCGACCCTGGCCTGTTCCTCCGCCGCGAAACGGTCCTGATCCAGCTGCTCGGCCATCTCCTCGTCCTGGGCCATCAGCAGGTCCAGGCTGGAGTCGCCGAGCTCGAAGACGCCCATGTCGACATAGGCCTTCTGGAGCCGTTCGCCCCACAGGCCGATGTCCTTGACGCACGGCACTATCCGGCTGAACAGCAGCTTGCGGAAGAGCTGCAGAAACGGTGACTGCTCGGAGAGTTCCTCGGCCTCCTGCTTGCCGATGCCGAAGTTCTCCAGCACCTCGACGCCCCTGAGCCGGTCGCGCATCAGATAGCAGCCCTCGATGACGAACTCCTCGCGTTCGCGCAGTTCGGCGTCGCTCAGCTGCTTGTAGTAGTCGCGCAGCGCCATCCGCCCGAAGGCGACGTGCCGGGCCTCGTCCTGCATGACGTACGCGAGGATCTGCTTGGGCAGCGGCTTGGTCGTCGTGTCGCGGATCATGCCGAACGCGGCCAGGGCCAGGCCCTCTATGAGGACCTGCATCCCGAGGTAGGGCATGTCCCAGCGGGAGTCGCGCAGGGTGTCGCCGAGCAGCCCCTGGAGGTTGTCGTTGACCGGGTAGAGCATCCCGACCTTCTCGTGCAGGAACCGGCTGTATATCTCCGCGTGCCGGGCCTCGTCCATGGTCTGGGTCGCGGAGTAGAACTTCGCGTCCAGGTCGGGGACGGACTCCACGATCCTGGCCGCGCAGACCATGGCGCCCTGCTCACCGTGGAGGAACTGGCTGAACTGCCAGGCGGTGTAGTGCTTGCGCAGCTCGCCCCGGTCCTTGTCGGTCATCTTCGCCCAGTGCGGTGTGCCGTACAGGGTGAGGACGTCGTCGGGGGTGCCGAGCGGGTCGGTGGGGTCGACCTCCAGGGACCAGTCGATGCGCTTGTTGCCGTCCCACTGCTTGTCCTTGCCCTTCTGGTAGAGGGCGAGCAGGCGTTCGCGGCCGTCGTCGTAGTCCCAGCTGAAGCGGGCGGCGCCGGAGGCGGGCACCTGCCACAGCGGTGTGTCGGGGGCGGTGGTGTAGAGGTCGTGTGTCGACACGGACGGCTCCTTTTCGCCTTGCGTGCTCCGATAAGTTCCGTGGCGGTTGCGTCAGTTGGCAGGTTCACACGTTGGTAGACGCCGGGTCAACAAGTCGTGCGCAAGGGATTGACGGCCTTGCTGACGGAGAGTCTCATAAGAAGTGACCGCCGGTAACCCATGTGTGAGGTGCCTCCAGCCATGACGACAGTGACCGAACGCGACGTGCAGTTGCTTCGCGATGCACTCGGCCCGCTCCGGGACCGCGAGCAGATCGCCGAGCGGCTGCTCGAATCCTCGGCCAAGCACTCCTTCGATCCGGACAAGGAACTCGACTGGGACTCGGCGATCGAGGAGGGCAAGTGGTTCTGGCCGCCCGAGCTCGTCTCGCTCTACGACACCCCGATGTGGCGGAGAATGTCCGAGGAGCAGCGGCTGGACCTGTCCAGGCACGAGGCGGCGTCGCTGGCCTCACTGGGCATCTGGTTCGAGATCATCCTCATGCAGCTGCTGGTCCGGCACATCTACGACAGGCCGGTGACCAGCAACCACGTCCGCTACGCACTCACCGAGATAGCCGACGAGTGCCGGCACTCGATGATGTTCGCCCGCATGATCAAGTGGAGCGGGTCGCCCGACTACCCCGTACCGCGCGTCTATCACAACCTCGCACGGGTGCTGAAGACCATTTCCACCACGCCCGGTTCGTTCGCCGCGACCCTGCTCGGCGAGGAGATCCTCGACTGGATGCAGCGGCTGACGTTCCCGGACGAGCGCGTCCAGACGCTGGTGCGCGGTGTGACCCGCATCCATGTCGTCGAGGAGGCACGGCACGTCCGGTATGCCCGCGAGGAGCTGCGCCGCCAGATGGTGACCGCCCCGCGCTGGGAGCGCGAGTTCACCCGGGTGAGCTGCGGCGAGGCGGCCCGCGTCTTCTCCGTCTGCTTCGTCAACCCGCTGGTGTACGAGAGCGTCGGCCTGGACCGCCGCGAGGCCGTCGCCCAGGTGAAGGCGAGCGGCCACCGGGCGGAGATCATGCAGAGCGGCGCGAAGCGGCTGACGGACTTCCTCGATGACATCGGGGTACTCAACGGGGTGGGACGCAGGCTGTGGAAGAGCTCCGGCCTGCTCGCCTGAGCCGACGCCCCGTTGCCCGTTCGGGCGAAGCGCTTAGGCTTCATGGCATGACCACTGCCGCGCCGCCGACCCGTGCGTACCGAAGGCTCAGCGTCGAAGAGCGCCGCACCCAGCTCCTCGGTGCGGCGCTCACCCTGTTCGCACACCGGGCCCCCGACGAGGTCTCGCTCGACGAGGTGGCGACGGTCGCCGGGGTTTCCCGCCCGCTCGTGTACCGCTACTTCCCGGGCGGGCGGCAGCAGTTGTACGAGGCGGCGCTGAGGTCCGCCGCCGAGAAGCTGATCCTGTGCTTCAGCGAGCCGCCCGTGGGTCCGCCCACCGAACGGGTGCTGCGCGTGCTCGACCGCTATCTCGCCTTCGTGGACGAGCACGACGCCGGTTTCAGCGCACTGCTGCGCGGCGGAAGCGTCGTCGAGACCTCCCGTACGACCGCGATCGTCGACGAGGTACGGCGGGCGGCGGCCGAGCAGATCCTGCTGCACCTGGGCCGGGGCGGCGCGGACGCGAAGGCCGAACCCGGGCTCCGGCTGCGGATGATGGTGCGCACCTGGATCGCGGCCGTCGAGGCGGCGTCCCTGATCTGGCTGGACGAGGGGAAGCAGCCCGCCGCGGCCGATCTGCGCGACTGGCTGGTCGACCAGCTGATCGCGCTGCTGGCCGCGACGGCGGCGACGGACCCGAAGACCGCGACGGCGGTGGCGGAGCTGCTGCCGCTGGAGACCGCCGCGGGTCCGGCCGGACGGCTGGCGGAACGGCTGATCCCGGTGGTCGGCGGGGCGGCCCATCTGCTGCCCGAGAGCTGATCGGTCAGACTGGGGCGGTGAGAAGCGAGAACACCCCCTTCACCGGCGGCCCCCTGGACGGGCGGGTACTGCCCGTCCTCGTCGGCCCGACCGGTCATCCGCCCAAGTGGTACGAGGTCCCGGTACCGGCCGCCGACGGTGGGCCCGCCACCGTGTACGCGTACCGCCGGGTCCCGGCCGGTCACTCCAAGCGGCTGGGGATTCCGAGGGGCTGGGTGTACGAGTACGCCCCCGAGGGCCGTGAGCGGCACAGCCCCAAGTGGCCCTGGTCGAAGCCGGACTGAGGGTACGGGCCCCGGCGGGGCCGAGGGGTCGGTCTAAGATCGACACTCTGGTGCCAGGCACATTCAGCAAGGGGGTGCGCCATGGAGGCGCTGCGTCAGGACGATCCACGCCGCATCGGTCCGTACACCGTGCTGGCGCGGTTCCGCGAGACCGCGAGCGCCGTGCAGTACCTCGCGCACGACGCGGCCGACGACAACTCCGGGGTGGTCACCGGCCGACCTGTGGTGGTCACCGCCGCCCGCCCCGAACTGGCCGCGCTGCCCGCCTTCCGGCGCCGCTTCCAGGCGGAGGCCCGCACCGCGGACCGGCTGGCAGGCGGTTGGGTGCAGCCTCAGCTGGGGCCTCCGGCCGATGACGCGGACGAGGACGAACTGCCCTGGACGGCCGGGGCCTACGTACCCGCGCTGACGCTCTCCGAGGCGATCGACGTCATGGGCCCGCTTCCCGAGCGTGCCGTGCGGATACTGGGCGCGGGCATCGCCGAGACCCTCTCCCGCGTCCACGCCACCGGTGCCGTACTCCAGGGCCTGGCCCCCAGGACGGTGCTGCTGGCCGAGGACGGGCCGCGGCTCACCGCGTTCGGCCCGCTGGGCGCCGCGGCCGCCGCCGAGGCCCGGCCCGGCGGGCAGTTGTCCGTACGGCTCGGCTATCTCACCCCGGAACAGGTCGAGGGCGAAGAGCCCGGACCGGCCTCCGATCTCTTCGTACTGGGCCTGCTGCTGGCGTACGCGGCAACCGGCACGACCCCGCTCGCCGACGGCCCGGCCGCCGAGGGCGCCGACCGCATCGCCCACACGGACCCCGAACTCGGCGCGGTTCCGGCGGAGTTGCGCGACCTGATCGCCCGCTGCCTGGCGAAGGACCCGGCCGACCGGCCGAGTGCGGGGACGGTGGCGGCGGAGCTGGCCCTTGAGGGAGCGGCGGGCCTGGCGAAGGGCGGCTGGCTGCCGGAGCGGCTGGCGGCTGTGGTGGCGGAACAGGGAGTGCGGGTACGGGAGTTGGCCGCGGCGGGTCATCCGGTGGATGCGCCGGTTGATGGGCAGGTCGACGGGCCCGTTGACGGACCTGTGGACGCCGCACCATCGGGCGGATCGGCCGACGCGCCCGGCCGCGAACTCACCCTCGGACTCATCCCCGCCCCCGCCCCCGCCGGGGACACCCGTACCACTCAGCTGGGGGACATCGGGCGTCACATCCCGAGGACCGACCGGCCCACGACCCAGTTGTCCGTACCGCCCGAGCTCACCGCGCCCCCTGCCGCGCCCGCCGCCGGGCTCCCCGCCGTACTCCCGCCCGTAGCGCCGATGTCGCCCCGCCCGCTGCCGGTCCCCGCCGCTCCCGCGCCCTCCCCCACCCTCGCTCGGCGCAGCCTCTTCATCGGGCTCGCTGCCGGGGCCGCCGGGCTGGTGGTCGGTGGGGGCGGGGTGCTCGCGCTCGGGTCCGGTGACGGGGGGTCGACGGACGATCCCAAGCCCACGCCGAGCAGCAGCGGTCCCACGGTCGCGGGGCTGCCGCCGCAGCCGCGTTGGGTGTACACGCACCCGGCGGCCGAACCGCCGCCGCTCACCGCCGCCCTCTGGAACGACCGGCTGCTGGTGCTGACCAGCGAGAGCGGGGCGGCCGGCATCGATCTGCGTACCGGGCGCCGGGTCTGGGAGAACGCGGACGCCGCCAAGGGACGGGCAGCGCTTCCGGCCGGCAAGGATCTCTGTTTCGTCGCCGGTCCGTCCGAGTTCCTGTGGCTGTCGCCGAAGGACGGCAAGGTCGTGCACCGGGTCGGTTACGCGGACGGGTTCACCGGGGCGCCGAATCTCGCGGTGCCGGAGATCGTCGGCACCTTCGGACCGGTGGTCTGGTTCACCGGCTCCAACAAGGTCACCGTCAAGGCCCCGCCCCCGAAGAAGGGCAAGAAGCGCGGCAAGGACACTCAGGTCGTCAAGTCCTACCTCTTCGCCTACGACACCCTGCAGCGCAAGGAGCTGTGGCGGACCCCCGTACCCACCGGGCGCGGACCGGCCGCCCCCGTCTACCGGCTGATCGCGATCGGGCAGGACGACTTCGTCGTACGTCAGAGCACAGGCACGCTCACGCCCGGCGATGTGAAGGCCGCCAAGGGGAAGGCCGTCTTCCGTGGCTTCGACCAGAAGACCGGGAAGCAGCTGTGGAGCAGGTCGTTCGGCACGGTCGCACCGGACGCGGCGGCCATGGGCGACGACCGGGGCCTGCTGTACGCGGCGGTGGGCGACGATCTCCAGGCCTTCGAGCTCCCCGCGGGCAAACCGAAGTGGACGCTGAACGGCACCACCGGGACCCCGTACGGAACCCCCGTCGCCACCGGAACACTCCTGCACACCACCAACCGCAACCAGGAAGTGGGCGCGGTCGAGCGGGAGACGGGGCGGCTGCGCTGGCGGCGCTCCACGGAGGCGGCACCCGGCACCGCCGCACCCACGGTGACGCTCAGCACGACCGGCAGGACGCTGCTGGCCTCGGACGGGGCCCAGGTCACCGCGTTCGCGGCACAGGACGGGCGACGGCTGTGGAAGTTCCAGGACATCGGCTCCCAGGACCCGAAGGGTCCCACGGTCACCGCCCCGTACCGGGTGCTGGCGTCCGGAAAAACCGCCGTGGTCCAGCGCGACCGGATCTTCTACGCCTTCCCGGTCGCCTAGCCGAATCACTCAACCACCGCCTTCCGGGCGAACGCGTCTGCCGCCACACCGCACGGTTCTTGCATCGCCTGACACCGAGTGACCGTATTGAGTCGTTGCGCTCACTCATGGGGTAGTCCCATGACTCGCCCCGTCACCGGAGGTGGTGTCGTGTCAGGCAAGGTCCTGCGTGCGGTCTGCACCGCGACCCTGACCACGCTCGTCGTAGCCTCGCCGGCAGCCGCCGCACCCGTGGAACCGAGCCCCGCGGCGGCCCCTCCGGCCCCCGCGTCCACGGCCGCGAACAAGAGCGTTGCCCAGCTGCTGACCGAGCTGCAGAAGCTGTACCAGCAGGCCGAGGAGGCCACCGAGAAGTACAACGGGACCGCGGCGGAGCTGAAGAAGCGCGCGGCTCAGGCGAAGAAGCTCGACGCCTCCCTCGCCGCCGCACGGATCGCACTGTCCGACAGTCGCGACGAGGCGGGGCAGCTGGCCCGGGAGCAGTACCAGGGGCAGTCCGACATCTCCTCGTACATGCAGCTCCTGCTGGCCCGCGATCCCGAGCACTTCCTGGACCAGGAGCATGTGATCCGGCGTGCGGCGGCCGGGCGGGCGGCGACCGTGAAGCGGCTCACCGGTGCCGCGAAGCGTGCCGACGACCTGGCGACCGAGTCCCGCAAGGTACTGGACCGGCAGCAGGTCCTGGCCGCGAAGCAGAAGAAGCAGCGGGACACGGTGCGGTCGCGGCTCAAGTCGGTCGAGACGAAACTGGCCACGCTCTCCGCCGCTCAGCTCACCGAGCTGAGCCGGCTGGAACAGCAGGGCATGGCAAAGGCTCAGGGCGCCCTCGTCGCCTCAGGCGCGCTGTCCTCGGTCAGGCCACCGTCCCAGGCTGGCGGCGATGCGGTGAAGTACGCGATCGGGCAGGTCGGCAAGCCGTATGTGTGGGGCGCGGTGGGCCCGAACTCGTTCGACTGCTCGGGGCTCACCTCCCAGGCCTGGGCGAAGGCCGGCCGCGTCATTCCGCGGACCTCGCAGGAGCAGTGGCGGCAGCTGCCGAAGGTGCCGCTGAACGCGCTCCGCCCCGGCGACCTGGTGATCTACTTCCCGAAGGCCACTCATGTGGCGCTGTACATCGGCAACGGCATGGTGGTGCAGGCGCCCCGGCCGGGCTCGCAGGTGAAGGTCTCTCCGGTGGCATCGAATCCGCTGCTGGGCGCCGTACGGCCGGATCCGCAGAGCACGCCGCTCTCCGTGTACAAGCCGCCGCAGCTCCCGCAGGGTGCGTCCACGGGCTCGGACGCGGGGTACAGCTCGTCGTCGGCGCCCAAGCAGTAGGCAGCCCGGGCGATCGTGCCGTGCCCGCACATGACAGCCGGGCCGAGTCCCGTCGGATTCCCGACAGGACTCGGCCCGGCTGCTGCGATCAGGCGGCCGACGCGGCCCCGGACACCTCGGCGAGGTACGCGTTCGTCTTCTCCGGGTCGAAGAAGAAGTTCTCGAAGTCCGCCGGGTCGTTGAAGCCGTTGGCGAAGCGGTTGGCGACCGGCTGGAGCTGGCCGGCGGCGCCGATCAGGTTCAGCACGTGCTCCGGCGGTACGCCGAGCATCGCGTTGGTCCACTTCACGACGTGCTGCGCGGTGTCCCAGTAACGGTCGAACGTGGCCTGCATCCAGTCCGCGTCGAACTCCCGGTCGCCGTGCTCGATGATCGACTCCAGGTACGCGTTGGCACACTTGGAGGCCGAGTTGGAGCCCTGCCCGGTGATCGGGTCGTTGGCGACGACGACGTCCGCCACGCCGAGCACCAGACCGCCGCCGGGCAGCCGGCCGATCGGCTTGCGGACGGTCGGGGCGTAGCGTCCCGCCAGGGTGCCGTTGGCGTCGGTCAGTTCGACCTTCGTGGCGCGGGCGTACTCCCACGGCGTGAACCGCTCCATGAGCTCCAGCGTCTTGGCGAGGTGCTCGGAGGGGTCCTTGATGCCCTGGAACACGTCGAGCGGGCCGCCCGGGATGCCCTCCCAGAACAGGATGTCGGCGCGGCCGGACGTGGTCAGGGTCGGCATCACGAAGAGCTCGCCGACGCCGGGGACCAGGTTGCAGCGGACCGCGTCGAACTCGGGGTGCTCGGGGCGCGGGCCCATGCCGTGGACGTACGCGACGGCCAGGGCGCGCTGCGGGGCGTCGAACGGCGAACGGGACGCGTCCCGGCCGAACATGGAGACCAGCTCGCCCTTGCCCGCGGAGACCATCACCAGGTCGTAGGTGCGGGAGAAGTAGTCCAGGTCGGAGACCGCGGCACCGTGGATGACGAGCTGTCCGCCGCGCTGGGCGAAGGTCTCCATCCAGCCGGCCATCTTCACGCGCTGGTCGACGGACTGGGCGAAGCCGTCCAGCTTTCCGACCCAGTCGATGGCGCGCGAGGAGTCGGGGGCGGCGACCGAGACGCCGAGGCCCTCGATGCGCGGGGCCTGGGACTCCCAGAAGTTGAGCTGGTAGTCACGCTCGTACTGGAGCGCCGTGTCGAACATGCACTGCGTCGACATGACCCGGCCGGAGCGGATCTCGTCGGCGGTGCGGTTGGACATCAGGGTGACTTCGTACCCTCTGGACTGCAGTCCGAGGGCGAGCTGGAGACCGGACTGGCCGGCTCCGACTATGAGTATCTTCCGCATCGCGGTTCTCCGTTTACGTGTTGAGCTATGCCGGGGTGGCGTCGAGTGCGTGGCCGACGAGGGCCAGTAGCGACTCGACGACGGTGATCCTGTTACGCGCGTCCATGATCACAACAGGCACGTGCGGAGGCACAGTCAGGGCCTCCCGGACATCTTGCGCCTCGAACCCCGGCGTTCCCTCGA
Source organism: Streptomyces sp. NPDC048473 (assembly GCF_043200155.1). Classification (NCBI taxonomy): domain Bacteria; kingdom Bacillati; phylum Actinomycetota; class Actinomycetes; order Kitasatosporales; family Streptomycetaceae; genus Streptomyces; species Streptomyces sp. NPDC048473. The sequence continues at coordinate 250,233 of NZ_JBICXE010000005.1, forward strand.
AGTGGTTGACGGCGACGATGTACGGCAGGCCGCAGCTCTCGAAGTAGTCGAGTGCGGGGAAGCAGTCGGCGAGCCGCCGGGTGTCGGCGAGCACGACCGCACCGATCGCGCCGCGCACCAGGTCGTCCCACATGAACCAGAAGCGCTGCTGGCCCGGCGTGCCGAACACGTACAGCACGAGGTCGTCGTCGAGCGTGAGCCTGCCGAAGTCCATCGCGACGGTCGTGGTGACCTTGTCGGGTGTCGCGGAGAGATCGTCGGTCTCCTCGCTGGCCTGGGTCATCATCGCTTCGGTCTTCAGCGGGGTGATCTCGGAGACCGACCCCACGAAGGTCGTCTTGCCCACGCCGAAGCCGCCCGCGACCACGATCTTCGTGGCGATGGGGGCCCTGGTGTGGTCCAACTGCCAGGCCTGCAGCGATTCTTCGGTCTGGTCCCTGGCTCCCGGTTGGCGCGGGGTGAAGAGCGGCGACTCAGAGACGGCGGAGTCCATTGAGCACCCTTTCGAGCAGTGCGCGGTCGGGCTGGCCGGTGCCGTGACCGGTCCCGTACACGCGGATCTTTCCCTGGTCGGCCAAGTCGCTGAGCAGCACCCGGACCACGCCGAGCGGCATCTTCAACAGGGCGGAGATCTCCGCGACCGTACGCATCCGGCGGCAGATTTCGACGATGGCCTGGAGCTCCGGCATGACGCGGGTCGCCAGGTTGCCATTGGTCAGCTCGCGGCGCTCCTCGGGCGCTTCGAGCGCGGCGACGAACGTCTCGACGAGCAGGACGTGGCCGAAGCGGGTGCGACCGCCGGTGAGCGAGTACGGGCGGACCCGTGCGGGCCTTCGGTCGGACCCGCGGACGGGGAGCCTGCGGGCGGGTTCAGCAGCGGGCATCACTGGGCGCTCTCCATCGATTTGCGCAGTTCACTGCGGAGTTCGGGGGTGAGTACGTGTCCGGCTCGGCCGACGAAGAGCGCCATGTGGTAGGCGATGACGCCCATGTCGCAGTCCGGGGTGGCGTGCACACCGAGCAGCGAGCCGTCACTGATCGACATGACGAAGACGCTGCCCTCGTCCATGGCGACCATGGTCTGCTTGACGCCGCCACCGTCCATCAGCTTGGCGGCACCGGCGGTGAGGCTGCCGATGCCGGAGACGATGGTGGCCAGGTCGGCGCTGGAGCCCTTGGGGCCGTCCTGCCGGCCGGTGTTCTGAGTGGTCAGATGGCCGGGGTCGGAGGAGAGCAGCATCAGTCCGTCGGACGAGACGACGGTGACCGAGTGGACCCCTGGCACCTCCTCCACCAGATTGCTCAGCAACCAGTGAAGGTTCCGGGCCTCGGTACTCAGCCCGAATGTGCTGGGCGCAGTCAACTGCGTGCCTCCTCGACTGTGTCCCCCGTCTCATCGGTTCGGCCGTCGTTAAGGTCGGCCGGCTCACTGTGCTCGGTAAGTGCGGAGCGCCCGGCGTGTGCGGGGGCCCCGGGGAACGGCTGGGTCGTCGTGGTCTCCGCGATCTCCGCCTCGACGTCCCGGCGGCCGTCCTTCGCACCCTGGTGGAAGCCGCCGAGCCGACGGCGCAGCGCCTCCTTGTCCAGGCTGCCCTTGCGCTCGGCGGTGGGTGCCGTGGTGGGCTTGACGACCTTGGGGGTGCGCTTGGGCAGCCCCTTGTCCGTGATGCGCTCCTGCTGCTGCGCGTGCTGCTCCGGCTGCCGGGGGCCGGGCAGGGCGTCGGCGACGGAGGCGGGCGCGGTGTGCGGCTCCGGGGCGGTGTACGGCGAGGAGGTCGGGACCGGCGCACTGTATGGCTCCGGGGACTCGTCTGCGGTGCGCTCGTGACGGTCGGGGCCGATGGCGTACGGGTCGGGCGCCGTGAACTCGGGGGCGTCCGCGAACTCCGGAACGACCGGGAGCCGGACCTGCATCGTGGTCTCGGCCTCGGTCTCGGCGGCGACCGGAGCCGGTGTGGGGGCGAGAGCGTTGCCCGCCGCGTGCCTGGGCCCGGGCGCGGGCTCGGAAGCGGCGCCGGACTCGCGGATCGTCTGCTCGGCCGCGGCGATCAGCGGGTCGCCGGGCAGGGCGAGCGTACGCCCCGGCAGTGCGTTGGAGTTGGCCTCGGCGACCGACCCCGGCAGGTTCAGCGCGGGGGCGTCCCCGGGGACCTTCACCGGTGGCGGTGTGGCGGCCGGTGGTGCCTTCGGCAGCAGGGCCTGGGGCAGGACGACGACCGCCATGACCCCGCTGCCCTTGTGGTCGCGCAGCTGGACCCGTACGCCGTGGCGCGCGGCCAGCAGGGAGGTGACCTGGAGGCCGAGTCCGGCCCCGTCCGCGCTCTGTTCGCCCGCCTCGAACAAAGTGGGGTCGCCGAGCCGGGTGTTGAGCTCGCCCATCCGTACCGCCGACATCCCGATGCCCTCGTCCTGGACGGAGAGCATCACCTCGCCGGACTCCAGCAGCCAGCCGGAGAGCTGGACATGGGAGTCCGGCGGCGAGAAGGAGGTCGCGTTCTCCAGGAGTTCGGCGACGAGGTGGCTGAGGTCGTCCGCGGCGAAACCGGCGATCTGGGCGTGCGGCGGCAGGGACTGGATGGTGACCCGCTCGTACCGTTCGATCTCCGAGACGGCCGCGCGCAGCACGTCGACCAGCGGGATCGGGCCCGCGTGCCCGTGGCCGTGCTCGGCGCCCGCGAGGACCAGCATGTTCTCGCTGTGGCGGCGCATGACCGTGGCCATGTGGTCGAGCTTGAAGAGGGTGGCCAGCCGCTCCGGGTCGTGCTCCCGCTCCTCCAGGCTCTCGATGACACCGAGCTGGCGCTCGACGAGGCCGAGGGTGCGCAGCGAGAGGTTGACGAAGGTGTGGTGGACCGTGTTCTTCAGCCGCTCCAGCTGGGCGGTGAGGTCGGAGGCCACGACCTGGAGTTCGGCGCGCTGGACGGTGAGGGCCTCGCGTCCGGTGATCAGCTCGGCGCGCTCGGTCTGCAGGCTCTCGAAGCGGCCGTTGAACTCGTGGAGCAGTCCGTGCAGCTTGCCGTGCAGGGCGTTGATGGACCGTACGACCTGGGCGAACTCGTCGTTGCGGCCCGTGTAGCGGACCGGTTCGGCGGTGGCGGGCTCCGCGGCGAGGCGGGCGGCACCGATCCGCAGGACGGCGAGCGGCTGGGTGAGGGTGCGGGCCACGGCGGTGGAGACGCCGACGGCGATCAGCAGACAGCCGCCGAGCAGCGCGATCCGCAGTTCGAGCGCGGTGACGTCGTCGTCGCGCAGCTGCTCCAGGCGCTGGACCTGTGCGGTGCCGAGGGCGGACTCGACGCCCCGCATCCGGTCGATCCGGGCGGAGAGTGCCGCCTCGACCCTCTTGCTGCTGGCCTTCTGGTCGGAGTCCGACAGTTCGGGGCGGTCCGTGAGGGAGTTGAGGTACTTCTCCGCGCTGTTGACCTCGGGCCCGGTGACGGTGGACGACAGCTTGTCGCGGGCGGTGGAGCCCGCGGCCTGGTCGAAGTCGGCGAGCGAGGAGAGCTCGCGGACTCGGGCCTGCTGGGCGGCGGCGCTCAGCTCGTCACGGGTGCGGTCGTCCTTGCTGCTGCCCTCGTCCTGGGTCTGGACGGGCAGACCGGTGATCGGGTCGATCTGTGGGGTCGTGACCTTGCGGGGTACGGACAGTGCGGCGATCAGCAGCCCGCGGGTGGCGGAGGCCTGGTCGGTGGCCCGGCCGAGGGCGAGCGGGGCGCGGGTGGACTCGGCGGCGCGCGGCGGGGTCTTCTCGGCGAGCTCGTCGGCGAGGTCGTGGAGCTTGGCGATGACCTCGGAGTACGCCTGATGGGCCGCCAGCGCGGTGCCCTTGCCGCTGAGCGCGTCGCGGCGCAGGGAGGGGATGGTGGAGAGGTCACGGCGCAGTGCGGCCGGGGCCGCGCCCCTGATCTCGTCCACCTGCTGGTCGACGCGGGCGCTCCGGCTGCCGGGGTCGCCCTTGCCTTCCGCCGCCGGGCCGGACCTCTCGTCACGGCCGGCCGCGATGTAGGCGGTGACCTCGTCACGCTCGTCCGCGAGGGCGTGGGCGAGCGCGATGGCCTGCTGGTTCAGCTCCGCGAGGGTGACCAGCTGCTGCGACTCGTTCAGGTCGGAGGAAGCACTGAGGGCCGCGGGTGCGCCCGCGGCAATGACGGTGATGCCGACGACCGCGACGCCGGCGACCAGCCGGTTGCGTACGCGCCCGGTACGCCGGGGGCTCTCGCTCTCGGCCGGTGCCGGAGGCGTCCCCCCGGAACCGCTGTGCTTGCTGCCCTTGCTCCGAGGCCGCTTCTTCTGCACCGGTGCTCGCATTCTTGACTCGTCCGCCCTTGAAGCAGAGGTGACGCACGGTCACATGTGAACAAGCGCCCCGACCCCTGGTACGGCTTCCGACCATTCCAGTGCTTTTGAGAGGGGGGCGCGCATCAACCACTCCGCCACCTGAACGAGTGAACATCACTCCGGAGTTGACGAACAAGTCTCCCCCCGGGGCGCATCCGGCACACCTGGACCTTCGGCTGGAACTTCCGCCCAGGCTTTGGCAGGATGCCCGCCCGCACGCAGCGCGGAGCCTTTCCTTCCGCTCCGGGGCGTCCATCTGACCTGCTGGTACAGGCCAATCTCGGGCAGTGCAGGGCTCGTGAAGGCGTCGTGCAGACTGGCGGTATGCGAATTGAACTCGCCACCGCCGCCGGCAGCGCCGAACGACCGAACGAGGACTGGGCCGCCACTGCCCTGCCCGCTTCCGGCCGGGGTGGGACGCTGGTCCTGCTCGACGGAGTGACTCCGCCGCAGGGTGACGACGGTTGTGTGCACTCGGTGCCCTGGTTCACCGCACGGCTGGGCGGCTCGCTGGTCGAACTGTCGGGTTCGCGACGGGATCTGACCCTCCAGGAGATCCTGGCCGAATCCATCCGGCACACCGCCGATACGCACCGTTCCCTGTGTGACCTTTCTCACGTGAGGACACCGCAGGCGACGGTCGTCCTGGCGCGCTGGGACGAACACGAGATCGAGCACTTGGTGCTCTCCGACTCCGTGCTGCTGTTCGAGGCACCGGACGGAACCGTGCGTCCCCTCCTCGACGACCGGCTGGACCGCCTGCCGCCGGGCTCGCTGGCCAGCGAAGCGATCGCCGACGCGCAGGTACGGAACAAGGAGGGCGGCTTCTTCACCGCCGCCGCCGACCCCTCCGTGGCGGCCCGCGCGGTCATCGGGCGCACCCCGCTCCGCCAGGTGCGGGCGCTGGCCGCGATGACCGACGGAGCGGCCCGCTGGACCGAGATGTTCCGCGAGGGCGACTGGGCGGACTGCCTCGGAGTGCTCCACAAGGAAGGCACACAGGGGCTGATCGACCGCGTCCGGGCACTGGAGGACGCGGACACGGAGCGTACGTATCTGCGCCGCAGCAAGCCTCATGACGACGCGACGGCGGTCTACGCGGTGCTGTGACGGCACACCGGGGAAGCCGGGGCGGGGAAACCGGGCCGGGGCGGGGTGTCAGTCCTCGGCACGGGCGTTCAAGTGGTGCAGCAGCCGGGCCAGTTCGGCCACCTCTGCCCGGTCCCAGTCGGCGAGCTTGCGCACATAGCGGTCGCGTCGGGCATCGCGGACGCTTCGATAGCGGACCAGGCCCTCGGCGGTGAGGTGGACGAGGGAGGCCCGGCCGTCGGCCGGATCGGGCTCGCGCGCCACCAGTCCGAGGTTCTCCAGGGCGCGCAGTTGACGGCTCATGGTCGCCTTGCCGACCCCGAAGTAGGCCGCGAGATCGGTGGCCCGCTGCTGCCCGGCCGACTCCAGCCGTACGAGAAGTCCGTATGCGGCGGCCTCCAGCTCGGGGTGGACCTCGCGCGCCATCTCCCCGGAGTTGGCCCGCGCCCGGCGCAGAAAGACGGCCAACTCCCGCTCCAGGGCAAGGAATGCGTGGTCCACACCACTTTCTCCGGTCGCGCCGGGTTCACTACCGCTTTCGCTCCCGTGCACGTCAACACCCCTCATGAGCTTTCCTGCCGCTGAAAGTTTCTTTCGCCGCCGGTCATCGCCGCAGCTCGGCCAGTATTTCGCAGGCGTAGACCAACGGCAGCGCCCGGGCCCCCTTCCGTAGCGCGGGTCTACGTGCGTAGCGTCATGCATGGCATGTCCACACCATGACCTGCCGGCAGGGGTTCGCCCGGCGTCCCCCTGGGATCAGCACGTCCCCCCACCAAGGCCTCGGAGGCACTCACATGCCGGTGCTCAGATCCAGATCCAAAACCTCCCGTCGCTCGCGCTTCGCCGCGGCCGGAACCCTGCTCGCAGCCCTCTCCCTCCTCCTCACCCTGCCCGGCGCGGCGAGCGCCGCGGGCACCCACGACACCGCCGCCGCGGCCAAGAAGCCCGCGCGCGGCACGGCCACGATGGGCATGGGCGTCATCGCCCACGACGGCCAGGGCGGACTGCCGCGCGACACCCGGGCCGCCCAGACCGAAGGCGTGGACGTCGCCAGCTACCAGGGCAACGTCGACTGGGCGACCCTCTGGAACAGCGGCGTGAGGTGGGCCTACACCAAGGCCACCGAGGGCACGTACTACACGAACCCGTACTTCGCCCAGCAGTACAACGGTTCGTACAACGTCGGCATGATCCGGGGTGCGTACCACTTCGCCACCCCGGACACCACGAGCGGCGCCACCCAGGCCAATTACTTCGTGGACCACGGGGGCGGCTGGTCGAAGGACGGCAGGACACTGCCCGGCGTCCTCGACATCGAGTGGAACCCGTACGGCGACCAGTGCTTCGGCAAGACCGCGGCCGGCATGGTCTCCTGGATCCGCGACTTCGTGAACACCTACAAGGCGCGCACCGGACGCGACGCGGTCATCTACACCGCGACCAGCTGGTGGCAGACCTGCACCGGGAACAACGCGAGCTTCGGCGCCACCAACCCGCTGTGGGTGGCCCGCTACAACACCACGGTCGGCGAACTCCCGGCCGGCTGGAGCTACTACACGATCTGGCAGTACACCTCGTCCGGCCCCTACGTCGGCGACCACAACCACTTCAACGGCGCCCTCGACCGCGTACAGGCTCTCGCCAACGGCTGAGCCGGCCCCGCCGCCGCACCCGCCCGGTCCGACGCTTCGCACAGCAGAGCCCCCGGTGACCCACCCAGTCGCCGGGGGCTCTGCCCTGTTCCCACCCCTGACCAGGCATTTCACCCTCCGAGCCGACAACGAAGGTCCTCTATGCACCCGGTGTATACGCCATGTGTATAGTCCTTCTCTGCCGCACGCCGTGCGCCCTGTTCAGCTACGGAGGAGTGACCCGCGTTGTCCATCAAGACGAAGTCGATCGGTACAGGGTTGGCCGCAGCCCTTGTGACGGCACTCACTCTGACGCTGAGCGGCTGCTCCATGCAGACCACCGCGCCGGCCTCCGCGCGCGGCGACGCGGGCTCCGACTCCAAGGGTTCCTTCGGCCCGGTGGACTGCCGCAAGGCGAAGTGCATAGCCCTGACCTTCGACGCGGGACCGGGTGAGGACACACCGCATCTGCTGGACATCCTCAAGGAGAAGAAGGTGCACGCGACCTTCTTCCTGCTGGGCAAGAACCACGTCAAGCAGCACCCCGACACCGTGCGCAGGCTCGCCGCCGAGGGGCACGAAGTGGCCAACCACACCTGGTCCCACGAGATCCTGACGGACAAGAAGCCCGCCGAGATACGCGCCGAGCTGGAGAAGACGCAGGACGCGATAGCGGAGATCACCGGCAAGAAGCCGCGCCTGATGCGCCCGCCGCAGGGCCGTACCGACGACACCGTCTCGGACATCAGCAAGGACCTGGGGCTCTCCCAGATCCTGTGGAGCGCGACCGCCAAGGACTATTCCACGACCGACTCGGCGCTGATCAAGAAGCGCATCCTGGACCAGGCGAGCCGGGACGGCATCATCCTGCTGCACGACATCTACAAGGGGACGGTGCCCGCCGTGCCGGGCATCATCGACGCGCTGAAGAAGCAGGGCTACACCTTCGTCACGGTCCCGCAGCTGATGGCGCCCGCCGAGCCGGTCCCGGGGACCATCTACCGCCCCTGAGCCGTGCGGCCCGAAAGGCGAGGCCCCGGCGTACGCGGAGCGGCCGATACGCGAGAACCTCCGTCGCACGCGGAACGGCCTACGCATGAGAACCTCCGTCGCACGCGGAACGGCCCGCCCGCCCGTTGCCGGGAGGGCGGGCCGTCCGTACCGGTCGCGCACGTGGTGCCACGCCCGTCACGCCATGGCGCCTACGCCGCGGCCGGGATCCTCTCCTCGGGCCTGGCCGCGGAGGCCGGCGCGAGGGCGATCTCCAGCACCTGGCGCACGTCCGTCACCGGGTGGACCTCCAGAGTGTCCAGGACCTCGGCCGGAACATCGTCCAGGTCGGCCTCGTTCCGCTTCGGGATCACCACGGTGGTGATCCCGGCCCGGTGCGCGGCCAGCAGCTTCTGTTTCAGACCGCCGATCGGCAGCACCCGCCCGGTCAGCGAGACCTCACCGGTCATCGCCACATCCGTACGGACCAGCCGTCCGGAGAGCAGCGAGGCCAGCGCCGTCGTCATGGTGATGCCGGCGCTCGGGCCGTCCTTGGGGACCGCGCCCGCCGGGAAGTGGATGTGCACGCCGCGGTCCTTCAGGTCCGCGACCGGCAGCTCCAGTTCCGCGCCGTGCGACCGCAGGAAGCTCAGCGCGATCTGCGCGGACTCCTTCATGACGTCGCCGAGCTGACCGGTGAGGGTCAGTCCGGACGCCCCGGTCTCCGGATCGGCCAGCGACGCCTCCACGAACAGCACGTCACCACCGGCGCCGGTCACCGCGAGTCCGGTGGCCACGCCCGGCACCGAGGTGCGGCGCTCGGCCGGGTCCTGGGCGGACTCGGGGACGTGGTGCGGCCGGCCGATCAGAGCGCGCAGATCCGCTTCGGCGACTGTGAACGGGAGCTCCCGGTCGCCCAGTTCGTGCTGGGCCGCGACCTTGCGGAGCAACCGGGCGACGGCCCGCTCCAGGTTCCGTACGCCCGCTTCACGGGTGTACTCGCCGGCCAGCTTGCGCAGCGCGGACTCGTCGAGCGCCACCTCGTCCTTCTCCAGACCGGCCCGCTCCAGCTGGCGCGGGAGCAGGTGGTCACGGGCGATGACGACCTTCTCGTCCTCGGTGTAGCCGTCGAGCCTGACCAGCTCCATGCGGTCGAGCAGGGCCTCCGGGATGGCTTCCAGGACATTGGCGGTGGCCAGGAAGACGACATCGCTGAGGTCGAGTTCGACCTCCAGGTAGTGGTCGCGGAAGGTGTGGTTCTGCGCCGGGTCGAGGACTTCGAGAAGGGCGGCGGCCGGGTCGCCCCGGAAGTCGGAGCCGACCTTGTCGATCTCGTCGAGCAGGACGACCGGGTTCATCGAACCGGCCTCCTTGATGGCCCGGACGATACGTCCCGGCAGAGCACCGACGTACGTACGCCGGTGGCCGCGGATCTCCGCCTCGTCCCGTACACCGCCGAGCGCGACGCGGACGAACTTGCGCCCCATGGCATGCGCGACGGATTCACCGAGCGAGGTCTTGCCCACGCCCGGAGGACCCACCAGCGCCAGCACGGCACCGCCGCGCCGCCCGCCGACGACGCCGAGACCGCGCTCGGAACGCCGCTTGCGTACCGCCAGGTACTCGGTGATCCGCTCCTTCACGTCCTGCAGGCCCGCGTGCTCGGCGTCGAGGATCTCCTGGGCGCCGCGGATGTCGTACGCGTCCTCGGTCCGCTCGGTCCACGGCAGTTCGAGGACGGTGTCGAGCCAGGTCCTGATCCAGGAGCCCTCGGGGCTCTGGTCGGAGGAACGCTCCAGCTTGTCGACCTCCTTGAGCGCGGCCGCGCGGACGTGCTCGGGAAGATCGGCGGCCTCTACGCGGGCCCGGTAGTCGTCGGACTCGTCTGCGCCGGAACCAGGACCGCCGTTGAGCTCGGACAGTTCCTTGCGTACGGCTTCGAGCTGGCGCCGCAGCAGGAATTCACGCTGCTGCTTGTCGACGCCCTCCTGGACGTCCTTGGCGATGGACTCGGCGACGTCCTGCTCGGCGAGGTGTTCGCCGAGCCACTGGATGGCGAGCTTCAGCCGGGCGACCGCGTCCACGGTCTCCAGGAGCTGCACCTTCTGGGCAGTGGTGAGGAAGGGTGAGTAACCGGAATTGTCGGCGAGCGCGGAGATGTCCTCGATCTGCTGGACCCGGTCCACGACCTGCCAGGCGCCGCGCTTCTTCAGCCAGCTGGTGGCGAGTGCCTTGTACTCCTTGACCAGCTCGGCGGCGGCTCCGGGGAGCGGATCGGGGACGACCGCGTCGACCCGTGTCCCCTCCACCCAGAGCGCTCCACCCGGTCCGCTGGTCCCGGCCCCGATCCGCACCCGGCCACGGCCGCGGATGAGCGCGCCCGGATCCCCGTCCGAAAGCCGTCCGACCTGCTCGACGGTGCCGATGACACCGGTGCCGGTGTACGTCCCGTCGATCCGCGGCACAAGAAGCACCTCGGGCTTGCCGCCGCCCTCGCGGGCTGCGGCCTGTGCGGCTTCCACGGCGGCGCGCACATCGGTGTCGGACAGGTCCAGAGGCACCACCATCCCGGGCAGCACGACCTCGTCGTCGAGCGGCAGCACGGGCAGGGCGAGCGGAGTGACCGCATTGGAATCGGTAGCCATGATCTCCCCTTCAGCAGTCAAGTTGAGTTATGCAGACTCAATGCTCCTGAGCCGCCCATTGTTCCCCGGGGTTTGTTCGCTGTGAGCGATCGGCTGAATGCGCTCGTTTCCGCAGGACCGGTCAGGCCCTTTCTGTAGCGGAGAACTCCGGATGCGTCCGCTTTAATCCGGCGACGTTCCTGGCCGAGAAAAACCATTTGCCACCGCTCGTACTGTCTTCTCGTGACAGACATCGACGGCTTGCTCGCGGCCTATGACGAGCAGATGCGTGGTGCCCCGCCCAACCCTCCGACCGGGGTCACGCACGAGTGGGAGGGCCCGCTGCTGCGGATCGTCGGCCAGTTCCGCGGCTTCGTGAGCGGTCCGCGCGATGTCGGCGTGAGCGGCGCGGAGCTCGACCGGCTGATCGCCCGGCAGCGCGACTACTTCGCCGCTCGTGGCGAGGCGGTGGAGTGGAAGACCCGCGGGCACGACCGGCCGGCCGATCTCACCGACCGGCTGCGTGCGGCGGGCTTCGTCGCCGAGGAGCAGGAGTCGGTCCTGATCGGCCGGGCCGACGAGATGGCGGCCGAGCCGGTCCTGCCGGACGGCGTCGTCCTGCGTCAGGTCACCGCGGACGCCGACATGCACCGTATCGCCGCGATGGAGTCGTCCGTCTGGGGACAGGACTGGAGCTGGCTCGGCGAAGACCTGATCGCGCGCGTCTCGGCCGCACCTGAGGAGATCGCCGTCCTGGTCGCCGAGGCCGACGGCGAAGTGGTCTCGGCGGCCTGGCTGGTCTTCCGTGCCGGAACCGAATTCGCCGGTCTGTGGGGCGGTTCGACGCTCTCCGCGTGGCGGGGCCGGGGGATCTACCGCGCCCTGGTCTCCGCGCGTGCCTCGCTCGCCGCCGCCCGCGGCGTCAGGTTCCTCCAGGTGGACGCCTCCGACGACAGCGCCCCGATCCTGCGGCGACTGGGCTTCCACCTCGTGACGACCACCACGCCCTATGTGTGGTCACCGCCGGGGCCCTGACGGCGGCACGGTGGCATCGGACCGGCCGATGCCCCGACGCCCGGCCCACCTGCGAAAGAACCGCCCGGCCCACCGGCGAAAACCAGTCGTCAGCCGGGCGGAACACCGGACAGAGTGCCGGTATGAACGACGACCGAGGGCTGAACCAGGACGGCACCATCCGGCGGGAGGGCTCGCTGAGCCGGGTGCCGGCGGTGTTCGCCCCCGTGGTGGAGGCGGCCCGCGCCCGGATCGCCGAAGCCTTCGACGGCGCGCGGCTGCACAGCGCGTACGTCTACGGCAGCATTCCGCGCGGCACGGCCGTTCCCGGTGTCTCCGATCTGGACCTGCTGCTCGCGCTGCGTACCGGGCCCACCGAAGCCGACGAGGCGGCGGCCCGTGCCGTCGAGGCCGGGCTGGACGCCTCGTTCGGCCAGATCGACGGCGTCGGCATCCTGTTGTCCGGCGCCGACACCCTCACCAGCGAACTCGAACGCAACGACCTCGGCTTCTTCCTCGCCTGTCTCTGCACCCCGCTGCTGGGCGAGGACCTCGCCGTACAGCTGCCGCGCTACCGCCCCACCCCGCTGCTCGCCCGTGAGACCAACGGGGACCTCCACCTCTCGCTCCCCCGCTGGCGACGGAGGGCCGCCGAAGCCACCACGGACGCCGAACGCCGAAACCTCAGCCGCGGCGCCGCCCGCCGTATCGTCCGGTCGGGCTTCACCCTGGTCATGCCGCAGTGGGGCGGCTGGACCAGCGATCTGGCCGAGTCCGCCGAGGTGTTCGCCCGCTACTACCCGGACCGTCCGGAGCGGATCGAGCAGATGCGGGTGGCCGCACGCACGGGCCGCACCCCCTCCACCGACCCGGCCGTCCTCGCGATGCTCATCGACGATCTGGCGCCCTGGCTGGCAGCCGAGTACCTCGCGGTGCACGGCGAGAAGACCCCACGCCCCTGACCACCGCCCCTTTGACCGCACCGGCCCGGCGCAGCAGCGGCCAGCAGGCCACGCCCAGCAGCAGCGCCAGCAGATGGCCCCAGTTGGTGAGGGGGTCGTCGAGGTCGAGCAGATCGTGCAGCAGCATCGCACCGACTCCGCCGAGCACCAGCACCCGCAGCCACGGCGTGAGCAGCCCGGCGAGCGCACCCACGCTCGCCATCAGCCCGAAGCTGATGCCGTAGTCGAGCCGGTGCAGCGAGGACTCCGGCAGATGCCCGGCCACCACGGACAGCCCGACCGGGATCTCCGTGGCGAGCGTCGCCACGACATGACCGAGCAGGAACACCCCGGCGGTGCGCCACCCCCCGATGCGGCGTTCCAGGGCGGTCAGCACGAGAGCGAAGCCGAAGACGTACGGGGAGGTGAGCCCGCCGACGACCCACAGGGCACTGGCGGCCAGGACGAGAAGCGGGGTCTCGCCGAGATGCGCGACGTCCGTGCTCGATTCGCGCAGCACCGCGGAGACGGTGTCCGGATCGGCGTACTCCATGAAAAGGGACGTGGCGACGAGCACCATCAGATACCCGAACGTGAACGGGGTACCGGTGGGCGTCGGCAGCAGCCGCAGCCACCGGCGGGCCTTCCGGTCCGCCTTCCGAGCCGGAGGGGCGGCGGCCTGCTCCGTATGGCGCTGACGCGGAATGGCGTCGAGCAGCGGCGCCGCGAGCTCTTCTTCGCGAGCCGCCCTGTCCGTACCCTGATGCACCGCGCGAGGCCCCTTTCCGTACAAGCCCCCCGAAGCAACGTCCTACCCTCCGTGATCGTCCCCCACGTCGTCTATGGCGTGAGCCACATATGAACCGAGTCGGGTCCGGTGCCCGATAGAGGGGTGTGAGCCTGTTGCGCCCCTCGGGGGAGGACCGAAATGACGACAACGCCCTGCTGCGTGCCGTCGCACAGGGGGATACGGCGGCCCTGGCGACGCTCTACGACCGGCACGCCGGCTGGCTGCTCGCCCGGCTGAGCAGGCGGTGCGCGGATGCCGAGACCGTACGGGAAGTCCTTCAGGACACGTTCGTGACGGCCTGGCGCTCCGCCGGATCGCACCGCGGTGCGCAGATCGGCGGCTGGCTGTGGGTGATCGCCTCGCGCCGGCTGGTGGACGCGCAGCGGGTCCACGCCCGCACCGATCTCGCCGCACAGGCCGAGCGGGCCGGGAGCAAGGAGTGGGCAGCCGCCGCGCCTTCCGCCGAGGAGCGGGTGCTCGCCGGTCTGGAGTACGGGGATGTGGGCGCCGCACTCGACCGGATCTCGCCGGAGCTGCGGGAGGTCCTGCGCGCGACGGTCATCGACGGGCTGACGACCCGCGAAACGGCTCGGCTCCTCGGCATACCGGAAGGCACGGTCAAGACCCGGGCGATGCGGGCCAGACGTGAGCTGCGCGCCGCGCTGGAACTGCTGGCGCCGGAAGCCGGTCCGCTGGGAGGCATTGCGTGAGGGGAGGCAACGGCATGAGGGGAGGCAACGGCATGGGGGGAGGCGACGGCATGCCCCACTGGCACGTGGGCGGAGAACTGGCCGAGCGGTACGCCGCCGGTTCCGTGGCGGAGACGGACGCCTGGTCCCTGGAGAAGCACGTGGAGACGTGCGGGGCGTGCGCGGCGCGGGTCTCGGCGGCGGTACGGGCACGGCGGGAGGCGGCGGCGCTGCTGGACGGGGTGCGGGCCGGAGTGCTGGCCGCGGTGGCGGCGGAAGGGTCGCCGGAGAGCGAGCCCGTCCGGAGCGACCGGGTCCGCTTCCTCGCGTCCGCAACCGGGTCCGTCCTGAACGGTCGCGTCCGCCTTCCCGGGTCCGCAACCGGGTCCGCCCTGATCGGTCGCGTCCGCCTTCCGAGGTCCGCAACCGGATCCGTCCTCAACCGTCGCGTCCGCCCTCCCGGGTCCGCCTCCCGGACCGGGCGTCTGCTGTGGGCCGCCGGGCCCGCGCTGCGCGGTGCGTGGCTGCTGGCGCTGGTGCTGGTGGCCGTCGGGGCTCTCGCCCTGGCGTACGGGGCGGGGCTCGACGCGGCCGCGCGGCCGCTGCTCCTCGTCATCGCGCCGGTGCTGCCGCTCGCCGGGGTCGTCGTCTCCTACGGACGGCACACGGACCCGATGCACGAGATCACCGCCGCCACCCCGTCCGGCGGGCTGCGGCTACTGCTGACGAGAACCGCCGCGGTGCTCGGCGTGAGCATCCCGGCGCTCACCCTCGCCGGGGCCGCGCTGCCCCCGTCCGCCGCGGGGCCGGGCCCGGCGGCATGGCTGCTGCCGGGGCTGGCGATGACGCTGGCGGCGCTCGCCCTCGGTTCGTACGTCGGCTGCCGCACCGGCGCCTCGTCCGTCGCCGTGGCCTGGGCGGCCGCCGTGCTCCTGCCCGCCTTCGCCGGCTCCCCCCTGGGGATCACCGCGCCGGCGGCCGCGGCCGCGACGTACTTCGCCGGGCCCGCCGCACAGGGCGGCTGGGCGGCCGGGGCGCTGGTCTGCGCCGCGCTGCTCGCCGTACGCCGTAGATCCTTCGACCATCTGGAGACGTTGTGAGCGTGAACGCATGAGGAGCACCACGGTCATGAGCACGGTCAAGGTCAGGAAACTCACCGTCCGGCACCGCAGGACGGCCGCGCTCGACGCCGTCGATCTCGACTTCGCACCCGGTGTGCACGGACTCCTCGGGCCGAACGGGGCGGGCAAGACCTCGCTGATCCGGGTGCTCGCGACGGTCGCCGCACCGTCCGGCGGCCGGGTGGAGCTGCTCGGCAGCGAGGTCGGCGCCAGGTCCGACCACCGCAGCCGGGCCGCGGTCCGGCGCAGGCTCGGCTATCTGCCGCAGGAGTTCGGGTACTACCCGGGCTTCACCGTCCGCGAGTTCGTCGCCTATGTGGCCTGGCTCAAGGAAATGGACGCGGCGGCGGTCCCCGCGGCCGTGGAGCGTGCGGTGGACCGGGTGGGTCTGACGGACCGGATCGACGCCCGGGTGAAGACCCTGTCGGGCGGGATGGTGCGGCGCGTCGGCATCGCCCAGGCGATCGTCAACGATCCGGACCTGCTGCTCCTCGACGAGCCGACGGCCGGTCTCGACCCGGAGCAGCGGGTCGAGTTCCGGGCGCTGATACGGGAGCTGGGCGGCGCGTCCACCGTGATCGTCTCGACCCATCTGGTCGAGGATGTCGCCACGGCCTGCACCGATGTGACGCTGATCGAGGGGGGCCGGATCGCGTACCGGGGTACGACGCAGGAGCTGACGGCCCTCGGAGGCGAGAACACCGGAGCGGACGGGACGGACGGCAACCGGATCGAGCGCGGCTACACCGCCGCGCTGCGGGCGCACCGGGCGGCGGTGGCGCACCGATGACGGGCTCCGAAGCACCGATACGCCATCAGGCGCACACCGCGCTGTGGGCCGAGCTCCGACGCGGGATCGCCCCCTGGACCGGGCTCGCCGTCGCACTCACCCTCCTCGTTCCGCTGTGGAGCAAGGCTCCCCAGTGGCAGGGCAGTTGGGGCGAGACACAGAGCCAGCTGCGCTCGGCGAGTGCACTGCTCGCCGGTCCGCTCGTTGCCGCGGCCGCCTGCTGGCAGGGCGGCCGGGAACACCGCCGCCGCACCGCCGAGCTACTGCTCTCGGTCCCGCGCAGCCGACTCGCGCAGGCGACGACGGCCGCGACGCCGATCGCGCTGTGGGCGGCGGCCGGGTATCTGTTCGCGCTGGCCGTGGCGTTCGCGGCGACCGCCCCGTACACCGGGGTCGGCAGCCCGTCCGTCTCGATCGTCGCCACGGACCTCGGTTTCCTGCTGTCCATCGGTTTCGTGGGGTTCGTCGTCGGCCGGTTGGTGCGGTGGCGGCTGATCGCTCCGGTGCTGGCGGTGTGCGCGTACGTCGGCCTGGGGTTCCCGGACTATCTGGACTCGGAAGCCCGGTTCCTGAGCCCGGCCCAGTCGGTCGCGCTCGAAGTGTCCGTCCCGGTCTGGTGGTTCGCCCCGGTTCTGGTGGCATGGACGGGCGGCATCGCCGTCACCGTGCTGCTCGCGTACGCGGCACGGCGGCGCTGCCTTGCGGTCGTGCCGCTGGTCCTGGCGATCGCGGCGGGGACGCTGGTCGTCCGCACCGGTGAGGACCTCTACCGCGACGACCCGTCCGTGGCCCGCAAGGTCTGCTCGACAGCCACCCCCGGCACTCCGCAGATCTGCGTGCACGCGTCCGAAGCCCCGGTGATGCCCCAGATGTCCGAGGCCCTGACGGGAATGTTCTCGCGGCTGGAGGGAGTCCCGGGCGCACCGGTCAGATACGTGGACTCCGAGCCCGACCCGAAGGACGGCGAAGCCGCTCTCGCGCACGTGTCGCGGGGCCGGGGCATCACACGCGACGAGCTGACCGATCCCGGCGCGTACGCCTCGGAAACCGCCTTGGGCCTCGTGAACCGCGACTGCTCGGCCGACTCGCAAGGGAAGGACCGACGGGAGGTCGAGCGAGTGGCACGCACGGAGGATGCGGTCATCAGCTGGCTGAGCGGCGAAGACTCCATATGGTTTCCGAATTCGCCCTATCTCGCCCGCCTCAAGGCCATGCCGGACGCCGACCGCAAGGTCTGGCTCGGCCGCTTCCTGGCCACACTGAAGAGCTGCACGCCCGCGGAGGTCCCGGTCCTGTGAGCCACCAGCCGACCCACGCCGCACTGCCCCTCCTCTATATCCGCTCCCGCGCCCTCCCTCTCACCACTGCCGCCCTGACCTGCATCGTTCTCGTCGCCGCCGGGGCGGCCCACTGGCTGGAGACCAGACCGTACTTCGACCACACCGCCCGCGTCCCGGTCCTCGCGCTGGCCCCGTTGCTCGCCTCCGCCGCGATCGGCACCAGCCTGCACGCGCAGAGCGACGAGCTGGACCGAACCGCCGTACGCCGCTGGTGGCCGCGCCGGCTGCTGCATCTGCTGATCCTGACCGTACTGACGACCGGGGCGCTCGCGCTGGCGGTCCCGGGGCACCCGGAGGCGTTCGGCGCACCGGCCATGGTGCGCAATGTGCTCGGCGCGACCGGGGTGGCCGCGGCCTCCGCCGCCCTGATCGGTGCCCGGCTGAGCTGGCTGCCGATGACGGTCTACGGCGGCGCCGTCTATCTGGCGGCACCCCGCACCCCGGGCGGCGCGGCGGCGGTGTGGGCCTGGCCGATGCAGCCAGGTCCACAGGGTGCGGCATGGGCGGTGGCCCTGACGGCGTACGTGGTCGGGGCGGTCCTCCTCGCGGTGCGCGGCGCACGCCCGGAGAGCGCGTAACTCTCGACAGTCTTGACGGCGCACGCCCCAGGCCGCGCAACGGCGCACGCGCCCCGGACGGATCGGATGGTTCGGGCGGATCCGGCAATCCGCTGGCCCCCGGCCGCGTCGAGCGGCCAGGATGGCGGGGACCTTGTCCGCGCCCACCGGAGGCCCGCACCATGCCCGACATCCACGCCCCCGACACCCTCGCCCCCGTCACGCTCGACCGCCGCGAAGGTCCGTACGGCGAGGTCGTTCTGCGGGAGCGGGGGGACGACTTCGAGATCATCGCCAACGGGTGCTTTCTGATGGACACCTCGGACGGGCGTTCCGAGCGGCTGCTGATCGACGCGGCACTGGCCGCGCTGCCCGCCGACCGGGTGGCACCGGCGGTGCTCATCGGGGGTCTCGGGGTCGGGTTCTCGCTCGTCCGGGCCGTCGCCGAGCCGCGGTGGGGGCGGATCGCCGTCGTCGAGCGGGAGCAGGCGATCGTGGACTGGCATCTGGAGGGGCCGCTGGCCGGGATCTCCGGTGCGGCACTCGCCGACCCGCGGACCACGATCCTGACGACGGATCTCATTTCGTACCTGCGTACGACTACGGACCGTTACGACGCCCTGTGCCTGGACATCGACAACGGACCGGACTGGACCGTCACCGAGGACAACACGAGCCTGTACTCGCCCGCCGGTCTGGCGGACTGCCGGGAGCGGCTGACGCCGGGCGGCGTTCTCGCGGTGTGGTCCGCGCAACCGTCCGCCGACTTCGAACAAGCCTTGCGGAATGCCGGATTCAGTGGGGTTAGGACGGAAGAGGTCAGTGTTGCCCGAGGTGTGCCCGACGTGGTGCATCTCGCACTTCGGACGGACTGAGAGCCCCCACCGGGTATCCGTGACCCCCGGACGCCCGGGGCCAAGCGCCACAAGGCCGACACTCCGCCACTTCCTCGCGCCCAAGCCGTTACACCCTGCGTAGCCGAGAACAGTCCGCTGCCTTTACGCTGCTGACCGGTAACGGGGATCACCCACCAAATCCACAAGCGAAGACCGTGCCTCCGGGGGAATGGCCCCCGTGAGAACGGGCAGGGGCGGGGCGATGGAACAGACACACACCACCCACAACGGTGTCGCGGCCACCCCGGGCGCACAGCGCCGGGTGCTGGTGGTCGAGGACGACGCCACGATCGTCGATGCCATTTCCGCCCGGCTGCGGGCCGAGGGCTTTCTGGTGCAGACCGCACTCGACGGGCCCGCGGCCGTGGACGCGGCCGAAGCATGGCAGCCCGATCTGATGGTGCTCGACATCATGCTCCCCGGATTCGACGGCCTGGAGGTCTGCCGCCGCGTGCAGGCCCAGCGGCCGGTGCCGGTGCTGATGCTGACCGCCAGGGACGACGAGACCGACATGCTGGTCGGCCTCGGGGTCGGCGCCGACGACTACATGACCAAGCCGTTCTCGATGCGCGAGCTGGCGGCCCGGGTGCACGTCCTGCTGCGCCGGGTCGAGCGTGCGGCGCTGGCCGCGGTCACGCCGCGCAGCGGCATACTGCGCCTCGGCGAGCTGGAGATCGATCACGCGCAGCGCCGGGTCCGGGTGCGCGCCGATGACGTCCACCTCACGCCGACCGAGTTCGACCTGCTGGTCTGCCTGGCCAACACCCCGCGTGCGGTGCTCTCCCGGGAGCAGCTGCTGGCCGAGGTCTGGGACTGGGCGGACGCCTCCGGCACCCGTACCGTCGACAGCCACATCAAGGCGCTGCGCCGGAAGATCGGTGCGGAGCGGATCCGTACCGTGCACGGTGTCGGCTACGCCCTGGAGACCCCGGCGCCATGACCCAGCCCGGTTCCGGACTGCGTCCTTTCTCGGTCAAGGCCAAGCTGGGCACGCTCGTGGTGGTCTCGGTGTTCATCACCACCGGGCTGCTGATGGTGGCGGTGCGCACCAGGACCGAGCTGCGCTTCATCACGGTGTTCTCGGTGATCGCGACCCTGCTGATCACCCAGTTCGTCGCGCACGGTCTGACGGCGCCGCTGGACGAGATGACGACCGTGGCCCGGTCGATCTCGCACGGCGACTACACCAGACGGGTTCGCGCCGACCGGCGTGACGAACTCGGCGACCTGGCCCAGACGATCAACCTCATGGCGGACGATCTGGAGGCCGTGGACCGGCATCGCAAGGAGCTGGTGGCCAATGTGTCGCATGAGCTGCGAACACCCATCGCGGCGCTGAGAGCCGTGCTGGAGAACGTCGTGGACGGGGTGTCCTCGGCCGACCCGGAGACCATGCGTACGGCGCTGAAGCAGACCGAGCGGCTCGGCAGGCTGGTGGAGACGCTGCTGGACCTGTCCCGCCTGGACAACGGGGTGGTCACGCTGAAGGCCCGCCGTTTCGAGGTGTGGCCGTATCTGTCGGGTGTGCTGAAGGAGGCGAACCTCGCCGCCTCGCACCGCCGGCTGTCCTCCGGTTCCGGGAATCACACCCGCAAGGACGTACATCTGCATCTGGATGTGTCGCCGCCCGAGCTGACCGCGCACGCAGATGCGGAACGGCTGCACCAGGTGGTGGCCAATCTGATCGACAACGCTGTCAAGCACAGCCCGCCGCACGGCCGGGTCACCGTGCTGGCCCGACGCGGGGCCGGACCGGAATCCCTGGCACTGGAGGTCCTGGACGAGGGTCCGGGAATTCCGGAGTCCGAGCGGCACCGGGTCTTCGAGCGTTTCAACCGTGGCGAGGTGCCGTCCCCGCACGGTCCGGGCAGCGACGGCGGTACGGGCCTGGGCCTGGCGATCGCCCGCTGGGCGGTGGATCTGCACGGCGGACGGATCGGCGTGGCCGAATCTGCTCGCGGCTGCCGCATCCAGGTCACTCTTCCGGGGATTCCGCAACCGCGAGGTTGACATAGGGTTCGAACCGGAAGGGCACGTTCTACGTGTTCCGTTCAACGGGTACGGTCCAGGGGGCCGTAGCCGCATTCCGGCGTACCCGGAGTGAAGCGGAACCATGCTTGTTTCCCGCCATTTCCTGCATCGAAACCCGCCTTCCGATGTGACTTGCACGACGAAGACCGGCCCGGCCTGCATGGAACGGCTGGGGAGGCGTAGCCTTGATTTCCGCTGTCCATCACCTTGTGAAGCGGAAGAGGGCGGTTGCCGCCGTGTCGTCTCAGTCCCCCAGTAACTCGAGCATCTCGACCGACCAAGCCAGCCCGGGTTCGAACCCGGCTGCTGCTTTCGGCCCCAATGAGTGGCTCGTCGACGAGATCTACCAGCAGTACCTCCAGGATCCCAATTCGGTCGATCGCGCCTGGTGGGACTTCTTCGCCGACTACAAGCCGGGTACGTCCGGCACGGCGGACAAGCCCGTTCCCGGCGCCGCAGTCGCGGGGGCTGCGGTGACCCCGGCCCCGGCCGCCACCGCACCGGTCGCCACCGCACCGGTCGCCACACCCCAGGCCGCTCCGGCGCAGGCCCCGGCTCCGGCCGCGAAGGCCCCCGCGCCCGCGGCTCCGGCGCCCGTACAGGCCGCTCCCGCCGCCGCTGCTCCGGCAGCCCCGGCGAAGGCCGCGCCGGCTCCGGCCGCGAAGGCCGCCGCTCCTGCTCCGGCCAAGCCCGCCGCGGCTGCGGCCACCGGGGCCCCGGCCGGCCCCGAGTACGTGACGCTGCGCGGCCCGTCGGCCGCCGTCGCGAAGAACATGAACGCCTCGCTGGAGCTGCCGACGGCCACGTCCGTCCGCGCCGTTCCGGTGAAGCTGCTCTTCGACAACCGCATCGTCATCAACAACCACCTCAAGCGCGCCCGGGGCGGGAAGATCTCCTTCACGCACCTCATCGGGTACGCGATGGTGCAGGCCCTCAAGGCCATGCCGGCGATGAACCACTCCTTCGCGCTGAAGGACGGCAAGCCGACCCTGGTCAAGCCGGACCACGTGAACCTCGGTCTGGCCATCGACCTGGTGAAGCCGAACGGTGACCGCCAGCTGGTCGTCGCGGCCATCAAGAAGGCCGAGACGCTCAACTTCTTCGAGTTCTGGCAGGCCTACGAGGACATCGTCCGCCGCGCCCGCAACGGCAAGCTCGGCATGGACGACTTCACCGGAGTCACCGCCTCGCTGACCAACCCCGGCGGCATCGGCACCGTGCACTCGGTGCCCCGCCTGATGCCCGGACAGGGCCTCATCATGGGCGTCGGCGCGATGGACTACCCGGCCGAGTTCCAGGGCACCTCTCAGGACACCCTGAACAAGCTGGGCATCTCCAAGGTCATGACGCTGACCTCGACGTACGACCACCGGGTCATCCAGGGCGCCGCCTCCGGCGAGTTCCTGCGGATCGTCGCCCAGCTCCTCCTCGGCGAGAACGAGTTCTACGACGAGATCTTCAAGGCGCTGCGCATCCCGTACGAGCCGGTCCGCTGGCTCACGGACATCGACGCCTCGCACGACAACGACGTGACCAAGGCCGCGCGGGTCTTCGAGCTGATCCACTCCTACCGGGTCCGCGGCCATGTCATGGCCGACACCGACCCGCTGGAGTACCGCCAGCGCAAGCACCCCGACCTGGACATCACCGAGCACGGCCTCACCCTGTGGGACCTGGAGCGGGACTTCGCGGTCGGCGGTTTCGCCGGCAAGTCGATGATGAAGCTCCGCGACATCCTCGGTGTGCTGCGTGAGTCGTACTGCCGCACCACCGGCATCGAGTTCATGCACATCCAGGACCCGAAGCAGCGCAAGTGGCTCCAGGACCGGGTGGAGCGCCCGCGCGCCCAGCAGCCCGAGCGCGAGGAGCAGCTGCGCATCCTGCGCCGGCTGAACGCCGCCGAAGCGTTCGAGACGTTCCTGCAGACCAAGTACGTCGGCCAGAAGCGGTTCTCGCTGGAGGGCGGCGAGTCCGTCATCCCGCTGCTCGACGCGGTCATCGACTCCGCCGCCGAGGCCCGCCTCGACGAGGTCGTCATCGGCATGGCCCACCGCGGGCGGCTGAACGTGCTGGCGAACATCGTCGGCAAGTCGTACGCGCAGATCTTCCGCGAGTTCGAGGGCAACCTCGACCCGCGCTCGATGCACGGCTCGGGCGACGTGAAGTACCACCTGGGCGCCGAGGGCACCTTCACCGGTCTGGACGGCGAGCAGATCAAGGTCTCGCTGGCCGCCAACCCCTCGCACCTGGAGGCGGTCGACCCGGTCCTGGAGGGCATCGCCCGCGCCAAGCAGGACATCATCAACAAGGGCGGCACGGACTTCACGGTCCTGCCCGTCGCGCTCCACGGCGACGCGGCCTTCGCGGGCCAGGGCGTCGTCGCCGAGACGCTCAACATGTCGCAGCTGCGCGGCTACCGCACCGGCGGCACCGTGCACGTGGTGATCAACAACCAGGTCGGCTTCACCGCCGCCCCGGAGTCCTCGCGCTCCTCGATGTACGCCACCGACGTGGCGCGCATGATCGAGGCGCCGATCATCCACGTCAACGGTGACGACCCCGAGGCCGTCGTCCGTGTCGCGCGCCTGGCCTTCGAGTTCCGGCAGGCGTTCAACAAGGACGTCGTGATCGACCTCATCTGCTACCGCCGCCGCGGTCACAACGAGGGCGACAACCCGGAGTTCACCAACCCGCAGATGTACACCCTGATCGACAAGAAGCGCTCGGTGCGCAAGCTCTACACCGAGTCCCTCATCGGTCGCGGCGACATCACGCTGGAAGAGGCCGAGCAGGCGCTGCAGGACTTCCAGGGCCAGCTGGAGAAGGTCTTCGCGGAGGTCCGCGAGGCCACCTCGCTGCCGGCCCCGGCACACACCCCCGAGGTCCAGCCCGAGTTCCCGGTCGCCGTGACCACCGCGGTCTCCCAGGAGGTCGTGAAGGTCATCGCGGAGTCCCAGGTCAACATCCCCGACCGGATCACCGTCCACCCCCGCCTGATGCCGCAGATGCAGCGTCGCGCGGCCTCGGTGGAGAACGGCACGATCGACTGGGGCATGGGCGAGACCCTGGCCATCGGTTCGCTGCTGATGGAGGGCACCCCGGTCCGGCTCGCCGGCCAGGACACCCGCCGCGGCACCTTCGGCCAGCGGCACGCGGTCCTCGTCGACCAGGTGACCGGCGAGGACTACACCCCGCTGCTCTACCTCGCCGACGACCAGGCCCGTTACAACGTCTACGACTCGCTCCTCAGCGAGTACGCGGCGATGGGCTTCGAGTACGGCTACTCGCTGGCCCGTCCGGAGTCGCTGGTCATCTGGGAGGCCCAGTTCGGTGACTTCGTCAACGGCGCGCAGACCGTCGTCGACGAGTTCATCTCCTCGGCCGAGCAGAAGTGGGGCCAGACCTCCGGCGTCACGCTGCTGCTGCCGCACGGCTACGAGGGCCAGGGCCCGGACCACTCGTCCGCCCGCCCGGAGCGCTTCCTCCAGATGTGCGCGCAGGACAACATGACGGTCGCCATGCCGACGCTCCCGTCGAACTACTTCCACCTCCTGCGGTGGCAGGTGCACAACCCGCACCACAAGCCGCTGGTCGTCTTCACCCCGAAGTCGATGCTCCGCCTCAAGGCGGCAGCCTCGAAGGCGGAGGAGTTCACCACCGGCGGCTTCCGCCCGGTGATCGGCGACGACTCGGTCAAGGCGGAGAACGTCCGCAAGGTCGTCTTCTGCGCGGGCAAGCTGTACTACGACCTGGACGCCGAGCGGCAGAAGCGCGGCGACACGGAGACCGCGATCATCCGTCTGGAGCGCCTGTACCCGCTGCCGGGTGCCGAGCTGCAGGCCGAGATCGCCAAGTACCCGAACGCCGAGAAGTACCTCTGGGCCCAGGAGGAGCCGGCCAACCAGGGCGCCTGGCCGTTCATCGCCCTGAACCTGATCGACCACCTGGACCTGGCCGTCGGCGCCGACGTCCCGCACGGTGAGCGCCTGCGCCGCATCTCGCGGCCGCACGGCTCGTCCCCGGCGGTCGGCTCGGCCAAGCGCCACCAGGCCGAGCAGGCACAGCTGGTCGCCGAGGTCTTCGAGGCCTGACCGGTCGCTGTACGCACGACGAAGGGCCCGGTCCCGCGATCGACTCGCGGGGCCGGGCCCTTCGTCGTGCGTACGGTTCAGATGATCAAGGGTTCGAAGTCCCAGAAGGACAGGGGCTCGGCCGGTGCCCGGTCGTCCACCTGCCGACAGGCAACGGTGAGCGGATGGTCCGGCCCCAGCACTGCGACGGCCCGCGGTCCGTTCACCCGGTCCAGTTCGTACGCCGATTCGGTGCGCCCGTTCCTCATCCGGACGATCGTCGCGTTCAGCGTGCACCCGATCGCCCAGGGGTGTTCGCTCCCGACCGCCTCGGCCATCAGGGTGCGGGCCCGTTCGATCTCGTAGCTCGCGGTGTCCCGCTCGCCCAGGGTCCAGCGCATCAGCCCGAGGTTGCCCTCGACACCGATGGTGTACGGGTGCTCCACGCCCAGCATCCGCCGGTATCCCACCACCACCACCTCGTGCAGCCGCCGGGCCCGCCCGGGCTCGCCCGCCCGCCGCTGCGCCCAGGCGCCGCTCGCCGTGATCAGCAGGGTGAGCGGGTCGTGTTCGCCCAGGAGCCGCAGACAGCGCTCCCGCACATCGGTGAGGAGGGGCAGCGCGGCGGCCGGACCGTCCGTGAAGTACTGGCACAGCGCGAGGTTGTGCTGGGCCCGCAGGGTCTGCGGATTGTTGGCCCCGATCGACTGCAGATGTCCGCCGACCGTCTGCCGCAGAGTCTCCTCGGCCTCCCGACAGCGTCCGAGCAGCCGCAGGTCGATGGCGCAGTTGATCTCCGAGTACAGGGTGGCCGGAGCGCTCCCGCCCAGCACGGAGCGCCGCCGGGCGAGGGTGTGGCGGTCCTGCTCCAGCGCCTCGCCGTACCGCCCCAGGAGCCGCAGCGACACGGCGAGGTTGTTGTCCGCGTTCAGCGTGCGGTAGTCCTCCTGGCCGAGGACGGTGAAGTAGCGGTCGCGGATCGAGGCGGAGAGTTCCAGCGCCTCCGGGTAGCGCCCGAGACCCCGCAGATCGGCGGCGAGTCCGCCCGCCGCCCGCAGATGCTCCGGATCCAGTTCGCCGCGTTCGGCCCGCAGATGGTCGGCCGCCGCGCGCTCGACGCCCTCGCTCGTCCGGTAGTTGCCGAGGGCGCGCAGCAGATTGGCGTAATGGTGACCGAGGTCCCAGATCCGTGGGTGTGTCCCGCCGAGCAGGGTCCGCCAGGAGTTCATGGCCGGTTCGGCGAGCCGGATGCCGCTGCCGTACTCCCCTGAGAGGTACATGTAGCGCAGACAGTCCAGAACAAGTGTCTGCACCGCGGATTCGGTGCTCTCCAGCACCTCCGCCCACTTCAGATGCGGGGTGATCGCGGCGTACTGGGGCCACATCCGCACGTCGGAGGGCTGCCCGCTGTTGATGGCGGCCAGCGCGGTCCGGGCCGCCTCGCAGTACTCCTCGCGCTTGGCCTCCGGCATGTCGCTCCGCACCATCCGGTGGATCATGCGGTGCATGTGGAGGGCCCCGTCCGGCTCCGTCGCCCCGGTCGTGGGGGCGCCGGTGGTCTCCAGCCGGATGACGGAGTAGCGCAGCAGCTGCTGGATCGCCCGGTCGAGCACGCCGGGGTCCACGAAGGCTTCCAGGCCGGTGACGGTGTGCCAGGCGATCCTGCGCAGCAGGTGGAGGGGGAGGGCATCGGGCGCGAAACAGGTGCAGAGCCTGAGGAGTTCGACCGCCTCGGGGGCCAGTTCCATGAGCCTGTTCAGCAGTATCGACCAGGCGGTCCGGAAGGCGAGCGGGAAGTCTGCGGAGACCTTGACGACGTCCTGGTCGATGCCGCCTTCGAGCAGTCCGAGGTACTCCTCGACCGGCATGTCGGAGTCGTTGAGCCAGCCGGCGGTCTGGTCGAGGAGCAGCGGGAGGTCTTCGAGTGCGTCGGCGAGCCGGCCGGTCTCGGCCGGGGTCAGGCGCGGGGCGCGGCGGTGGATGAACTCGGCCGACTCCTCGCGGCTGTAGGCCCGTACCTCGACGAGGTTGCTGTTGTGCTCGCTCCACTCCGGGTTGCGGGAGGTGATCAGGACATGTCCGGGGCCGGTCGGCACCAGGTCCGAGATCTGGTCGGGTTCGTCGGCGCCGTCCAGGACGAGGAGCCAGTGGGAGTGGGGTTCGCCGCGGCGCAGCGCGTCGCGTACCGCGCGCAGCTGTTCGCCGTACTCGGCGCCGGTGGACAGGCCCAGTTCGCGGGCGAGTTCGGCGAGCTTCTGGCGGTAGCGGGTCCGGCGGTCGGCGGGCACCCACCACACGACGTCGTACTCGGAGCCGAAGCGGTAGACGTACTCGGCGGCCAGCTGGGTCTTCCCGACGCCGGACATGCCGTGCAGGGTCACCACACCCGCGCCCGGCCGGGCGCCCTGGAAGACCTCGTACGTCCGGTTGAGCAGCTCCTCCCGGCCGGTGAACCGGGTGTTGCGGCGCGGCACCCCGCCCCACACCTCGGGGGTGCCCGCCGGATACCGGGGCCCCGCCCCGGCCTCGACGGACTCGGGCAGCGGATCGGTGGGCAGGCCCAGACGGACCAGCAACCGCCGCTCGGCCTCGTCGGCGCCGACGGCGGTCAGAACTGCGGCTTTGAGGACCGAGGCGGCGCCGGGCAGCGCGGAGGTGGTGACGCTGACGGCGGCGAAGCGGTCGGGGTCGGGTGCGACGACCTCGCGCAACGCGCTGTCCCACTCGTCGTGGCTGCGCGGGCCGAGCTGGAAGTACCTGTCGCTGAGGATCACCAGGACCCGGCCCCGGGCGAGCAGCAGGTCTCGCAGCATCTCCTCCAGCGGGAGCTGCGCCGGGGGATCCCAGCGCTGCTGGACGACCGTCACTCCTCGGCGCTCCAGACGGTCCCCGATCCACGCCGCCCAGGCGCGGTTGAAGCCGGCGAAACTGATGGTGACGTGGTCCGCGAGGCCGGGCGCCGGTCGCATGGCCGGAGGTGTCCCGGAGGGCTCGGTGGTCCCCGAGGTCTCCGGTCGTACGAGCGGCGCCGCGTCCCTGGTGGCGGGCCCGTACTCCTCGGGTGCGGGCGACCGGTCGGGGACGTATCCGACGACCGACGGGGGCTGCGCGGGCCCGTCCGCTGCCGGTTCCCTGATCCGGCAGGGCAGCGCGGCCTTGCGGACCGGCATCCCCCACTGGTTGGTGATGGTGAGCCACAGCCCTGCGGGCCCGGTGACCCGGCCCGCCGTGACGACGAACCGGGCCGGGCCGTACGTACCGCCGTAGCGGTGCAGTACGAGCGCGGGGTCGTCGAGCACCTCGCAGACGAAGTGCGGACCGCCGTCCAGCGCGACGGTGAAGGTCAGTTCCTCGTCCTGGTAGGGCCATGCCTCGCAGTCGTCCTCGCCCTGCGGCCCGAGCGGACCGCGCAGGTCGACGGTGACGAGATAGGCGCACCCCGCCTCGGCCTCGTGGGGGCGGCTGACGACGGGCTCGATCAGAAGGGTCTGTTCCTCACCGTTCACCGTGCGCCCCTTCCCGGTCTCTCGTCCGGTCCCCGCGCGGCCCGCTGAGGCTGAGTGTGCTGAGCGGATGCCCGTAGTACTGGAACATGAGGCTGTACAGCAGACGCAGCACCGGTCGCTGCCCGTCCACGTTCGGCCGCCCTTCGTGCAGGGCCCGCGGCAATTGCGCCAGCGGCCCGAATTCGTGAAGTGCCCGCGCCCGGAAGAGACGCAGCGAGTCGGCGACCGGACGCCAGGGTTCTTCCGCCACGATGCCGACCAACTGGCCGATGAGTTCGCGGGCCTCGCTGTCGCCGACCTGCCCCGCCGCGACGACACAGCCGCCGGCCCCCTTGCGGAGGAAGAGTTCGGTGAATCCGCGCAGATCCGTCTCACCGACTCCGGTGTTGCGGACGAACCTTGCCGAATGGCAGGCGTTGAGGCAGACCATCGAGTGGTCCTTGTCGAGCACCGTCATCGGGCGGTCGTCGTACTCGGCCCAGCTGACCTCGGCGAGGGTGAGGGCGTTGACCCGTTCGTCATAGGTGCCGTGGGCGGCCATGTAGACGAGTCCGACGGGATCCGACGGGCGGGCGTCGAGCTCGTCGAGGAATCCGTCGATCGTCACATGCGGGCGGTGCGCGTAGCCGTGGAAAACGGCCATGTCGTCCCGCATGTCGTGGATGCGGCGGGCCCCTCCGTGCCATCCGGGGGCGACGTTCACGTCATGGAAGTAGTACCCGAGCACATCGCCCGCGGCACAGACGGACGACTCGGGCAGCACCATGTCGGCGCTGCGGATGGTGAGCCAGCGGGTGACGGCGACCAGTGCCCCGAGGAGTCCTTCGCCCAGGCCGTTCTCGGGGTCGGCGGGCAGCCAGAACGCCTCCCAGGGGATCTCGTAGCCGGTGTCGTCGTGAATGGTGATCTGGAGCGCGTCGCCGTGCACCGCGCGGGCCCGGTTGATCCAGGCGCCGAGCCGCCGCTGGTTGCCGGACCAGTGCCGGATGTCCCGGAGCAGCTGGGAGGGGGCGGGGCCGTCGCCCAGCGCGTTGCCCAGACCGATGTCGGTGGGACGCAGCTGGGTCGGCCCGGTGGTGTACGGGAGCCGGGGCACGCCCTCGCACCAGGCGCTCACGCCGAACGCCTGGGGGCCGCCGTGGCGGTCGTGGTGCGGAACGACCGTGATCCGGGCGGTGTGCGGCGGAGGCCGGCTGTCGGCGTGGGCCTCCGCGAGCCCGAGCCGCTCGCGCAGTCCCGTGCGGACCCCGGCCGGTGCGGGGGTTCTGGCCAGTCGTCGGCCCGTCGCCACCGAGTTGTCCAGCAGTCGGCGCAGCCGTGCGGAATCACTGCCCACGGGCCGCCGCCTGCGTGGGCCGCCCCTCGACCACTCTGCCGTCGAGCGCCTCGGCCAGCAGCTGCGGCAGTTCCGCGTACGGCTGCCGTCCCGGGTCGACGACGACGCTGTGCAGCCGGGTCCGGTCCATGCCGCTGATCCGGACGGCCGCGGCCAGCGCGTCCTCGATTCCGGTCCGCCCCACGCCTCCACGGTCTGCCCGGCCTCGGTGGCTGACGGCCAGCGGCACGTTGCCCCGGCCGTCGGTGACCAGGACCAGCAGGGCCTCCACCAGGCCGGCGCGGTGGTGCTGGAAGGCGCGGCGCAGGGTCTGTTCGGCCAGGTTCAGCCCGTGGGCGAGGGGGGTGGCCCGGCCGGGCCGGCGGTCCAGGGCCGCGGCGATCCGCGGGGAGCGGGTGGACAGGGCGGCGAAGGATTCGGCCCGCACCTCGTTCGGCGCCCCGCGGCCCCCCACTTCGACCACGTGCACCGAGGCGCGGGTGACATAGGCCCATTGCAGGAACGGGTCGAGTGCCTGGTGCCAGTCCCAGTCCTCGCGGCAGGTGTGGTCCAGGACGAGAGTGAGCATCCGGACGGGCTCCGGCGCCCGGACGTAGCCGCGCAGATCGCGTGGCAGGATCACCAGCCGGTCGCGCCGTTCCCGTATCGCCCGGTACTTGGCGGCCTCCATCGCCGTGCGTACGGGGGCGAGGTCCCACAGGTCCTGGGCGGGGCGTACGCCGACGACGGGTCCGCGCGCGGCGCGGGGTCCGGCGGTGTGCCGGGCCGGGGTGCGCAGGGAGGTGCCCTCGGCCGGCGGCCCGGCGGTGTCCTCCGGGTACGGGGTGGCGGCGGCCGGCCAGGGACCGGCCGCAGGTCCGGATCCGATGCGTTCGGCGGGGCCGGGTTCCCGGACCGGTGTGCCGGGTGAGGGGCGCTGCTCGGCGTCGGGCCGGGGTTCGGGGGGCGGGAGGATGCGCGGGGCGCCCCGGGTGGTTTCGGCGGGGCCGGAGTCGGGGGCGGGCAGGACGGGCGGGCGCCGGGCGCTGCGCAGGCCGATCAGCCGGGCGGCGGCGTCGACGTGGTCGGCGGTGATCCGTTCGGCGCCGTCCAGCCGGGCCAGGGCACGGGCGATCCGGGCCAGGGCGAGGGGTCTGCGCTGACCGGCGCCGTCCTGGTCGTCGAGGAGCTCCAGCACGCGGGGGGCGAAGCCTTCATCGGGGTGGAGGGGCGGCCGGGTGGTGGAGCGTGCCCGGTCCAGTGCGGTGGCCCAGGCGTCGGGGAGCGGGCCGAGGGGGGCGTCGCCGGGCCGGGGACGCAGACCCTGGACCGTGAGGCGGACCGGGAAGCGGTCCAGGAGGTGCGGGGAGATCCGTTCGGTGTCCTCCGTGCGGCAGACGGCCAGCCAGCGGGCGGTCGGCCGCCAGCGGCGTTGCAGCCCGGCGTGTTCGACGGTGGCGGCATCGGCGCCGAGCAGCTGCACGGCGGCCCGCTTCCCCGGCACGCTGAGCCGGGCCAGGTCCGGGACGACGACCATGGAGGGGCCGGGCACGGGCTCGGTGAGCGGTCCGGGGTCCAGGGCGAAGTCGATCCCGAGCGGCCCGCGGCTCACTCGGGGCCGTAACCACAGGTCCTCGTCCATGGTGGCGGCGGTGAGCGTGGTGCGGGGGACGGACATGGCGTGGGGTCCGGCCGGTCCGGCGAGCAGCCCGTCGAACACTTCGGCGACGGTGCTCAGGTGTGCGTCCGGGAGGTCGAACAGAAGTACTCCGGACAGCTTCGGTTCGACGGCGGCGCAGACCAGTGCGGTGAGCAGCCGCCGGGACAGTTCGCCGGCGTCTGCGGCGGGCACGGCCCGTGGCTCAGAGGCGGACATCGGCGGCTCAGTCGAAGAGTGCGCTGACGTGGTCGTCCTCGTCCGGACCCCAGGTGAAGGCGGCACCGTGGGCGGACTCCGGCCTGCGATGGCGCAGGGCGAGGGGCAGAATCCGGCGGACGTGTGCCGGGTCGACCTGCTGGGCCCCGTCCCGTGCGGCCAGCGCACGGGCGGTCTTCGCCACCAGGAGGTCGCCGCGCTGCCCGACGGCGCCCATCCGCTCGGCCGCCTCGGCACAGAGCCTGCTCACGCTCTCGTCCAGCCGGACCTCCCCCAGCCGCTGTCTGGCCGCGAGCAGCGCGGACCGCAGTGCGTCGTTCTCGTCCTGCGCGGCGCGCAGCCATGCGGAGTCCTCGGTCTCCAGTTCCTCCTCGAAGGCGAGCACGGTCGTGATCATCCGATGGCGGTCGGCGAGGTCGAGCTCGGACGTCGTCACCATCAGTCCGAAACGGTCCAGGAGTTGGGCGCGCAGACTGCCCTCTTCGGGGTTCATGGTCCCGACGAGTCCGAAGGACAGGTGCTTGGCGGTGTCGATGCCCTCGCGCTGGATGGACAGCACACCGGTGGAGACGACGTCCAGAATGATGTTGACGAGATGGTCGTCCAGCAGGTTGACCTCGTCGATGTACAACAGCCCTTTTCTGTCCGCCTCTTCGAGCAGACCGGGCTGCGGCTTCGCCACGCCCTGCATCAGCGAGTCCAGCTCCCAGCCGCCGACGACCCGGTCGTCGGTCGCGTTGATCGGAAGCGTGACGGGCAGCTCGCCGCCGGACATCAGCGCGAAGGCACGGACGACGGTGGATTTGGCGGTGCCGCGCTGCCCGGTGATCAGCACGCCGCCGATTCTCGGGGAGATGAAATTGAGCTCCAGGGCCAGCTTGAGACCGTCCTGCCCGACGATGCGGCTGTACGGGAGAATGGGGACGGGCGCCGCCGGGACAGCCGGTGGCGGTGTCCCGCTCATGAGGACGTCACCGCGGTGGTGACCTGCTCCTCGTTGCCCGGCTGCCAGCGGAAGGTGACCTGGATCTGCGCCTGAGCACCGGCCTTCACCACGGCCGCCATTCCGGCCTCGAAGGTGATGCCGACCTGGAGCTCGATCTCGTCGGGCCGCATCCCCTCCCCCAGCTCGCCGAGCCTGCGCATCGCCTGGGAGGCGCAGCGTCGTGCGAGATCGAGACCGTCGCCGTACAGATCTCCGGCACTGTTCAGCACGCGCCGGCCGGCATCGGCGCCACCGCCCCTGGTCTCGTCACTGTTGTAGAAGCCATCGGCCGGTGCCCCGGTCGGTGCGAACGCCTGGGCGTCCACGACGACCGGAATCGGGCCGTCCTCCCCCGGTGCCGTGGACCCTACGATGACCGCCACCCCGTACCCCCTGGCTGCACCAACTGGCTTGCCACACAAGGATACTGACGCTCACTCAATTATCACGGCGCTTTCCGTGAACCGGATCAGATCATCTGCGGTTCGAAGTCCCAGTACGGACGGTTGCGGGAGCGCGCCGAGACCGTGTGGACGTGCTGGGCGCCCAGGGTCGCCACCAGGTCGTCCAACGCCTCCGTCTCGACCTTGTCCGCACGCTGCCGGTCCCGGATGCCGCGCAGGTCCGCGGCGTGCGCGATCCGGGCGGAAAGGGTCAGCGGATGGGTCCGGCCGAGGACCTCGATGGCCCTGGTGACGACCGAGTCCGTCAGTGCGGCGGCTGATTCGGGGTCGCCCACCAGGTTGCGCAGCGCCGAGGCGTTGATGGCGCAGCCCAGCGTCCAGGGGTGGTTCTCGCCCACGGCCTGCGCCATGTCGGCGAGCGCCTCCTCCAGGACGGTGTGCGCATGGTCCCGCTCCCCCACGTTGCGGAGGATCAGGGCATGGTTGGCCCGGGTTCCCGCCACGTAGGGGTGCCCCTCGCCGAGCATGTCCACATAGCCGCCGACGACCTTTTCGCTTATGTCCCTGGCGCGGTCGATGTCGGCGTGTTCCCGGGCGAAGCAGCTCTGGCTGGCCGCGAACATCATCGTCAGCGGATCGTTCTCGCCCAGCACGCGCTCGCCCCGTTCGAGAACCCGGGTGAACAGGTCCGCGGCCTTGGCTCGTTCTCCCGAGCGGTACTGGCAGAGCGCGAGGTTGTGCTCGGCACGCAGGGTCTGCGGGTTGTCGGGGTTCATGACCAGCCGGTGCACCCGGGCGCTCTGGGTCTGGAGCGACAGGGCATCGCCGTACCGGCCGAGCAGGCGCAGGTCGGTGGCGTAGTTGATCTCGGAGTAGAGCGTCCAGCTGTGGCGCGGGCGCAACAGCTGGCGCCGGGCCTCCAGGGTGCGCCGGTTGAGTTCGAGTGCCTCCTCGTACCGGCCCAGCAGGCGCATCGAAGTGCCCAGGTTGTTCTGCGCGCTGAGCGTGCGTGAGTCCTGGTCGCCCAGCAGTTCCCGGTAGGCGCCGAGGATCCACCCGGACATCTCCAGCGCCTCGTCGTAGCGGCCGAGGCCACGCAGGTCGGCGGCGAGGCCGCCGGCGGCCCGCAGGTGTTCCAGGTCCTGTGCGCCGCGTTCGGCGCGCAGATGGTCGACTGCGGCCCGTTCGATGGCTTCCGTACCGGCGTAGTCGCCGACGGCCCGCAGCAGGTTGGCGTAGTTGTAGCTGAGGTCCCAGACCCTGGGGTGGTCCTCGCCGAGCAGTTCCCGCCAGGCCTTCATGGCGCGTGCGCCCAGCTTGATGCCGGCCCGGTACTCCCCGGAGAGGTACATGTAGCGCAGGCAGTTGAGCACCAGGGACTGCACCGCCGGATCGGTGCTCCGGAGCACGTCGGCCCATTTCAGGTGCGGGGTGATCTCGGCGTAGGCGGGCCACAGACGGGTGTCGGTGGGACGGCCGGGGTCCGCGGCCGCGAGGGCCCGGCGGACCACGTCGATGAACTCCTGGCGGTCCCGTTCCGGCATGTCCTTGCCGACGATCTGGTGGACCATGCGGTGCATGTAGAGCGATTCGCCGGACGACGCCTCGTCGACGACCGATTCGTGGGACTCCAGGCGGACCACGGAGTACTGGCGGAGCTGGCCGATCGCCTTGTTCCACAGCAGCGGGTCGTTCATCAGACCGGAGAGCTGCTCCGGCAGTTCGCCCGGGGGCATTTCCTTCAGCAGCCGTACGGGGATGGAGCCGGGTGCGAAGAAGCTGCACAGGCGCAGCAGGTCGACCGACTCGGGGACGGTGTCCCTGAGCTTGTTCAGCAGTATCGACCAGGCCGTCTGGAAGGCGAGCGGGAAGTCGGCGGAGACCTTGACGACGTCCTGGTCGATGCCGCCTTCGAGGAGTTCGATGTACTCCTCGACCGACATGTCGGAGTCGTTGAGCCAGCCGGCGGTCTGGTCGAGGAGCAGCGGGAGGTCTTCGAGGGCGTCGGCGAGCTGGTCGGCCTCGGCCGGGGTCAGGCGCGGGGCGCGGCGGCGGATGAAGGCGACCGACTCCTCGCGGTCGTAGACCGGGACCTCGACGAGGTTGCTGTTGTGCTCGCTCCACTCCGGGTTGCGGGAGGTGATCAGGACATGTCCGGGGCCGGTCGGCACCAGGTCCCAGATGTGTTCGGGTTCGTCGGCGCCGTCGAGGACGAGGAGCCAGTGGGAGTGGGGTTCGCCGCGGCGCAGCGCGTCGCGCACCGCGCGCAGCCGTTCGCCGTACTCGGCGCCGGTGGACAGGCCCAGTTCAGGGGCGAGTTCGGCGAGCTTCTGGCGGTAGAGGGCGCGCCGGTCGGCAGGCACCCACCACACGACGTCGTACTCGGAGCCGAAGCGGTAGACGTACTCGGCGGCCAGCTGGGTCTTGCCGACGCCGGACATGCCGTGCAGCGTCACGACTCCGGCGCCGGGTCCGGCGTCCTGGAAGGCCTGATACGCCTTGCCGAGCAGCTCCTCGCGGCCGGTGAACCGGGTGTTGCGGCGCGGCACCCCGCCCCACACCTCGGGGGTGTCGGCCGGATAGCGGGGGCCCTGCCTGGCCTCGACGGAGTCGGGCAGCGGGTCGGTGGGCAGGCCCAGGCGGACGAGGAGCCGCCGTTCGGCCTCGTCGGCGCCGACGTTGGTGAGGTCGGCCGCGCCGAGGACCGAGGTGGCGCCGGGCAGCGCGGAGGTGGTGACACAGACGGCGGCGAAGCGGTCGGGGTCGGGGGCGACGACCTCGCGCAGGGCCCTGTTCCACTCGTCGTGGCTGCGGGGGCCGAGCTGGAAGTACCAGTCGCTGAGGATCACCAGGACGCTGCCGCGCGACAGCGTCAGATCCCGCAGCGACTCCTCCAGCGGGAGCTCCACCGGGGGATCCCAGCGCTGCTGGACGACCGTCACTCCACGGCGCTCCAGACGGTCCCCGATCCACGCCGCCCAGGCGCGGTTGAAACCGGCGAAACTGATGGTGACGGTCTGCGCCCCGGTTGCTCCAACTTGCTTACGCGTTCCGGGCATTCAACCGTCTCCCTGCCTCGATGCGAGCCTTGTCAACATACACCGGAGCATGGTCGCTCCGGCCGGTGTCGCGGGTGCCGCTCACTGCCTTCGCGAGCCGTTCCTCTGCTGCCATATCACCTTGGCGGTGGCCACGTACGCCTGCGCGCGCGCGAGATGACCCGTGGGGGGCGGACAATCGTCCAGACGGTGGTAGAGCGTGATCATCTCGTTGACCAGCACCCGGCCTTCGCGGGTCAGTGCCGCCGATCCGGCCAGCACGGGCAGTACGGCCCCGACCTGTTCGCGGCAGCGGGCGTGCTCGGCCCAGGCCAGGTCGCGGTGGGTGACGCGTTGCGCGCCGAGCGCGAACCGCTGCCAGTAGTCGGCCAGCGCGATGTGCGAGTAGGCGCCCTGCAGGAGGCCGTCGAAGGGCCGGGGGTCGGAGCGCCAGGGGGCGAAGTGGCGTGGTGCCGTGTCCTCGTGGTGCAGCGGTACGAGGGCTCCGAGCGCGGCCAGTTTGGTGTGCTGGAGTTCATGGACGAGGGTCGAGGCGAAGTAGGCGGGGGTGGCCGGCTTGCTGCTGAGGACGGCGCCGAACGCCTCGCGCCTGGTGCCGCTGCAGTGCGCCGCGCCCTCGCCGGTCGGCCCGGAGCCGGGCGGGTGGCCGAGCGGTATCAGGCAGCGCAGCAGCACGGCCGCTTCGGTGAGGCGGTGCTCGCCGCCGATGCGGAGCAGGGGCTCCACTCCGGACCAGGACTCGGTCCAGGCCTTGCGTTCGTGGTCGTCGATATGGGTGGCGGCACTCAGTCCGTGGCGCTGGAGTCCGCTGCCCTCGGTGCGGTACGGGTCGACGTCGTCCAGGGGTACGGGTCCGATGCCGGGCAGCACGGCGGGCAGGGCAAGCACGGGCAGCCAGCGCGGGTCGGCCGAGCCGGCCGAGCCGTCCCGTTGCGTATGTACGGTGAGGAGCGGCCCGCCGTCGGTTTCACGCACCGTCAGTTCACCCTCGGCAAAGGCGATGTCGACCGGGCCGGAGACCGCGCGGAGAGCGCCCAGGGTGGGCAGTGACAGGTGCCCGTCGTGTGCGGTGAGCCGGGTCGTGAACGCGACGCCTGCGCGGATCGCGGCCGTCGCGGCGAGGGCGCTCAAGTGGTCCAGGTCGGCCAGGAGTTCGGGGCCGGGGGCGGTGCCGGTGAGGCCGCGCAGGCAGCGCTGCGCCCAGGGCCCGGCGAGGGGGTGGAACAGGACGGTGCGCACGGCGGCCCGGTCGGCGCGTTCCGCCGTCTCCAGCAGCGCCCAGTCCTGGCGGACCCGGTCGAGCGCCCGGGGCGGGCAGACGGTCGTGGGGGCGGCCTCGGCTGCGTCGAGCAGGGCCCGCAGCAGGAGGAGTCGCCGGGTGTCCTGATCACGTACGAGGACGCGGAGGGTGTCGGCGTCGCCCTCGGTGCGGCCCAGTTGGCGCAGCATGTGGTCCGGGAGTGGGGGGCTCATCGGTGTTCTCCTGCGGTTGCGTCGGACAGCCGGGCCGCGACATGGCGTACCAGCCGTTCGAGGTCGGCGCAGTAGACGGACGGGTTGATGAAGCCGTTCTCTGCGCGGTAGCGGTGTGCGTAGTGGCCGCCGCCGCAGACGGTCAGCAGCGGGCAGGCGCGGCAGGTGGCGGCGAGCGCGTCGGCGCCTGCCTGGCGGGCGGCGACGCCGGGGTGGCGCAGGGCGTCGTCGAAGGTGTGGTGGAAGATGTCGAGCCCGGTGGCGGCGGCCGTGTCGTAGGCGGACTTGAGGGAGTCCACCTGCTCGATCGACCCGTCGGTCTCGACCACGATCGCGTTGACGGGGTCGAGACCGAGGGATTCGGTGGCGGCGGGCAGGCCCAGCAGCAGGGCGATGCACTCCTCGAAGAGCCGGACCCGGGTCTCCCTGCGCGCGGCCGGCCACCAGCGGTCGAAGACGGTGGTGAGCCAGTCGCCGTACGGGGTCGGGCGGCCCTGTCCGGGCACCGTGGGGGCCGTCCCCGCGTCGGGCAGGCCCGGCGGGGGGTTCGTCCAGTTGCCGTGCGGCAGCAGCAGGTCCAGGGCCGGGGGACGCAGGGCGAGCAGCGACTCGTACATCTCGATGGGGTCGGTGTCCGGGTCCACGACGGTGAGGATGCCCGCGTACGCGTCGGGGTGCCGGTCGGCGAGGAGCCGGGCGCCGCGCGAGGCGGCGGGCCAGGAGGGGCGTCCCGCGTGGTCGGTGCGCCGGGTGTTGTGGGCGGCCAGACCGCCGTCGAGGCTGATGCCGATCCGTATGGAGTGCCGGGCGAGGGTGGCGATGCGGGCGTCGGTGAGCAGGGTGGCGTTGGTCTGCACGGTGGTGTGGACGGTGCAGTCCGTGGGCGCCAGGTCGCGCACCCGGCCGGCGAGGGCGGCCAGCCGGTCGGCGCCCGCGAGGAGGGGCTCGCCGCCGTGCAGGACAAGGGCGACGTTACGCAGTCCGTGGGCCGCCGCGTGTTCGGCGATCCGCTCCGCGGTGCGGTCCAGGACGGCGGGTGCGGCGGCGGCCGGGCGGGCACGCCAGGTGTGGTCGGGGCCCTCGTAGAGATAGCAGTAGCGGCAGGCCAGATTGCACCGGCCGTGCACCTTGACGATGAACTGCCCGAAGGGGACAGGGAGTCGGCCGGTGGCGCCGGATTCCGAGCGCCCGGGTGTGTCCGGCGTCGCCTGTCGAGACACTCCGGCACCCCCGTGCTGCATGTCTGCCGGGACGGCCCCCGTTGCCGGCCCGAGGCGAGTATCCCTGGCCTGCCGTGCGGGCAAACCCGTCCCGGGCGACGATGTCCGGTTCAACCCGGCCCCGGACCGAAATCGTGCGGCCGAGGCGCCGTCCTGCGAAGCTGCGGCCCCGTCCCGCGGAGCTGCGGGGCAACCCGCCTCAGAAGGCGTTGTTGAATCCCCACAGCATCTCCCGCGGCTGCTCGGCCCGGCCGCGCAGATCCGCGACCACTGCGGAGAGCACCGGGTGGTCCAGTGTCCGCAGCGCCTCCAGATCGAGCCCCAGCAGATCCGGCAGCGCATCCGGCCCGCCGGACGACCCGCCGCCCGGCCCGCCGTTGCGTATCGACTCGCTCATCACGCCTCCCCGTACCGCGTACTGCCGCATCGGGCCTGCAATGACTCGCTCGCCGTTGAGCGCGTCCCGCCCGGCCCGTGTCCCTGACACACGTACATCTACTCGCGTTGCGATGGCGCCCGTACTGCCGGCTCCGGTACGAGTCGCACCGGTCACATCTGTACCGATGCCCCGCACATTCCGAGGTACGCCTTCTTGAGCATGCCATCGACCGGCGTCGGTCGTACGCCGGTCGTACACAGCGCGCATCACCCGGATCGCATCACACCGGCGTCGCACCGCCCGAACGCTCCGCTGCCCGGCACTCAGCGCTCCAGCTCCGCCAGCCGCTCGGCGGTCGACTCGCCCGCCGCGCCGCCGCCGTCCGGCAGTTTGCGCCATTCCTGGCGGGCCGCCCGGTACGCCTCGCGTGCGGCCCGGGGGCGTCCCGCCCTCTCGTATGTCATACCCCGCCAGTGGTTGGCTCTAGCACCCAACTCGACCGCCTGTTGGACCTGTTGTGGACTGTCCAGCTCCGCTTCCGCCGTGCCGGCCGCATCGGCCGCGTCCCGGAACGCCTCGGCCGCCTCGTCGAGCCGGGCCGGACGTTGCAGCACCCGGGAGGCATCGAGGTGGGACAGGCCCAGTTCCAGCCAGCAGCGCGCCGCGGTCAGCGGGTCGGTCGCCTCGTGGGCCGCGAGCCCGAAGAGATGCTCGGCCTCCCGCAGATCGACCCGGTCCTCGGTGGCCCGGTGCCGCAGCATCAGCGCCCGGCCCAGCATCAGCAGCCGCTCGGCCTGGCGCGCACTGCCCGCCGCCGTCTCCGTACGGCAGTCGCGCAGCACCCGTACCGCAGCGCCGATGTGCGCGCGGCCGTCCGGAAGTTGAGCGCGGCGCAGCAGGGTGCCGCCCCATTCGGCGAGCAGATCGGCGTGGGCCTGCGAGTCGCGCGGGACGCCGCGTGCGGCGCGGGCGAACCAGTCGGCCGCACCGACGAGTTCGTCCGGATTCCCGGTGTGTTCGTAGCGGGCGACACGGACTCGGCCGGCCCGGGTCCGGAGCAAGGCCAGCAGCCGCTGTTCCCGTACGGTCTCCAGGGCCTGCTCGATCAGGGTCGCGGCCTCGTCCGGTTCCTCGCCGGAGGCGAGCAGGGCGTCCACCAGGTCCAGCAGGATGCGCACCTCGGTGCCCATGGTGTGCCGGCCGCCGCCCTGTTCGAACGCCGTGCGCAAGGAGCGCGCCGCCTGACCGGCGTACACCCGGGACTGTTCGGTGTCGATGGTGGCCCCGGCCAGTTTCAGGAGGGTACGGCCGTGCGCCAGCGGCAGGGCGGCGGGCCGGTTCTCCTGGTCGGGCCAGACATCGGCGAACGCCTCCAGCATGCCGTACGCGGCCTGCAGCAGGGCGGTGTCGCCGTCGAGCCGCCATTGCGCCTCCAGGGCCCGGACCCGCTCCAGCGTGAGCCGGAGGGCCTCGGCGGGTTCCAGACCGGGGTCCGCGCAGGCGGCCGTGTACTCGCGGTCGGCGCGGCGCAGCAGTTCCAGTGCGCCGCGCCGGTCGCCGCGCCGCCGCCGGTCGTCGGCCGCGGCGTGCAGCACCTTGGCCAGTACGGCCCGTTCGCGTACCGCTCCGGGGTGTGCGGCGGCCCGTTCGGCGGCGTACTCGGCCTCACGGAGCAGCTCGGCGTCGCCCTGGACCTCCCACAGCCGCAGGACGCAGCGCGAGTACTCCGCCCACAGCTCGGGATCGGTGCCCGGCTGCTCCTCGCGCTCGGTGGCGCCCCGCAGCAGCTGCACGGCGTCGATCAGGTACTGCACCATGCTGTCCGATTCGAAGTGCCGCACGAG
Source organism: Streptomyces sp. NPDC048473 (assembly GCF_043200155.1). Lineage (NCBI taxonomy): Bacteria > Bacillati > Actinomycetota > Actinomycetes > Kitasatosporales > Streptomycetaceae > Streptomyces > Streptomyces sp. NPDC048473. The sequence continues at coordinate 291,205 of NZ_JBICXE010000005.1, forward strand.
GACGCGGGCGCTCTCCACCGCCGCGTTCGGCGTCTGGACGGGGCTCCGGTAGCCGTCCCGGTCGGTCTGGACGACGAACTGCTCGGGCAGGGGCATGAAACGCTCCAGTACGCGGACCGCGACCTCGGCGAAGGGATGGGGGACGCGCGACCCGCCGCCTGCGTCGCCCTCCCCGTTCTCGTCACCCTCTTCGATCTCCCCGTCGGGTGCGCTGTTCTCCATGGTGTCCGTGGTGTGGGTGGCCCGCGCCGATCCGTACCTGCTCTCGCCGAGCTGGGCGAAGGCGAGGGCCGGGAAGTTCGGCCCGCCCTTTCCGAACCGCTGCTCGATGTACTGCGAGCAGTGCTTGAGTACGAGCAGCGCCTCGTCCCGGCCCAGCGGACCGAGCAGCGCTTCCCGGACGCCGGGCGCGAATTCGTACCACTGGCCGCCGCCCTCATCGCCGTCCTCGGCCTTGCTCCGTGACAGCAGTCCGCTCAGCAGCACCTCGGCGAGTTCGGACGGGCCGGAGTGGGGCAGCATCGTGCGCTGCACCAGCTGCATCACCGGCAGATACAGCGGGGCCGCCGCGAGGTAGACGGCCAGCTGCCCGGCGACCGGGGAGGCCGCGGAACGGAAGCGGCTGACCAGTTGGAGCGAGGACAGCCCGTCACCGGGGCGCTGTGCGGCCGCCGCGGGCTGATCGGCCCGCACCCAGCCGACGGCTCCGGAGATCTGCCCAGCGCCGGTGCCGGAGAGCAGCCTCGCCCAGGCCGCCAACGCGCCTTCCACCGGCGGGAGCACGGGAATCGCGAGGGCGCCCGGGTGCACGGCGGGCCCCGTTCCGGCGTGCTCCGTGACCTTCAGTGCGGCGGCTCCGCCTGGCCCGTCGCCGCGGGACAGCGAACCATAGGTGACCGGCAGCCTGGTCCGGTTCCACATCCGCTGCGGCAGGGGCTGGAGCACGGCGGTCGGGGCCTGTCCGGCCAGTTGGTGCAGCAGCCGGTGGGCCCGGCCGCTGTGCCACAGCGGACCGGCGCAGTCGCTGACCAGGACGGTGACACGGCGGCCGGTCGGATCGCTCAGCCGGTCGGCGGAGTTCAGCGGTGCGGCGGCCGGGTCGGGGCTGCGGCTCACCGCGGCCGCACCGTCGGGCCCCTGGTGCAGATAGCGCACCTGGACGTCCCGGAAGGCTCCCAACTGGCCGAAGATCTGCTGGAGTTCGCCGAACATCCGATCCCACACCAGCATCGAGGACGAGGCGTCCATGACGCACTGCAGCAGCGCCTCGCCCCGGGACACACCACGGAACACCGGCATGATCACCCCGCCGGCCCGGGCGCTGAGCTCCGCGGTCGCCGTCTCGTCGAGGGTGCGGCGCAGCGGGGGCGCGGCCGGGCGGTAGCGCTGCAACGGGCGTAGGGCTCGCTGGAGTTCGAGCGGCGCGGGGAGGGCCGGGGCGGCGGGTACGCCGAGGGTGAGTGCTCTCGCCCGGCCACCCCGGGCGGCGCTCCGCCCGCGCCCGGCCGGGCGCGGGCCGCCGGGTGGCGCGGTGCGGGGTACGGGGTAGAGGGCGATCCGCCGGTCGGCGTCGCCGAGGTCCTGCTGCTCCGCGAGCTCGCCGTCGTCCGGTGCGGGGTCCGGGGCTTCGTCGCGTCCGGTCACCGGCGGGGTGGGGTGTCCTGTCGGCCGGCCCTCCTGGGCCGGGCCGACGGGCAGGGGCGGCCCGGTCGCGTCGCCCTCGTCGTCCGGGGCGTCGGGGTGGCGGGTCCAGCGGGCCAGCCAGAGGGCGTCGCAGAGCTGCTCGGCGTCGGGGTCGAGCCCGGCCTCGCGTAACCGGGCGACGAATGCGGGCAGCAGACCTCCGCCGTACGGCTCGGAGTCCGGCTGTGGCTCACGGCCGGGCTCCGGCACCGAGTCCGGTTCCGGCTCAGAGTCCGGTTCCGGCTCCGACATCGGCCCGCCGGCTTCGGGCCGAGTGTCGACGACCTTGTCGTCCTCGTCCGAGGCAGGGATGCCGTGAGCCTCCGCGGCCTCCCCCGACACATGGGCGTCGTAAGGCTCCACGACGTCACCCGGACCGCCGTCGAGGCCGCGTCCCTCATCCGGTCCGTGCCGCGCCTTGCCGTCGGCCATCAGCGCATCACCTCGGCCGGTCGAGTCGCTGGATGAGCAGGTCGGCGAGGCGGTCGCGACCGGCCGGGGCGGCGGCGTCGGTGAGATAGATCGCGTTCAACAGCTGGTCGGTGGCGAGGAGTTCACTGCGGGAGCGTTCCAGGAAGTGGGCGATGAGGTCGTCCCCGGAGCGCGCCGCCTCGTCGCCGAGGTGGGCGCGTACGAAGGTCGCGAGCCGCTGGTGGTCGGGACGTCCGAGCTCCAGGTGGATGCAGCGGCGCATCAGGGGCGCCGGAAAGTCCCGCTCGCCGTTGCTGGTGAGCACCACGAAGGGGAAGGACCGGCACTGCACCCGGCCGCCCCTCACCTTCACCTTGTTGCCGTCGTCGTCGAGGACCTCCGCCTCGCCGTCGGGCAGCCGGTCGGCGATCCGCTCCAGCTCGGGGATGCCGAACTCGCCCTCCTCCAGCACGTTGAGCAGGTCGTTCGGCAGATCGATGTCGCTCTTGTCGAGCTCGTCGATGAGCAGTACGCGCGGCCGGTCCGAGGGCAGCAGCGCGGTGCCGAGCGGTCCGAGCCGGATATAGCTGCCGACACTCTCCGCCGATTCGGCGCCGGCCGCCCCGGACGCGGCGCTGTGCGCGGCGATCTGTACGTCCTGGAGCCGGGCGATCGCGTCGTAGTGGTAGAGGCCGTCCTGGAGCTCCGAGCGGCTGACGATGGGCCAGCGCAGGACCCGGCCGAGCCCGAGCTCATGGGCAACGGAGTGGGCCAGCGTGCTCTTTCCGGCGCCGGGGCTGCCGGTGACCAGCAGCGGACGCCGCAGATAGAGCGCGGCATTGATCATTTCGAGCTCTTCGGCGCCCGGCCGGTGGAGTTCGGCGATGTGCCGGTAGCCGCCGAGGCGGCGGTCGGCGGATCCGTCCCCGTCCTGCTCGTCGGGGGCCGGGGCGCCGCGGCCCGCGAAGTCCCGCCAGGGCGGCGGGGGCGGCAGCTGCTCGATGCCTTCGTGCGGTTCTCCGGCCCCTCGGTAGATGAGCCACTCGCTGGGTTCACTCATAGCGTGTTCCTCGTCGTCACTCGTCCGCCAGGGGCAGCAGTCGAACGTGCATCACGGTAGCGATCCGGCGTACACCCCGTAAGGGGCCGGCCGGCCCGGTCGTTCACGGCGCCTCCAGGAACTGCCCGGAGCCGGGCAGCGGATGGTGCGGATCGTCGTAGAACAGGGCGACACCGTCCGACCAGTACGTCTCCGCACGGCCCGTATGCACCCCCTGCCTCAACTCATGGACTTTTTTGGGGAGTTGAACGGCAATGCGGGCCTCGGCGACCGTATCGGCGGCGCGCCGGTGGAATTCCGTGCAGACCGCGGCCGGCTCGGCGGCCCGGCGCCGCCACAGGGCCACCCCGAAACCCCCGTCGAGCACCCGCCCGAGACCGGCCGCGCTCTCCGGGTGGACCCGGTCGCCGTAACGGCAGAGCACCGGGACTGTCTCGTAGGCCAGTTGGCGCAGGTCCCCGACCACGGGTACGGGTACCCGCATTCCGTCCTCGCAGTCGACGACGGCGGCCCGCATCGCGGCGGCCATGGTCCGGTTCCAGCGCGCCTCGCGCTCGTCGATCCCGTCATCGGCCAGGAGCGGACGGTGGTCCAGGCGGCGGATGACCACGGGGCGCAGCACTCCGAGCGGCCGCCCGTCGGGCGGCACCTGCCATCCGTCGACCTCCAGGTCCATGAGGGCCTGGGGTACGGCGACCTGGAGCACGGCGGGGTCGTCGGGTTCGTCGCACCGCCGGAACGCCTCCGCCAGCGGCCCCGCCAGCCGGGCCGGGAGGGCGTCCGGTGCGGTGCCCCGGCTGTCCTCGGCGACGGGCAGGACGTCCCCGGTGTTCTGCGCGACGCCGATCCACCAGTCGTAGCGGTCCCGTTCCCAGCCGCGCGGCTCCAGAGCCAGCAGGACGAACGGGGCGCTGCGTGTCCTGGTGGGTTCGAGCGTCGGCGTCGGGGTCCGCAGGTGTTCGAGGCCCGGGGCGTGCCGGCCGTTGTGCCGGAGCCCGGCGAGTTCATGCCGGAACTTGCGGGAGAGCCGGTCCTCGGCGATCCGCTTCACCCATTCCCACAGCGATGCCTCGGCGGGCCGGGTGGACGGCAGGACGTAGGGGCGTTCGGCGGAGATGGCGCTCATGCAGTAGCGCAGGATCAGTTCCAGTGCGCCGTCGCCGCCGGGGGCGTCGTACAGCGTCCCCAGTCCGTCGCGCCAGCCGCGCGGTGCCGCGTGGTGCTCGGTCGGGTGGGTGTCCGGCAGCCGGTCCAGGAGGTCGAGGAGGCTGCGGGTGCTGAGCGGGGGCGGGAGTTCGGCGAGCCGTCCGAGCAGGTCGACGCGTTGCTGGGGGCTGAGGGCGAGCCCCGATCCCGCACCCAGTTCCCGCTGGAGATCGGCCCAGGTCCGCTCGGTGCCGACCGGGCTGGTGTGCCGGTCGGCGTGGTAGCGGTCGTGGGCGTGGAAAACGGCCTGGTAGGGGTCGTCGGACTCGGCGGCGACCGTCCCGGGCGGCACGGGGAGCGTACGCAGCCGCTCGACGCCGATCGAGGTCCCGCCGGTCGTGCCGTCGGAGCGCGACTTGAGTACGCCGACGACCTCGCCGCGGGCCAGGTCCACCACAGGTCCGCCGGACAGGCCCGGGTACATCCGGTCGCCGTCGAGCCGCATCTGTTCGTCGTCCTCGGCCCAGTCGCCGAAGGTGCCCATCACCTGGCAGCGCCCGCTGAACCGGGTCAGCTGCCCCGACCCGCCGTCGGTCCAGCCCGTGTAGAGGACCGAGCCGCCGCCGAACATGCCCGCCGGGCGCTCGGTGACGTACACGCAGGGGTGCTCGACGGGCCGGAGCAGCCGGATGAGCGCGAGGTCGGGGGCGGGCCAGCCGCCCGAAGGCGTCGGAACCCGCGCGCCGCCGGGCCCGGCCGGGCCGTGACGGCTCTCGGGCAGGGCGGCGACCACGGTGCCCTCGACCGCGGTCTCGGCACTGCCCGGGTCCGGCTTGAAGACCACGTTCACGTGACGCCCCTCCCCCTCCATCGCCACGTGCGCGCACGTGAGGACCCAGCTCGGGGCGATGAAGAAGCCGCTCCCCAGAAAGCCGCTGTCGGATCCGTCAGGGGCATACCCGGGCTCCGGGCGATGGATGCGTACGGTCGCCGCCATCACGAGGCCCGCCAGCGCACGGTACGTACTCTCCGAGCCGCCCCCTGCGCCCCTGCCGGGTGGCTGGGTCATGACCGGCTTCCGGCGTCCGGCCCGGCCCCGTCCGGATGCGCCGGTGCGCCGGTGGATGCCCCGGCGTCCGGATTCCTCCCGGATGCGCCCGGGGCCGCCGCCGGCGGTGCTGTGGGCACGGGCGGGTGCCCGGGCAGCGAGGAGGGCGGGGAAGGCAGGGGCGGGGCGGGGTGCGGGGGTGCTTGTGGTGCGGGCTGCCCCGCATGGGGCGCGGCCGCCTGTGGCGGCGTCTGCCCCGCGTGGGGCGCCCCCGTCTGCGCCGGGATCGTCGGATCGGCGGGCGGACCGCCACCGCTCCACGTCAGCGTGACCTTGATGCCGCCCTTGGCCTCGCCGTCCGCGAGGAGGCCGACGACCTTGCCCGCCTTCGCGGTGAGCTCGATGCCGAATTCGACACTGACCTCGTCGGGCCGCACCGCCCGCAGCGGCTCGGCGAGCGAACGCGCGACGCTGGTCACGACCGCCTGGAGGCTCTCGACCCGGGCCTGCACCTGCTCGGCGAAGTCCCCGTAGCCGATGTCCGTGAACGCCGGACCCCGGGCGGGCTTCGCCAGTTCCTCCGCCCCGGAGATCCGCGCCCAGACCGGTGTGCCGTCCGGCATCTCGATGCGCGTGATACGGGCCCCGCTGTCACCCATGAAACCCCCCGTTCCCCCAACTACCCGCAGGCTAACGGCAGTACGCTGCCGATGCGAGACACATGGACCATGACGCCGGGGTACTGCGGGCCGGTTCTCGGCGGGCTCGCGCGGCCGCCGCGGACCGCGCCCGGGGACGTACTCCCGGCCTCCGAGGAGCTGCCACCAGGCATTACGCTTGCCGCATGTACTTCACCGACCGCGGTATCGAGGAGCTGGAGAAGCGGCGAGGCGAGGAAGAGATCACTTTCGAGTGGCTCGCCGAGCAGCTGCGTACGTTCGTCGATCTCAATCCCGATTTCGAGGTGCCGGTCGAGCGCCTCGCCACCTGGCTGGCCCGCCTCGACGACGAGGACGAGGACGAGTAGTCGGAGCGGCCCGGCGTCTCCGACGCCCCCGGCCCCCTCGGCCCTGAACCGGTCGTGGGCGAGGCCGAGCGCTCCGTGCGTCATCAGCAGCGCCCCCCGCGAAGACCCAGCCGCCACTGCGGCGCCCGATCCCCCGGAGGGCGAGCGGCAGCCCGGGCGCCGCCCAGTACGCGGGCCCTGGGGCCGTGCGTCCAGGGGCCGAGGCGGCTGTTCTCGACCGCGTCGAGTTCGGCCTTCACCGCCTCGCGCCGGCCGGTCCAGGTGATCGGTTCCGCTTCGGGCCGGCCGTCGGCCGCCGCGTACAGCCGGTCGCCGGGCGTGTCCGGGTCCGGACCGGACGGGAGGGCCGGGCCGATGCGGCCGAGGACGGCGAGCAGCCCGCGCAGCCGGATGCGGGCATCGGCGTCCGGGTCCGGGCGGGTCAGCCCTTCGAGCGCCTGGACATCCAGTACGGGGTCGAGGCCCAGCCGTTCGGCGAACGTACGCATGGCCTCGTCCTCACCGACCGGCGTGCCGTCCGCGAGCCAGACGCGGCCGACCGGCCGGCGGAATCCGGACGCGCGCGTGTGGCCGACCCGGTCGCCGTCCCACCACAGGGCGAGGACGGGCCGGGCCGAGCCGACCGCGAGTGCGGTGGCCCAGCCGGCCACGACCCGGTCGACCGGCTCCGCGCCCGCGCTCCCGCCACCGTCCTGCCAGGGCTTTCCCTCGGGCACGAGGACGGACCACCCGTCTCCGGCGGGCGCGAGCAGCATCCGCTCGCGCAGCAGATGGGCCACCTGCCGTACGGCCTCGGGTTCGGCACGGCACAGCAGCAGCGCCCCCACGGGGGATGTCGCGTTCATACCCCACACGTAGGGCAATTTGCCCATATTTGGCGCCCTTTGATGGACCACCGGCATCGCAACGTCCGTCACTTTCCCTTGACTTCCCCGATCCGCGATATATCGTGTTCTGCAAGAGACGCGATATGTTGCGTCATTCCGCGCTCCCCGGGAGGTCAGATCCATGCCTGTGTCGACATGGACCATCGCCGAGCCCCAGAAGCTGACCTTCGACGGCCCCGTGACGTCGCTCAATGTGCGCATCGTGGGCGGCACCGTCAATGTCGTCGGCACCGAGGAGCCGACCGCCCGGCTGGAGATCTCCGCGATCGATGGCCCGCCCCTGATCGTGACCCAGGAGGGCGGCACCCTGACGGTCGCGTACGAGGGCCTGCCGTGGAACGGCTTCCTCAAGTGGTTCGACCTCAAGGGCTGGCACCGCAGCGCGGTCGTCTCGCTCACCGTGCCGGCCGGGTCTGCCGTGGAGGTGGGCGTGGTCGGCGCCGGAGCCGTCGTATCCGGAATCCGCGGACGTACGGACGTACGGGGCGTCAGCGGCGACACCACGCTCGTCGGGCTCGCAGGTCCGGTCAGGGCCGAGACGGTCTCCGGCAGCGTGGAGGCCCAGTCGGTCACCGGCGAGCTGCGCTTCCAGACGGTCTCGGGCGATCTGACGGTCGTCGAGGGCGCCGGGGCGCCGGTCCGGGCGGACTCGGTCAGCGGCAACATGGTCCTGGACCTGGACCCGACCGGGAAGCCCACGGACATCCAGCTGGCCACGGTCTCCGGCGAGGTCGCCATCCGGCTGCCGCACCCGGCGGACGCGACGGTCGAGGCGAACACCGCGAGCGGCGCCGTCTCCAACGGCTTCGAGGATCTGCGGGTCAGTGGCCATTGGGGCGCGAAGAAGATCACCGGCACGCTCGGCGCCGGGACCGGGAAGCTGAGGGCGACGACCGTCTCGGGATCGATCGCCCTGCTGCGCCGCCCACCGGCCGAGGACGATCCGCACGATGCCGAGCCGACCGGAAAGGTGCTCTGACATGCCCCCCGTATTCGCCCACGGCCGCCTCCGCCTCTACCTGCTGAAGCTGCTCGACGAGGCCCCTCGCCACGGCTACGAGGTGATCCGGCTCCTGGAGGAGCGCTTCCAGGGGCTGTACGCACCCTCGGCGGGCACGGTCTATCCGCGCCTCGCCAAGCTGGAGGCCGAGGGCCTCGTCACCCATACCACCGAGGGCGGCCGCAAGGTCTACTCGATCACCGACGCGGGCCGCGCCGAACTGGCCGGCCGCACGGGCGAACTAGCCGATCTGGAACTGGAGATCAGGGACTCCGTCTCCGAACTGGCCGCCGAGATCCGGGACGACGTACGCGGTGCCGCCGGCAAGCTGCGCAGCGAGATGCGGGCCGCGGCACACGAGACCAGGCACACCTCCGCCGGCGCCACCGGCCGCAAGGGCGAATGGGAGTCCGCCTTCGGCGACCTCGGCGACTTCGGCGACAAGGAGGCGTGGCGCGCCGCGAAGGAGGAGCTGCGCAAGGCCAAGCAGGAGTGGAAGGAGCAGGCCCGCCGGGCGAAGGACGAGTCCCGCCGCGCCCGCGAGGACGCCCAGCAGGCCCGCCGCCAGGCCAAGGAGGCCCAGGACAGGGCACGCGAGCAGATGCAGAACGCCGCCCGCCAGGTCCAGGAGCACTTCGCGCGGGGCGACTGGCCCTCGGGCGTACGGGAGGGGCTGGCCGAGATCACCAGCCAGCTGGGCAGCTTCGCGAGGACGGGCAGCTGGCCCCCGTACATCAAGCCGGAACCCGCCGACGCCGACCCGGAATGGGGCAAGGACACCGCCGGCACCGGCGACCCGGCCCGCGATCTGGACCGCCTGCTCGACCGCTTCCGCGACGACATCCGCGACGCGGCCCGGGACCGGGGCGTCACGCAGGAGCAGCTGACGGAGGCGCGCCGCCATCTGTCGACGGCGGCGGCCCACATCGGGGCGCTGCTGCGGAAGGACGGCGCGGGGAGCTGACGCGGGACCGGGGACGGGGGCCCTCAGGTGCCGGACGGGCTGAAATCACCCCCGTCCCCGTCCCCATACAACGCACGGTTCACCGCCTCGTGCGTCGCGCCATGTGCGGCGAGTACGTCGGCGACCACGCCGGGGCAGGCGGTGAGCGCCAGGAAGAGGTGCTCGTCGCCGATGAAACGGTCTCCGCGCCCCACCGCGATGCGCAGCGTCTTCGTCAGGACGTCCTTCGAGCCTCGGGTGAACGGGCGACGCCCCGCCCCGCGCCGCCGGGCCCTGTCCAGCGCGCCCTCCCCATGGGCCTCCTCGACGCGGGCGACGATCTCGGTGACATCGATGCCGATACCGGCGAGTGCGTCCGTATCGGCCTGGGTCAGCCCGCCACGGCGGCGCGCGGTGACCAGATCGGCCTCGACCGCCGCGCGGCGGTCGGCGAGGCCCAGCGAGGTGATGGCGAAGGAGGCCCGGCCGCTCCGCCGGTCCAGCAGGGCGAGCAGCAGATGTTCCTCGGTGACCGATTCGGCGTCGGTCCGTTCGGCGTGGGTCACGGCGCCGGTCACGGTCGCCCGGGCGCTCTTGGTGAATCGTTCGAACATCAATGCCTCCCGTACTTCTTGTGCACGGCCTGCCGGCTGACGCCCAGTTCGGCCGCGATCTCCTGCCACGACCAGCCCTTCACGCGGGCGCTTCTGACTTGCACGGCTTCGAGTTGCTCCAGCAGCCGTCGCAGTGCGGCGACCGCCCGCAGCCCCACCCGGGGGTCGTGGTCACCGGCACGCGCGGCGAGATCCGTTGCTTCGGTCATGATGTCAACTTACGTTGACACGGAATCCGTGTCAACCACGATTGACAAAGGTGTTGCCGGAACCCGCTCAGCCACGCGCCGCCCAGGTCACCGTGACCGTGACGCGATTCCCCCTGCGGGCCTGGATGCGCACCTCTCCCCCGTGCCTGCGGACCTTGGCGTGCCCGTCCACGGAGACCCGCCACGCCCCGGCCGTCGGCGGCAGGGAGATCTCCGTGGTGCCACGGCGGCCGGCCGTGTAGGAGAGCCGGTAGACGCCGGTGGTGTCGTCGTACGTGTCGGAGTGGACGGCTCCGGCGACGGCGGGAGCGTACGGCGTGGCGGTGCGCTCCTTGTTGGTCGCGAAGGCGCCTTCCTTGTCCAGTGCGCAGTAACCGCCGCCGTAGCACCACACATAGCCCGCCCAGCCGGAGGTGTAGCGGCTCAGGGAGGCCATCGCGTCCCGGTAGAAGCGGGCCATCCGCGGGAGTGTGTTGTTCAGCGGGCCCCACTCGCCGACGACGACCGGGATGTTCCGCTGCTCCGGGTACGCGGTGACGGCGGCTTCGTACGACTCGATCCAGCCCGCCGACGGGTCGTAGTCGCCGCCCGCCTCCATCGCGGTGTTGTAGAAGTGCGGTGCGTAGACGGTCCGGTGGTCTTTGACCGCCCCCAGCCCGGTGGGGACGCCCTCACCGACGATGGGGGTGGGCTCGACGAACAGCCAGTTGGCACGGTCCACCGAACGGACCGCGCGGGCCAGCCGGTTGTACATCGGGGTGAGCTGCTGAGCCTCGATGCGGCGGGCAGCCGTCGCCAGGTCCTCCCCCTCCCCGATCTCCCCCATCGGCTCGTTGATGAGGTCGTACCCGAGGACGGCGGGGTGGTGCTCGTAACGGCCGGCGACGACTTTCCACATCTGCGCCTGGGCGCGCTGGAGATCGGGATCCTCGTAGAGATGGGTGAAGGCGCGCTGCACGGCGGGCTCGAAGTACTCGGCGAACCAGTCGTCGGGGTGCGGCGTGAAGGGCAGACCATCGGTACGGGTCGCCCAGGCCGGGATGCCGCGGTGGCCGAACGCCGGGCCGAAGACGTCCTGATGGGCGTCGAGCAGCACGTGGATGCCGTACGTGCGCGCCCAGTCCAGGACCCGGTCGATCCGGCGCAGATACGCGGCGCTGTAGTGGCCCCGGCGCGGTTCCAGATCGTCCCAGAAGATGAGCAGCCGGGCGAAGTCGAAACCCTTGGCGTGCAGATCGCGGAAGTGCTTCTCGGTGATGGCGGTCAGCGCCTGGCCGCCGCGGTTCGCCTTGTCCTCGACGTTCCATCCGCGCAGGGTGAGGGTGCGGCCCTCGTCATCGGTGAGGCGGGGGATGCCGGACCGGCCCGATGGTGCGGAATGTGCGTCCGGTGCGGGATGTGCGTCCGGTGCGGGATGTGCGTCGGCGGCGGGGGCGAGGGCCCCCGCCGCGAGCACGAACGAAGTGACGACCGAGGTGAGTACGCTGCCCATCCGCATCCGCGTCCGCATTCGCATGGCGCAGATGAGAGCAGTTCACCCCGCACACCTCAAGAGCAGGTGAGCACAATCTTTCCGAACTGGTCACCCGAGGCCAGCCGTTCGAATCCCTCGCGGGCCCGGTCCAGCGGCAGCACCTCGTCGATGACGGGCCGCACGCCGGTCGTCGCGCAGAACGCCAGCAGATCCTCCAGCTCGTCCTTGGACCCCATGGTCGAGCCGACGACCTTCAGCTCCAGGAAGAAGATCCGGGTCAGCTCGGCGTGCGAGGGCCGGTCGCCGCTGGTCGCACCGGAGATGACGAGCGTGCCGCCGGGGCGCAGCGACTTCACCGAGTGGGACCAGGTGGCGGCGCCGACCGTCTCGATGACCGCGTCGACACGCTGCGGCAGCCGCGCGCCCGGCTCATACGCCTCGATCGCACCGAGTTCGACGGCGCGCTTGCGCTTGGCCTCGTCGCGGCTGGTGGCGTAGATCCGCAGCCCGGCCGCCCGGCCGAGCACGATCGCGGCGGTGGCGACACCGCCGCCCGCGCCCTGGACGAGAACGGAATCGCCGGGACGCACCCCGGCATTGGTGAAGAGCATCCGGTACGCGGTGAGCCAGGCGGTCGGCAGACAGGCGGCCTGCTCGAAGGTGAGCTCCTTCGGCTTGGGCAGCACATTCCAGCTGGGGACGGTGACCTGCTCGGCGAAGGTGCCCTGGTAACGCTCGGTCAGGATGGAACGGGGTTCCTTCGGGCCGACGCCGTGCCCGGTCTGCCCGATGACGGAGTGCAGGACGACCTCGTTGCCGTCCTCGTCGATCCCGGCGGCGTCGCAGCCGAGAATCATCGGCAGCTTGTCCTCGGCGAGACCGACGCCGCGCAGGGACCAGAGATCGTGATGGTTGAGGGAAGCGGCCCGGACACTGACGGTCGTCCAGCCGGGACGCGCCTCGGGGGCGGGGCGTTCGCCCAGCTCAAGGCCGTTGAGGGGGTGGTCGCGGTCGATGCGGGATGCGTAGGCGGCGAACATGGCCCTGACGATAGGCCGGGGCGCGGGCCGATGTAACCAGCCACGGGTGTGACGCGCACCGCGGGGGGTGCGCCCGCGGCGGGCCTGTTCCCCGCACCTTTCCGAAATGGGGCTCCGCCCCGGACCCCGTGCCTCAAACGCCGGCCGAGGCCGGTTATTCAGCCCCTCCGGCGATTGAGGAGCGGGGGTCCGGGGGCAGAGCCCCCGGCTACGGGAAGGGGCGGGTAGGGGAACGCCCGCCGCAGGCGCACCCTGCAACCGGCACCCACACCCGCCCCGGACCTCAGCGCCGAGCCACACCCTCCGCCCGCGCCGCCGCGGCCACCGCGGCCGTCACCGCCGGAGCCACCCGCTCGTCGAACGGCGACGGAATCACGTAGTCCGCCGCGAGCTCGTCGCCCACGACATCCGCCAGCGCGTTCGCCGCAGCGATCTTCATGCCCTCGGTGATCCGGGAGGCCCGGACCTGAAGGGCACCCGCGAAGATGCCGGGGAAGGCCAGCACGTTGTTGATCTGGTTCGGGTAGTCGGAACGCCCGGTCGCCACGACGGCCGCGTACTTGTGCGCGATGTCGGGGTGGACCTCGGGGTTCGGATTGGCCATGGCGAAGACGAACGCACCGGGCGCCATCGACGCGACGGCCGCCTCGGGCACCGTACCGCCGGAAACCCCGATGAAGACGTCCGCGCCGGCCAGCGCGCTCTCCAGCGGACCGGAGATCCCGGCCCGGTTCGTGAGCTCGGCCAGCTCGCGCTTGACGTCCGTCAGGTCCTCGCGGTCCCGGCTGACAATGCCCTTGCGGTCGGCCACGGCGACATCGCCGAGCCCCGCCTCCAGCAGGAACTTGGCAATGGCCACCCCGGCCGCACCGGCGCCGGAGATGACGGCGCGCAGATCGCCGAGACTCCGGCCGGACAGCTTCGCGGCGTTACGCAGGGCCGCGAGCGTCACGACGGCGGTGCCGTGCTGGTCGTCGTGGAAGACCGGGATGTCGAGCCGCTCCTGCAGCTTGCGCTCGATCTCGAAGCAGCGCGGCGCCGAGATGTCCTCCAGGTTCACGCCGCCGAAGGACGGCGCGAGCCGGACGACCGTCTCGACGATCTCGTCCGCGTCGGTGGTCGCGAGCGCGATCGGGACGGCGTCGACGCCGCCGAACTGCTTGAACAGAATCGCCTTGCCCTCCATCACGGGGAGGGACGCCTCGGGGCCGATGTCACCGAGGCCGAGCACCGCGGTGCCGTCCGTCACGACTGCGACGACCTGCGACTTCCAGGTGTAGTCGTGGACCAGCTCGGGATTCTCGGCGATGGCGCTGCACACCTTGGCGACGCCGGGTGTGTACGCGAGGGACAGGTCGTCCTTGTCACGGACGGGAACGGTGGCCTGCACGGCCATCTTGCCGCCGCGGTGGAGCGCGAAGGCCGGATCGAACGGCTCTTCGGTGGCGCTGTCAGTGGTGCTGTCGCTGCGAGGATTGACGATCTCCGCTGCCATGGTGTTGACCCCTTAAGTCTTCATCGTTTGAGGGTGGCCACTCCTGGTTGAGGAGGGGTGGGCGGGCACCGCGTACGTTCCCTGCGCCCGGCGGTTGGCCCGCCCCGGCAGGGGGAAATACATACGCGCGGGCGCGCCGCACACGCGCCCTGAGCCCCGGATGAGGGGTGTAAAAGTCTTTCTTACCCGACGGACCACGTCACGGACGAGTCCATATCGACGCGGTGATGTGACTCATAGTCGAATATCTGGACAAGTCGGCCAACCGATGAAATGGCGTCCATCAGTCGAGACGCGCCGAAAATCCTCCGGCGTGAAGAAGAAAACCCCACAGATGGTCCGGCCTTGATGTACCGGCCCCTTGAAGTTCGGGGATCGCCCGTTACCCGATTTTGACATGGCTGGCCCCCTGTTTGGACTAATCCGAATGGCAAGATGCCGTAATCACGCAGGTCGGCGACGTCCGACGTCGTGTGTCCTTACCGCCTGGCAACGCCACCCTCATCTGCCGGAGGAACCCGATCATGACCGCAAGCACCACACGTCGTACGGCCGCGAAGTCCCGGATTGCAGCGGTCGGCGCCATCGCGGTCGCCGGCACCATGCTGCTGACCGCCTGCGGCGACCAGACCGACAGCGGAGGCGGCACCGACACGAACGCGAAGAAGAACGCCGCGCCGCTCTTCAGCAAGCTGCCCAAGGACATCCAGGACGCGGGCGTCATCAAGGTCGGCACCAACGCCGAGTACGCCCCGATGGAGTCCGAGGTCGACGGCAAGATCGTCGGTGTCGACCCTGACATCGCCGCCGCCCTCAGCAAGCAGCTCGGAGTGACGTTCACGTTCACCTCCGGCTCGTTCGACGGCCTGATCAGCTCCCTGAACTCGGGCCGCTACAACATCGCGATGTCGTCGATCACCGACAACAAGCAGCGCCAGGAGGGCCTGGACGACAAGGGCAAGAAGCTCGGCGAGGGCGTCGACTTCGTCGACTACTTCACCGCCGGCACGGCCGTGTACGTGAAGAAGGGCAACCCGAAGGGCATCAAGTCCATCGAGGACCTGTGCGGCCGGACCGCCGCCGTGCAGAAGGGCACCACGTACGAGAAGGCCCTGACCACCCAGTCCAAGAACTGTACGGACGGGGGCAAGAAGGCCATCAGCATCGAGCCCTTCGAGAACGACACCGAGGCCCAGACCCGCGTGAAGTCCGGCGGCGCGGTTGCCGGGGTCAACGACTACCCGGTCGCCCTCGACCTGGTCCGCAAGGCGGACAACGGCCAGGCCTTCGAGATCGTCGGCGAACAGTACGACGCCGGCCCCTTCGGGATCGCGGTCAGCAAGAAGAACACACAGCTCCGGGACGCCCTCAAGGAGGCCGTCGACGCCATCATCAAGGACGGCTCCTACAAGAAGGTGCTGGAGAAGTGGGGCGCGGAGACCGGTGCCATCGACGCGGCCGTCATCAACGGCGGCAAGTGAGCCGAGCTCACCACTGAAGGGCAGTCGCTGTGACTGAGAAGTTCGACAAGGTGCCTGCGGGCACCACGCCGGGCGGGGGCGCGGTCTCCAAGGGGTCCGCGCTCCCCGCCGAGGCGATAAAGGCAATTCCCGTCCGCCACTACGGGCGCTGGCTCAGCGGTGTGATCGTCATCGCGCTGCTGGCAGCGCTGGTGTACGCGTTCGCGCAGGGCAACGTCCAGTGGCACGCGGTGTCCGACAAGCTCTTCGACGACACCGTCGTCAAGGGCGCGGGCCGCACCCTGATGATCACCGTGCTCGCCATGGTGCTCGGCGTGGTCCTCGGCGTGATCCTGGCGGTCATGCGGATGTCCAAGAACCCGGTGACCAGTGGCGTCGCCTGGCTGTACATCTGGTTCTTCCGCGGCACGCCGGTCTACGTGCAACTGCTGCTGTGGTTCAACCTGGCGCTGATCTTCCCCATCCTGAACATCCCGTTCATCTACAAGAACGAGATGACGGACGTCATGACGCCGTTCATGTGCGCCCTGCTGGGCCTCGGCCTGAACGAAGCGGCGTACATGTCGGAGATCTGCCGCGCCGGTATCCAGTCGGTGGACGAGGGCCAGACCGAGGCGTCGCACGCACTGGGCATGACCCAGGCCAAGACGATGCGCCGGGTGGTGCTGCCGCAGGCGCTGCGGGTGATCATCCCGCCGACCGGCAACGAGTTCATCAACATGCTGAAGACCTCGTCGCTGACGGTCGCGGTGACCTATCCGGAGCTGCTCCGTGCCACGTCGAGCATCGGCTCGACCTCGTATGCGGTGATGGAGATGCTCTTCGTCGCGTCGATCTGGTACATCGCGATGACCAGCGTGTTCAGCGTCGGGCAGTTCTATCTGGAACGCCGTTACGCCCGGGGCACGACCCGCAGCTTGGCTCCCACCCCTTGGCAGAAGGTCAAGGCGAACCTGGCTACGTTCAGCAACCGCACGGGGGTGTCCTCATGACCGCCATGGTGAAGGCCGAGGGCGTCCACAAGTCCTTCGGCGCCGCGCACATCCTCAAGGGCATCGACCTGGAGGTCGCCCCGCGTGAGGTCTTCTGTCTGATCGGCCCGTCCGGTTCCGGCAAGTCGACCTTCCTGCGGTGCATCAACCACCTGGAGCAGATCAACGCCGGCCGGCTGTCCGTCGACGGCGAGCTGGTGGGCTACCGCCAGAAGGGCGACAAGCTCTACGAGCTCAAGGACAGCGAAGTCGCCCTGAAGCGCCGGGACATCGGCATGGTCTTCCAGCGCTTCAACCTTTTCCCTCATATGACGGCGATCGAGAACGTCATGGAGGCTCCGGTCCAGGTCAGGCGCGAGTCGAAGGCCGTCGCCCGGGCCCGTGCGGTGCGGCTGCTGGACCGGGTCGGTCTGGGCGACAAGGGGAACAACTACCCCTCGCAGCTCTCCGGCGGCCAGCAGCAGCGGGTGGCGATCGCCCGCGCCCTGGCCATGGAGCCGAAGCTGATGCTCTTCGACGAACCGACGTCGGCACTCGACCCGGAGCTGGTGGGCGATGTCCTGGACGTCATGCGCGGTCTCGCGGAGGACGGCATGACGATGATCGTCGTGACCCATGAGATGGGCTTCGCCCGTGAGGTCGGCGATGCGCTGGTCTTCATGGACGACGGTGTGGTGGTCGAGTCGGGCCACCCGCGCGACGTACTGACCAACCCGCAGCACGACCGGACGAAGTCGTTCCTGTCGAAGGTGCTTTAAAGGTGCTCTGAGAGCGCACGAGGAGGGCGGTACGGACCTGGGTCCGTACCGCCCTCCTCTCCGTATCCCTACTTCTTCGGCAGCAGCTCCGGGCTGAGCATCAGCGTCCGCAGCTGGGCACGGGTGAGCGGCGGGGTCTTGAGAAGCGGGCCCTGCGCCTGCTCGCTCTTGATACCGGTGCTGTCGCGAACGGCCGGCACCCCGCCGTCCTTCAGGGCGAGCCGGCCGACCGGCTCGGCCCCCCACAGAGGCCGCCTCGATGTTGTCGAGCCGCCCGTGCCGCCGTCCGCCGAGCACCACTTCGACCAGCGTCGCCTGGACCAGGTCCTCGGCCTCGTGCCGGTCGCCGCACAGCAGATACGCGCTGCGGAACAGTGCGGTACGTCTGCCCTCGACGAAGGCGTGCAGCGCGGCACCGTCAGCGATCCGCATCGTCGGCGCCCCTCTCCGGGTCCGCGGGTGCGGACCGTCTCACCCTTCAAGTGCGGCGGGACGCACGGTGGGTTGCAGCAGAGTGCAGAAAAAGAAGGGGCGGTACGGGCCAGGGCCGTACCGCCCCTTCCCGGGCATGCTGCCGCTACTTCACCGCGAGCACCAGAGTGTCCGAGGGGGACGCCCAGACGGCCCGTGCCTCACCGAACCCCGCCTCGCGCAGGGTGTCGGCGTGCCACCGCACGGACGGCATGTCGCCGTCCGCGTGCTCGCCGTAGATCTTGTACCGCTCGGCGGTCGGCCCGGCGAGGACCGGGTCCTTGGCGGCCAGTGCCCACCAGTCCGCCCAGTCGAGAGCGCCCGCGGCCTTGGCGCGGTCCATGACTGCGTGCCGGTGGGCGCGTTCGGCCGCGTTGATACGGGGGGTCCCGGTGTCGATCATGTGGTCGGCGTTCATGAACACTCCGCCGTCCCTGACGAGCCCGCCGATCCGCCGGTAGAGCGCGGTGAGCGGTTCGGTGTGCAGCCAGTGCAGGGCGGTGGCGGTGAGAACGGCGTCGTACGAGTCGTACGGCAACTGCCCTGTCCAGTCGGGATCCTTGAGGTCGGCGGTGACGAAGGTGACGCGCTCGTCGCCGTCGAAGTAGCCGCGGGCGATGGCGAGCAGTGCCGGGTCGAGGTCGACGCCCGTGCTGGTGGCCTCGGGGAACCGCTTGAGCAGCCGGTCCGTAATACTTCCCGTACCGCATGCGAGATCGAGCACTCTCGGCCGGGGCCCCACAATGGCCTCGACCATGTCCAGCATCACCCGGAACCGTTCCTCGCGGTCGGGCATGTACCACTCCTGCTGGCGGTCCCAGCTCTCCTGCCAGGCCGCCCAGTCAGTACCTGTCGTTGTCTCCGCCACGAAGAACCTCCCATGTAATACCCTGGAACCGCAAAAGCCCATTACATCGTTCGCTGCACCGACTTTAGACCGACGCCGTAAGGACTACAAGTGGAACTGGCCTATTACTCGGACTATGCCGTGCGTCTGGTCAACACCGAGGAGCCGGCCCGCAACAAGGACTCCCTCACCTCCGTCGAGGCGGTCCGCGAGCTGTTCGGCGTCAACCAACAGGCGGCCCGGCGGGCGACCGACGCGGATGTGACCCGCTTCCGGTCCGTACGGGCACGGCTGCGCGCGGTCTTCGAAGCGGCCGACGGCGGTGACGAGACACTCGCTGTCGACCTGCTCAACTCACTGCTGCTGGAGTTCCCGGTCAGCCCGCAGATCTCCGGGCACGATTTCCGCGACGAGGACGGCAAGCCGGACTGGCACATGCACCTGGCCGACCACCCGTCGAACGCGACGGCCGGGTACGCCGCCATCGCGGCCATGGGCCTCGCCTTCCATCTCACCTCGTACGGTGTGGGCCGGCTCGGCCTGTGCGAGGCGGCGCCGTGCCGCAACGCCTACCTCGACACCTCGACCAACCGCTCCCGCCGCTACTGCTCGGACCGCTGCGCGACCCGCGCCAACGTGGCCGCCTACCGGGCCCGCAAACGCCTGGAGACGGAACGCGCCGCCGACACCGGCCGCAGCGCGGAAACCGCCCAGGTCGCCACACCCCGAACCGACCGCTGATCCTTCTTCAGCGGCCGGTAGCGCGCCCGGACCCTGGCCAGCACGAGCTCCTCGGGCACCGTCCCGTAATCCGTGCTGTCACCGCCCGCGAAGGTGTTGTCGGCCAGCACCCACCAGCCGCCCCGACGGCGCTCGGCGGCCCGCTTGACGATCAGCAGATCCTGCTGGAACGGGTGCCGCAGAATCACCACATCCCCGGGGCGCACCGTTGCCCCGTACTGCACGAGCAGCCAGTCCCCGTGATGGAGCGTGGGCACCATCGACGGCCCCGTCACCTCCACCACCTGGAACGGCACGCGCGCAGTCAGCCCTCGCCCGGGCTGCTCCTGCGTCAGCTCAGGCAACTCCGGCACCTCCCGCATCTCTCCGGCACCTCCCCGGTCCGTCCAGTACACCGTCCTGTACAGCGTTCCGTACATTCGGCCACTGGGCCCATCCTCACCCTGGACTTTTGGCCTAAGCCCATGGGGGCACCCGCTAAAACCCGCCTCTCACGGAGTAATGTCCCACCTGAGAAGACGATCACGAGGAAGGACAGCTCAATGCTTTCCCGCCTGTTTGCCCCCAAGGTGAAGGTCAGCGCCCACTGCGACCTGCCCTGCGGCGTGTACGACCCGGCCCAGGCCCGCATCGAGGCGGAGTCCGTCAAGGCCGTCCAGGAGAAGTACCAGGCCAACGAGGACCCGCACTTCCGGGCCCGCGCGGTGGTCATCAAGGAGCAGCGCGCCGAGCTCGCCAAGCACCACATCTCGGTGCTGTGGAGCGACTACTTCAAGCCCCCGCACTTCGAGAAGTACCCGGAGCTGCACCAGCTGGTCAACGACGCCCTGAAGGCGCTGTCGGCCGCGAAGGCCTCCACGGACCCGGCGACGGGCCAGAAGGCGCTGGACTACATCGCCGAGATCGACAAGATCTTCTGGGAGACCAAGAAGGCTTGATCTCTGGCTAGGCTGCCTGACCTGCGGTTTCGCGGGTCGCATCGCCTACCTGTCCGCACCCGGTCCGCAGGCCGCCGAGAACGGCGTCCATCACGGACCGGGTGCGGTCTTCTTCTCCCGGCCACAGATGCGCGTAGATCCGCAGGGTGATGACGGCGGACGCGTGGCCGAGGACCAGCTGCACCTGCTTGACGCTCGCCCCGCCCGCGATGAGTGCGGGGGCGAAGAAGTGCCGCAGGTCGTGGGTGACCATGCGGGGCAGCTGGACGGGCTTGCGGCCCTCGTTCCCTGCCGCCTTGTCCTCCAGCGCCTGAAGTGCCTTCCGGGCGCAGTTCCATCGCGCGCCGGGTCGTCGCCGCCACCGGCATTGCCCCGGGGGGACGAGAAGGCGTGCCGGTGGATCGCGGTGCGCATCTTGGCCGACCCCGCGTGGCCTGCCCTGGCCACCGCCTTGGGCCGCGCCGAGACCGGAGGCCGCCCGCCGGCCGCCGTTCTCACTGCGGCCGCTGAGGGGCGTGAACTCGACACCGCCGAACACCCTGCTCAAGTGCTGATCTGGCGGCTCGATGACGCGTCCAACCGACGACTCGCAGCCGCAACAGCAGGTACCACAAAGTTTCTCCCTCTCGTCGGCGTGGGCGATGATGCCCCGACCAGGCGGACGGATTCTCGTCAAAGTGACATGCTGGATACTTCACTGGAACAAGGGAGTTGGGCTCATGCAGTGGACCGTCCATGGCGAGCGGCAGATCTACAGCAACCCATGGGTGAACCTCTGGCTCGTGGACGTTCAGCAGCCTGACGGCCGGCGGTGGGAACACCATGTGGTCCGGATGCGGCACCTGGCCGTAGCGGCCGTGGTCGACGACCAGAAGCGCGTGTTGATGATGTGGCGGCACCGGTTCATCACCGACACCTGGGGCTGGGAGCTTCCGATGGGTCTCATCGAGGCCGACGAGACCCCTGAGCAGGCTGCCGCTCGCGAGGTGGAGGAGGAGACCGGCTGGCGGGTGGAGAGCGTCAAGCCGCTGGTCTACGCGCAACCCGCGAACGGCATCACGGATTCCGAGCACTTCGTCTTTCGCGCTGAGGCCGCCTCGTATGCAGGCCCACCGACCGAGGTGAACGAGTCCGACCGGATCGAGTGGATTCCGATCTCTGAGATCCGAGGCATGATCGACCGCCGTGAGGTGGTCAGCAGCGGCAGCCTGGTCGGCCTCCTGTATCTGCTGCTGGACGAAGGGACCAGCAGCTCGTAGGGGGGTCAGCCGAGGGCGTCGCGCATGCGTTGCTCGAAGGCGAGGACAGGGGCCTCGCGTGCGTAGGGCAGCATTCGGCGGTGAAGTTCCTGGACGTGGCCGCTCACTCGTGGCGAGTCAATAGCTGCGGTGAGGTCGAGGGCGAGGCCAGCGCTGGTGCATGCCTCGTCGAGTTTGCCCAGCTGGAGCTGGGCGCTGGCCAGCCAGTAGGCGTGGAAGGCGCGGCCTCGCTGTTGGTCGGCATTTTCTCGACGCAGGCCCTCGGTGATGAGGGGTTCGGCGCGGGCTGGTTCGCCGAGGCGCGCGTAGGCGATGCCGGTGTCGACGAGGAGTTTCGTCTCGTCGAAGTAGTGGACCCAGGGAGGCGCCTCGGCTTCGTGTCCGCGTGAGCGTTCGTACTGGTCACGGGAGCGGT
The DNA here is from genome assembly GCF_043200155.1 of Streptomyces sp. NPDC048473. NCBI lineage: Bacteria > Bacillati > Actinomycetota > Actinomycetes > Kitasatosporales > Streptomycetaceae > Streptomyces > Streptomyces sp. NPDC048473. The sequence continues at coordinate 313,144 of NZ_JBICXE010000005.1, forward strand.
CCACGGCCTGGTGGCAAGCCTGGGCATCTCGGAGGGCGGCGTGGGCGAACGCTTCGCGCAGGTGCAGCATCGACATGACGAGCGGCTGTTCACCGGCGACGCGGGCCGCGTCCTGGGCACGGCATGCAAGGGTCACAGCATCGTTCGGGTTGCCGTCGTAGGTGGCCAGCAGGCTCATGCAGGACAGCACATTAGCCATGAAGAGGCTGTCGCCGTGCGCGTGCGAGAGCTTGAGCGCCTGGGTGAAGTAGGTGCGAGCGGTGCTGTACTGGCGGGCGTCGAAGTAGGCCCACCCGGAAAGCCGTGCCAGTTCGGCCGCGACCCCTTGGAGGTCGTGCCGTAACCCACCCTCGGCAGAGTCGAGGAGGCGACCGACATAGCGCAGGTGCCCCACGACGGCCGGCCGCAGGGTCGCACCGCCGTGTGCGTTGTCACGCCGCCAGTAGTCCTGGACCGAGGAACGCAGGGCCGTGAGGGTGGAACGGGTGGCACGGCCGTCGACCAAGGCGAGCAGGTCGTCCAATTCCTGTGCCGGTTCCGCGCACTGAGCCCGGTACGCAAGTGCGTGCCCTTGGCCCGCAGCCTCGCCTCCAAGACGCTCGCTAGTTGGGGATACGACCAGGAGGACATCGACCGGGTGGTCCTCGTCTGCGGAGAGCTCTCCGCCAATGCCGTCGAGCACGGCGGCAGACGAGGGCACCTCTTCGAAGTTCGGCTGACTGTTGACGGCCCGCGCTGCCTGGTCGAGGTCTCCGATGCCAGCCGCACCCCGCCCCGCCCCATAGAGGCCGGAGAGGACGACGAAGGCGGCCGGGGCCTGCTTCTCGTCCATTCGCTCTCTGAGGAGACCGGCCACCACGACCGCCATCCGGTCGGCAAGACCGTCTGGGCCCGCCTGGTCCTCGGCAGCCCGAGTGAGGAGTCCGTATGCACGAGCTGATCGCCGCCCCGTACCTCGACCACCACCTCCTCGTGCGACCGGGCAGTCCGAAGGCGGCACGCCTTCCTGTTCACCGGTACGAGGAACTGCACACCGCGCCGGGCACCTCAACAACGCCCACCTGGCTGGCCGACGTGGCCGGCCGGGCCTGGGAAATCGATCTGAGCGGCCGACGCCTCGGTGAGACTGTGCTGGTCCGCGCCCGCTCTCCCTATGGATACGGGCGCGCCTCGTACGAGCTGAACCTCGGCTGCAACTACGACTGCGAGCACTGCTACCTCGGCCTGAAGCAATTCGCCGGTCTGGAATGGCCGGAGCGTGAGCGCCTGCTGCACGCCATCCGGGACTCCGGGGTGCTCTGGCTCCAGCTCACGGGCGGTGAGCCAATGATCGACAAGCTGTTCCCCGAGACGTACCGACTGGCGTACGAGCTGGGCATGATGGTCGAGATCCTCACCAATGGCTCGCGACTTGCCGCACCGAAGAACCTCGCCCTGCTGACACGCCTGAGGCCGAACCGGATCACACTCAGCCTGTACGGGGCCACTGCGGAGTCCTACGACGGGCTGACCCGGCGTCGAGGCGCGTACCGCATGTTCGTCAAAGGACTGGACGCAGCCCACGAGGCCGGACTACCCCTCGATCTGACCTTGATCATCACGCGGCACAACGCCCATGAAGCCGACCTGATGCGAGCCTTCGCCGATCGCTACGGGCTGCCGTACCGCGAGTACACCCACATGTCGCCGACCATCTACGGCGGCGCCGAAACCCTCGCCACTCAGGCCCCGGACCACCTCGCAGATCGCGATCCCTTCAACGGCTGCAACGCCGGCCACACCTTCTTCCACGTCGACCCGCACGGCATGGCTTCCATCTGCAAGGTCGGCCGCGACGAAGCGATTCCCCTCATGACCACCGGAGTCGAGGGCCTGAGCCGCCTCGGCGGCATCGCCGACTCCCTGATGCTTCGCACCGGTGGCTGCACCGGCTGCCAGCTCTCCGGCACCTGCCGAGTCTGCCGGCCGCTGGCCAAGGTCTACCAGGAGGCGAAGGCACCACTGGACAGGTACTGCCAACACGCGACAACAAGGAGCTGAACCATGACCGCAGTAGCAGTACAGATCGCCCCCATCCGCCCGCCGTCCGAAGCCAATGAGGAGATCATCGTCATCGAAGACGTGGACGCCTTCGCAGCAGCCACCACGCCCGGCTGTGGGGACGACAATCCGTACAACTGACCACTGAGCCAGGGGCTTCCGGCAGCACTTCGTGCCGGAAGCCCCTGTTGGCACGCCAATCTGGAAACCTGACGACCATGCCCGCACCCCCCATCGCCTTCGATGAACTCCCGTCCGGCGTCCGCACCGCCATCGAGGCTGAGACCGGACCGAACCTCAGGATCGAGAACATCGCCACCGGCCTCAACAGCTCTCTCTCCGCACGTGCACACACCACCGGCGGAGCCGTCTTCCTCAAGGGCCTGCGCACCGACCATCGTTGGGTCTGGACCCAGCAGCGCGAGGCTGACATCAACCCGTACGTCACTCCGCTCGCACCGCACTTGCTCTTTCACGTCATCGCCGACGGCTGGAACGTCCTCGGCTTCGAGAACATCGACGGCCACCACGCCGACTACTCACCAGGCTCCCCCGACCTGCCCAAAGTCACGGACGCACTCCAGGAACTGGCCTCCCTCCCCTGCCCGGACATCGAACTCCGCCACGCCGAACAACGCCTGGCCAGCTACGTCCCGCACCCCGCCGACGCGGACGTATTCAAGGGCGACGCGCTACTCCACACGGACTGGAACAGCCACAACGTCCTCATCACGAACCGCCGCGCCCACCTCGTCGACTGGGGATGGGCCACCCGCGGAGCCGTCTGGCTCGACCCTGCCCACTGGATCATCTGGCTCATCGGCGCAGGCCACACGCCAGCCGAAGCCGAAGACCTGGCTGCGCGGCTGCCCGCCTGGGAATCAGCACCACCACGTGCGGTGGACGCCTTCGCTCACGCCAGCGCAAAGCTCTGGAACGAGATCGCAGGTGCTGATCCCGATGACTGGACGAGGCAGCTACTCGCTGCCGCGCTTCGGTGGCATCGACATCGACGCTCTGCGGCCGCGGGCGAGTAACTCCCTATACCAGAATCAGCAGTTCCTCATTAGCTTTTCTATGAAGTCTTGGCGTTCGCCCATTTGCGCTGCTATTACTAATGGCGGAGCGCGCCCGTACTGGGTATCGACTCTGCACCCCATGCCGGAGCTCTTCCGGAGGGACGAAGCAGCCCCACCTTGCGCAGGCAAGATCGGGCAGCTGGCAGAGGCACGAACGCAGAGAGCGGTCCTACCCGCCTTGCCACTGTTCTGGTGGATCGTGCCCGGTATGACGGCAACAGACCTTCCCCTGGTGAGGTTGGAGCCCACTTCCTGGTGACCGATTGGTCGCTGGTCGCATGCGGCTCGGCCTCACCAACGGCTGCGCTGCGCACCGGAAGGTCCCGTTGTGGATCCCATCGAAGAAGATGCCCCATTCCCTACCCCTGCCCCGGCCGACTGGCAGAAGCGCTGGGTCGACGCTGTCCTCGCCACCGAAGGCGTCAACGTCCCCAGGGCCGCGATGGAGCAGATCGCCCCGTTCATCGTGCAGCCCAAGGCCCTGCTCTATTCGCCCCGCGCGCACGACAAGGTAGAGCGTCTCCGAGACGACGCACTCATTCCCATCCTCACCGACGCTGGCACCGCGCTCGCCGTGAGCGTGAAACTGGCGGGCTACGCCGGGGCAACCTGGTGGCACAACGAGCGCATCAGCACGGCCTTCCGCTCCCCGGTCGACCCGTCTGACGGCCCCAAGCCCAACTTGCCTGCTGTGCGCCCGTGGACAGCAGTCACCACCGACGGCTCGGAAAAGACCTTCAGTGCACTGCGTAGCGAGTTCCGAGCTCTCCCAGATCTCCTCACCACCATCGAGCGCTCTGGCAACGAACTCGCCGGGCGTGACGGCCATCGGCCTTACGACCTGCGCGAGGACCTCGTCCTGAACGGCCAGATGGAACCGTGCATGTACATCGCACAACAATTGGTGCTGGACGAAGCCTCCCTAAATGATTCTGGAGACCAGCGCCCCTCCTCGTATTGGGTATGGCCGGCAGTCCGCGGCAACAACCGAACCAAAGCACGGCAGGAACTACTTGGCCTGAGCTCCGCCGAGGTCGTGGCCGGCGTCCCCATGTCGAAGCTCGGCATGGACAGCCTGGACGTCTCCACCAATCCGTCTTACTGGCTGCCAAAGTACTCGTCGAAACTCAACGACGAGTACAAGGCAGCCCGCGAAGCCGGCGATCTCGACACACTCGCAGTCCGAGCCCGCAAGGTCGCCGTCGTTACAGCGCACCTGGTTATCGGTAGCCCCACCCCGGAGCGGCTTTACCGCATCGTCCAGAGCAGTAACCGTCGCGACCATGTGCACCCTCCGTTGGAGTTCAAGCCCAACGACCGGAGCCGGTCACTCGGACGCAGCATCCTGGGGGCGTACAGCGCCGCCGGCATCCTCAGCGAAGATGTCGCTGATGTCCTGGCAGGAACCCAGCCCATCAGCCGGTTGGCCAGCGGCCCCGGAGACGCATCCGTTTCCGTGCAACGAGACTGGCGGTCGATGCGGCTCCTAAGTGAACTGTTCCCTGCGGAAGGCGACCTGCGGCGTGATCTCATCCGCGCAGCACTAAGCGAACCCGCCCCTTCCACTCTCGGACGACAGCATGTAAACCGACGCCTACGCGCCTGGTCGGCTCTCACGTCGGAGAGCTACCCCGAACCCTGGAATCCCCGCGTTGCGGATGCGCTTCCCGTTGCACTCGCCAAGGAAGGCGTGACGCCTTCAGAACGTCCCCTGCTGGACCTACTCGGCACCGCAAGTGAAGACGCCGATGCCTTCGAGGAACTGCTGCTCTACCGAGCACCTCATTGGCTCGCAGCATTCGATCTCATCGACGCAGACCGAGGGTCTGTAGGCGCGCAACGCGGTGACAGCGACACCGACCAGACGGTCGATAACGAAGAGTCGTTGCGCATTCGCCGTGGGGTGAACAACGCCATCGCCGCCATGCGTGCTAATCGAGTCCGCGCGGTTGGATTGCTTCGCGAGCTGGCGGCTGCAATGGACGAGTCCGACCGACCGCCCATGCAGATTGGCGAGTCAGGAGAGGCGCTGGATAAACCGGCTAGTCGGGCCTGGTTCAACAGGACGTTCCCGAAGGTGGCTGGAGCAACTCGGATGAGCACGTCAGTGCCTCAGCCGAATATGGCAGCTGCTCCGCCAGAGACCGACACCGAGGCCGTCAAGCGGCTACGTCGGGAATTGACCGACGTACTGACAACGCTCGAGGAGGGAGTCAAGTTGCTCCCCACCATCGCGTCCCAGATGCGGACTCACGCCCGCGCGGCAAACATCGCTCAACCCATCTCTGACAGCCGCGCCCAGAGTGCCGTTCTTCAGGTGACCGCATTGGTCCAGCCACTACGGGAGCTCCCCGAAGTGCTCCTCGCCCTCGGAAATCGTGAAGCGTAACGATGCCTCAGGCGGTCACTCGGGCTGCCTGTAGATCTCGTCCGCAGTCCGCACACAGTCCGCAGGCCACCCGATCACGACCGCCGGAAGCCATCGCCAGCAAACACGAAAAGGCCAGGTCAGCGCCCCGCAGCGATGATCGCTGCAGGTCGCCGACCTGACCGATTACTTGGAGACCAAGAAGGCTTGATCGCCCCGCCCCGACGACCGCGGCCGAGCCGCAGGCCGGACGGGCAATCAGAAGGGCCCGACCGCTCGACCGGTCGGGCCCTTCTGCGTTTCCCGGGATCATCCGGGAACAGCGCACCAGGCGTCAGGTCTTGACGATCCAGACGTCGCGGTTACCGCTCACCCTCGCGCCTGCCACCACCTTCCCGGACTTCGAGACCTTGAGGTACCCACCCACCGGGTTCCACGGGGTGTTCTTCGAGTTGTTGTTGTGGGAGTACAGGTTCCAGCTGATTCGATTGCCCTTCATCTTCGAGCAGGCCCGCCCGTACACCCGCCCCTCGTGCTTGCTCGGGCCGGTCAGACAGCCCTCGCCCACGAGAGGCGTGGCCAGACTGACCAGGTGAGTCCCGCCGACACCCCAGTACTGGCTCTTCGCTTTTGCGCAGGACACCTGCGTGACCGGCTTGTTGTATCCGTTCCACTTCAGACACTTGCCCGTGGTCTGGTTCTTGAGACGGAACGACATCAGCGCGGCATTGGCCGGAGTGCTGGCAAATCCCAGCGTTGTAGCGGCCGTAAGCGCACAGACGACGACGGCTGCCTTGAAGTCATGCCTCATTGCTCTCCCTGTGTGTCTGGAGTCCGATCCCGCTGGACCGGTAAAGCCCGAACGGGATCATGCACCGTTGAATTCGCGAACGCAACGGTGTTGAGCAAAATTTGAGGGCCCGTCACCGGACCGAGGGGTCAGGTGGTGGCGGTCGGCGGCCGATTCTCCGCCATCACCTGACCTTGTCGGTGCCCGGCCGGTCCGGGGCCGCGTGGAGCCGAACGGCGCTGATACCCCTCTTCGTACCCGGCGGACGGGAATGGCCCCGGCCCGGACCGGACACCCGCTGAGCCGCGGCTGTCCACCGTGGGCCGGGGTGCCACCGATGCCTCCCATATGCGACCGATGAGTTTCCGGTATGGGATCAGTCGGTATGGGTGGACATGCGCACACGACGGGGATGCGCTCACGACAGGAGACAGCGATGACCACCGAGGGCTTCACCACATGTCTGTGGTTCGACGGGCAGGCCGAGGAGGCGGCGGAGTATTACCTCTCGGTCTTCAAGAACTCCCGCCTCGGCAGGATCGGCCGCTACACCGAAGCAGGGCCCGGGCCCGCCGGATCGGCGATGGCAGTCGAGTTCGAGATCAATGGCCAGAAGTTCGTCGGGCTGAACGGCGGGCCGCAGTTCACCTTCAACGAATCCATCTCGTTCCAGATCCGCTGCTCGGACCAGGACGAGGTGGACTACTACTGGAGCAGCCTCACGGACGGGGGCGAGGAGGGGCCCTGCGGCTGGCTGAAGGACAGATACGGCGTCTCCTGGCAGGTCGTCCCCGAGGTGCTGATCGATCTGATCGGCGACCAGGACGCCACGAAGGCCGCGCGGACCACCGCGGCGATGATGACCATGAAGAAGCTGGACATCGCCACGCTGCGGAAAGTGCACGCCGAGGGCTGAGAAGGGCTGGGAAGCGCTGACACGGCGGAGATGCCGGACGGAGGTCCATCCGTCCGGCATCTCCGCGTCATCGGCGGGTGGGCCCGTTCTCACCGACGCGCGCCACTACCTGCTCGACGCGGGCCGAGGAAGGTGCCGGCCAGCAGGGCGCCGGTCAGGACCAGTGCCGAGTTGACCAGGATCGCGACCGAGACTCCCGACAGGACACCCTCGGGGCCGGTGTCGCCGAGGGCGGACATCCGGGCGGTGACGACGGCGCTCATCACCGGGATGCCCATGGTGATGCCGACCTGCTGGGTCATGGTGGCGAGGCCGGTGGCCAGACCCTGTTCCTCGTCGGGGAGTCCGGAGGTCGCGGTGACCATGAAGCCGACGATCATCAGCATGTTGCCGATGCCGCCGGTGAAGGTGGCCACCAGCAGAAGCCAGATCCAGGCCCCCGACGTCCCGAGCGCCACCAGGGACAGCGTGGCTACGGCCTGGATGACACCGCCGGTGACGATGGTCCTGCGGCTGCCGTACCGGCCGACCGCACGGCCGCCGAACGCGCCGCCGATCACGGTGCCGATGCCCAGGACGCCGAAGGCGAGACCGGTGGCCAGCGGTGAGTAGCCAAGGACTTCCTGCAGGTAAAGGGTGAGCAGGAAGACCAGTGAGGTCTCGGTGACGAAGGCGATCAGGCCGGCGGCATTGCCCCAGATGACGCTGCGCCGCTTCAGGATGCGTACGGGAACCAGGGGCGCCGCGGCCCTCTTCTCGACGGACCGGAAGCCGATGAGGAGCGCGAGACCTGCGAGGAGTGCGGCCAGGGTGGTGGGCGTGGTCCAGCCGGACTCACCGGCCTGGGTCAGTCCGTAGACGAGCAGCAGCAGTCCGCCGGTGACGGTCACGGCTCCGGGGACATCGAGCCGGGGGCGTTGTGCGGGGCGCGAGTCGGTGATGACGGCCGGGGCGAGGGCCACCACCAGGGCGGCCACGGGCACGTTGATGAAGAAGGCCCAGCGCCAGGAGAGCAGATCAGTGAGCAGGCCGCCGAAGATGGCCCCGGCGGTGAATCCGGCGGACATAAGTGCGCCGTTGAGGCCCAGCGCGCGTTCCCGCAGCGGGCCCTCCTTGAAGGCGGTGGTCAGCAGCGCAAGTCCGGCCGGGGTGACGGCCGCCGTGGCGAGACCCTGCAACACCCGTGCAGCGAGCAGGACTTCGGGCGAGGTGGCGAGTCCGCCCAGGGCGGAGGAGAGACCGAGAACGACCATGCCGCCCAGGAACAGCCGTTTGCGGCCTACGAGATCGGCGACGCGGCCGAACAGCAGCGTGAACCCGGCGGCGGCGAGCGCGAACGCGGTGGCGATCCACTGCAGGTGGGCGAGGGAGAAGCCGAGGCCCTCGCCGACGACCGGCAGCGCGACGTTCAGGATCGAGAAGTCCACGGCGATCATGAACTGGGCGCCGAGGAGGAGAGCGAGGACCAGCTTCTGCCGTCCGGTCATGCGAATTTTCGAGGACACGGCGGGCGGAGCGGAGGTGTCGGCGGTGTCGGGAGACTGGGCCCGGCTGGGTGCGGACATGATTGGCCTTCCTCAGAGAGAGGTTTAACGGGGCTACAGTTCCGTTAAGGTGGGAGTCACCGTAACAGAGGAAGACTTACTAATGGAACTGGAGACCCGTTATGACGTCTGAGGGTGTGGAGCCCGGCACCGTACGGCCCGGTGGCCGTACCGCCCGGGTCCGTGAATCGGTCCTGCGGGCCGCCGGCGACGCCCTGGCCGAGCACGGCTTCGACCGGCTGGACCTCGCCGATGTTGCGCGCCGCGCGGAAGTCGGCAAGACGACCGTCTACCGGCGCTGGTCCACCCCCACCGGCCTGATCGCCGACCTGCTCGACGACATGGCCGAGCAGTCCTCACCCCGTACGGACACGGGTTCCCTGGCCGAGGACCTCCGGGCCAATGCCCGGCTGGTGGTCACCACCCTCACCGATCCACGGCAGGGCGCCCTCTTCAAGTCCGTGATCGCCGCGGCGACCTGCGACCCGCGCACGGCCGAGGCACTGCACCGCTTCTACGCGATCCGCATCAAGGAGTGGTCCGGCTGCGTCACCGAGGCCGTCGAACGCGGGGAGCTGCCCGCGGGCACGGACGCGGACGAGGTGGTCCGCGCCGTATCGGCCCCTCTCTACTACCGGCTGCTGGCCAGCGGCGACCCGCTCGACGAGGCGGCGGCGGACCGCGCCGCCGAGGCCGCGGCCGCGGCGGCGCGGGCGGGCGCGTATGTGAGGTGAGGGGCGATCAGCCGTCCTCGTCCCGCGCTCTTCGCCGCGTCAGCCGGCCGGGTGGGCGCGCAGACGTGCCGCCCACGGGTGGCCGGCGCCCTGGGCCAGGGTGATCGTCTCGGTCAGCCAGGCGCGCTGGTCCGCGGTGAGCGTCGGCAGCGCCGTCGCGAAGTCCTGCTCGTCCTTGGGGCGCGGGGACTCGGCCTTGTACAGGAGCTGTACCTCAGGGGAGAGGTACGGGACGCCGCCCTTCGAGACCCGGCCGAGCCGGTCGAGCGGGAGGCGGATACGGGGGTCGCGGCGAAACAGCCAGTCGGCGCCCTCCGCGTCGTCGAGCATGAGCTGGATACGCCAGGGTTCGGCGGGTCCGGGGCGGCACCAGATGTCGTGGACGTACGGCGGCAGGACCTCGCCGGGGAGCCAGGGGCGCAAGGTGCCGGGCGGATCGGCGGCCCACCACTCCCAGCCCACCAGGATCTGCTGGGCGGTGAGCTGGTCGCGGCGGAGCAGGAGTACGTCGATGTCGCCGTGGTCCCGGAAGGTGTGGCCCACGGCGAGTTCGACCGCGTATCCGCCCGCGATCCACCAGGGGGTGCGCAGCGGGGCGAAGAGCCGGGCGGCCTCTTCGGGCGGGGCCGGGTCCCAGGGGCCCCAGGCGGTTTCCGTACGCATGGGCCGGCGGCCCCTCTCCTTCTCCGGTGTCGCCCGCCGTGGGGTCAGTCCGTCCTCAGCAGATGCCGATAGCTGTCCGGATGCTCCCTCAGATACGTGGCCAGGTTCATCGCCGGGTGCCCGGTGAGGTTCGGTACGGCGTCCGAGACCGTGGACATCTCACCGGTGGCGATGGCCTCGTACGACGTCACCCAGCCGGCCACCTCCCAGTCCTCGGCACCGTACTGCGCCCGTGAGGCATAGGCCTCCTCGCGGGTCTCCGGTACGTAGGTGATGGTCCGGCCGGTGACCCGGCCGATCTCCTCGGCCGCTTCGGCGAGGGTGAACGCCTCGGGGCCCGTGAGGTCGTACGTGACCCCGTCGTGGCGGGTGTCGGCGCTCTCGGTGTCGGCCAGCAGCACGGCGGTCGCGGCGTCCGCGATGTCCTCGTGCGCCACCGCCGCCACCCGGCCGTCGCCGCCCGGACCGCGCAGTGCCCCGTCGGCGCCGGTCATCGCCGGGAGCCCGGCGAGGTACAGGCTGTCGCGCAGGAAGGTGTAGCGGACATCGGCGGCCCGGATGTGCGCCTCGGTGTGCCAGTGGTCCCGGGCGAAGGTGAACGTGGCTTCCGGCGCCGCGCCGAGGAAGGAGACGTACACGATGCGTTCGACGCCCACGGCGACCGCCGCGTCCACGGCCGTCGTGTGCTGGCGCACCCGGTCGGGGCTCTCGTGCGCCGAGACGAGGAACAGGGTGTGCGCCCCGGCGAGGGCGCGGCGCATGGCCTCCCCGTCGCCGTAGGGGGCGGGCGGGGCGGCGACGGCGCCGGGCAGCTCCGGCAGCCGGGACGGGTCGCGGCCGAGGAGCCGCACGGGCACGCCGGCGCGCGCCAGGCGCTGTGCGACACCGCCGCCGACCGCACCGGTCGCGCCGGTGACGGCAACGATGGGGGCGCCCGGGTCCGTGGGGACTGTGGGCTCTGCGGGGTCTGTGGGGGGTGGGGGGTTCATGCGGGGTCGCCTTCCTTGCGCAGCCAGGGGTGCACCTCCACGACCGCGTCCACCGGGACGGGTCCGTAGATGTGCGGGAACTCCTCGCCGCCGGGCGCGACGGACTCGTACCGTACGGGTGCCGGGAGCCGGGCGGGATCGATGACGAGGACCACCAGATCCTGGTCACCGGCCCCGGCCCGGCTCCCGGCGCCGTACAGCATCTCGGCCACGCCGGCCAGCTGGTGCGGCAGCGAGCAGTGGATGAAGCCCTCTTCGTGCAGGGTGCGGCCGCGGGTGGACATCTCGTATGTCCCGATCCCGCGGGCCGCCTCCCACAGCGGGCCTTCGGTGAGGTGCAGCAGCAGTTCGGCCATGGGCCAAAGCTAGCTGCGTCGACGCGCTCCGCGGGCCATCAGCGTGGCCGCCGATCCGGCCGCGAGCAGAACGGCCGCGATACCGCCGAGAATCCATTCACCGCCTCAGGAACCCGTGTTCGGGAGCGATCCCCCGTGGCCGGGGTGGTGCGGCCAGTTCCGGTCGGGCTCGTCCGGCCAGCTGTATGGATGAAACGATTGAAATGCCACGGCGTTCGGTGTCCCATGCACCCGGATACCCGGATACATGGAACCGCGTCGGGGTATTCATGCGCGCGAGCGCGCGTCAGGCCGTCTCCGCCAGCAGTGCGGCCTCCACCCGCGGGTCCAGACCGACCGCGGCCCGGTCCGGCCGTTGCGGGGCCGCACCATCCAGTTCGACCAGCCACTTCCAGGTGTCGGCGACCGTCTCATCGACCGGCCGGCAGCGCAGACCGGCCGCGTACGCCTTGCTGACGTCGCCCCCGTGCATGGTGTCGTACAGCTCACCCGGCGGCAGCCAGACCGGCAGGTCGCTCCAGGGCTCCACACCTGCCGCGAGGATGGTCTCCGCAGGGGTCCAGCGGAGCTCCGCACCGGAGCCGGTGGCGCGGACACAGGCGTCCAGCAGTTGCCCCATGGTGGCGTGGCCCGGGCGGCTGACCAGGTTGTACGGCCCGTGCAGACCGCTGAGCCCGGCGTCCAGGAGCCAGTTCGCGAGGTCACGGGCGTCGATGTACTGGAGCATCAGGTCCGGTGTGCCCGGGGCCAGTACGGGTCCGCCGCGGGCGATCCGCAGCAGCCACCAGGGCAGCCTGCCCACGTTCTCCCAGGGGCCCAGGATCAGTCCCGCGCGGGCCAGCAGGGCCCGGTCCCCGAAGGCGTCGAGTGCGGCCAGTTCGCCGCCGCGTTTGGCGAGGGGGTACGGGACGTCCGCACCGGCGTCGGGCGAGGCACCGGCCACCAGCGGGCCGTTCTCGGGCAGACCGGCCGGGGCCGGGTAGTCGTACACGGAACGGCTGGAGACGTACGCGTACCGGGCGGCCCGGTCGGCCAGCAGACGGGCCGCGTCCCGTACGGCCGAGGGGGCGCCGCTCCAGGTGTCGACGACCAGGTCCCAGGCGTACGTGCCCGAGCCGCTGCCGGCGGCTGCGGCCAGCGCGGCGAGGCCGTCGTCGGTGATGCGGTCACCGAGGAGCTCCGTCACGCCCGGCGGGGGTGCGTGACGGCCGCGGTGGAACACCGTGACCTCCCAGCCGCGTGCGAGCGCCGCCTCGGTGACGGCGCGACCGACGAATTCCGTACCGCCCAGCATCAGAAGCCTCATGGGACCGACTCTGCCCGCCGGACGGCCGGGCCGGAACCGGTCCTCGCTCTCGGCAGAATCGGACAGCGGTCCTTGGAGTCGGGCGACGGTCCTTCACTGTGTGCGGGCGAGCGGACAGCGGCCCTTCACTGTGTGCGGGCGAGCGGGCTGCGGTTGCGCAGCAGCCACTGGTGGTACCCGGCCGCCTGCTGGGCCGCCTCCCGGTAGGCCGCCTCCAGCTCCCCGTACACCGTCGCCATGTCGGCGCCCGGCCGGGACACCAGCAGCAGCCGTACGGCGAGGGGGTCGTCGCGCAGCGGCCGGATCGCCATGTCGTCGCGCGGCCCGGAGGTGGGCTGGCAGGGGGCGACCGCCTCGCCGAGCACGACGAGGGACGCGGCCGTGAGGTAGTCGCCGTGCAGGACGGTCGGTGCGAGGCCGGCCTCGCCGAGCACCCGGCGCAGCCCGTCCCATTCGCCGTCCACCGTGGGGTCGACCATCCACCGGTCGGCGGCCAGGTCCACGAGGTCGACCACGGGCCGGGCGGCGGCCGGATGGTCCCGGGCCATGGAGATGAACTGCGGTTCACGGTCCAGGAGTACGCGCTGCTCCAGGCCGTCCGGGATGGCCAGCGGGCAGCCCTCGACCTCGTGCACGAAGGCGACGTCGAGCCCGCCGGCCTCGACCGTACGCAGCAGGGCACTGGCCGATACGTCGACCCGTAGCGAGATGTCCGTGCCGGGCAGCCGGAGCCGGAGCCTGCGCAGCCAGCCGCCGATGACCCGGCTGGCGGTGCAGCCGATGCGCAGCCTCGGGCCCGAGGTGCGGACCGCTTCGGCCTCCGCCTTCGCTTCGCTGACCAGGGCGGTCATTCCGTCGACCAGGGGGCGGGCCCGGCTGAGGACGGCGCGGCCGAGCAGCGTCGGTCGGCAGCCGGTCCGTTCTCGGCTGAACAACTCGGCGCCCAGGGTGTTCTCGATCCGCTGCAGCTGGGTGGTCAGGGAGGGCTGGCTCACGCCCAGCCTGCGGGCGGCTCGGTGCAGGCTGCCCGTGTCGGCGATGGCGCACAGCGCCCTGAGGTGTCTCACCTCAAGCTCCATACGGTCGAGCGTAGGACGACGGGCGGTTGTCGCACCAGACGTCACAATCCCATCAAAGGACGTTAATTCACCGGGAGTTGGCGGATGCGTCGACGGCGGTACCGGTGATGGCGATAGGCCGGTGCTATCGCCGGTTGACATCATCCGCCACGGCCTCCGCTCCCCGACACTCTCTCCGTACCGCACCCCGTCCGAGTCCGATGACCGGACGGGTTCATCGGACAGGTAATCGGTAGGAGACCCCCCATGAGACACCCCAGGACCGTCATGTCGGCCGTGGTCGGCCTCGGCTTCGGCCTCGCGGCCGCGCTGGGCACCGCACCCGCCATCGCTTCCTCTCCCGCACCCGCCGCACCCCCCGCCGCCACCTCGGAGGCCCACGCGGGCTACACCTCCCACTCCGGGTCGCACGAGAGCGCCGCCGCGAACAAGGCGTTCTTCGAGGCGGTCGCCAAGTCCGTGGCCAAGAAGCGGGCGGCGAACCCCGGCGCCCAGGCGGTCACCATCGTCTACAGCACCGCCAACGCACCGAGCTTCCGCACCGAGATATCCAACAGTGCGCAGATCTGGAACAGCTCGGTCTCCAACGTCCGGCTCCAGGAAGGCTCCAGCGCCGACTTCTCCTACTACGAGGGCAACGACCCGAGCGGCTCGTACGCCAGCACCGACGGGCACGGCAACGGGTACATCTTCCTCGACTACGCACAGAACCAGCAGTACGACTCGACCCGCGTCACCGCGCACGAGACCGGTCATGTGCTCGGCCTTCCGGACCACTACTCCGGTCCGTGCAGCGAGCTGATGTCGGGCGGCGGCCCCGGCCCGTCCTGCACCAACCCGTACCCGAACGCGAACGAGAGCAGCCAGGTGAACTACCTGTGGCAGAACGGCTTCGCAGCCGCACTCGCACGCAGCGCCTCCTGACCGCTGTCCGGCTGCTCCACACCGCTGGGGGCCACCTCGTAGGACGGGGTGGCCCCTTGGGCCTTCGCCGGTCGGTGAACGCGCGCCCCCGCTTGATCCGCCCGCAGCGAACGGGCCGGGCGCGCCGCTCGTTCCGGGGGATGCTGGAAACGGCCGCACAGGCGGGCCGTCCCCCATGGAGGTACGAGTGTGAGCGAGCGCCCTGAATCCCTGTACGAAGCCGTCGGCGGCATGGACGCACTGCACCGGCTGAGCAACACCTTCTACGACAACGTGCTGGCGGATCCGCTGCTCGCACCCGTCTTCGCGGATTTCACCCCGACCCATATCGAGCATGTCGCCGTCTGGCTGGCCGAGATCTTCGACGGTCCCGCCGGCTTCACGGCGGAACACGGCGGCCACCAGGCCCTGTTGCGCGCCCACCTCGGGCTGTCCATCACCGAGCCGCAGCGGCTGCGGTGGATGGAGCTGATGACGGCCGCCGTCGAGAAGGAACTCCCGGACGACGCGCTGCTGCGCCGCCGGGTCCTGGAGTACTTCGACTGGGGCACGGGCGTCGCCCGCGATGTGTCGGCGTCCCCGGTCGGCGAGGACCTCGGCGATCCCGGCCCGACGCCGCGCTGGGGCTGGGACGGCCTGCGCTGACCCACGGGATGTCGAGTGCGGCTTACGGGTGGTCGAGTGCGGTCTACGGGTTGTTGAGTGCGGTACGGACCAGGGTGAGCAGCTCGTCTTCCGTCATCCCCAGCTCGCGTGCGTCCGCGACCACTTCGCGTACGCGGTCCAGCAGCCGGGCCCGGTGCGGGGAAGCACCGCCGGTGACGACCGCTCCGCGCCCCCGGCGCAGCTCGATCAGTCCCTCCTCGCGGAGCTGCTGGTAACCGCGCAGCACCGTATGGACATTGACCCCGAGGGACTCGGCGAGCACCCGGGCGGCGGGCAGCCGCTCGCCCGGTACCACCGCCCCCTCGGCGACGGCGCGGCGCACGGACGCTGCGATCTGATCACCGAGCGGCACGGTGGAGGTGGGATCGACCCGGAAGAGCATGGTCAGTGCTCCGCCCGTCGCTGGTCGATCAGGGTGTTGAGGAGCGCGGCCCCGGTGGCCGAGTCGTCGACGGTCACCGCGAAGTCCCGGCCGCCGGCCAGTGTCGCCACGATTCCCTCACCGGAGCGGATCATGACACCGCTCCGTCCGGGGCGGATGCGGTAGCCCCAGCCGCCGTACTCCGCGAGGGGGTTGATGTCCCTGCTGGTCGCGGCCTCGATCCGGTCGAGTGGCACCCTGAGGCGCGGCCAGGGCAGCATTCCCGAGATGGTGATGCCACGCCGGTCCACCACCACGTACGGCCGGGCGAAGGCGGCCAGCAGCAGGCCGAGGAGGAGCAGCGGAATCGCGGCCGCCCAGCCCGAGACGAACAGCAGCCCCACCCCGCAGGCCACGAGCGCGAGCGCGACCAGCGGCAGCCACCAGCTCCCTGCGCTGCGCGCCCATCCGGCGACCTCCCCGTCGGAGAGCGCGATCCGCGCACCGTCCCCGGCCCGCCCGGTCGCGGCCGGCTGCTCCGGTACGGGAGCGAGCGCGGCCAGCACCAGCCCCAGCCCTGCGGCGAGCACGGCGACCCCCAGGGCGACGGCGAGCTGCCACATCGGGAACGACACACCTTGCGCCTCCCTCTGCGCATTCTCACCGGCATCCACGTTGGCGAGCAGCACAGCGGCCATCACCCAGCCGAGGAACCCGGCGAAGGCATAGCCACCGGCGACCAGCCAGCGGTAGGCCCGCCCGTAGAACTTCCCCCGCACCACCATGAGGGCCCACAGAGCACCGGTCACGGCGAACAGCAGGACGTTGGCCACGGCGTACCACACCTGCCCCGCATGCCCGTCCGCCCGGCCATCGGACCGGAAGTGGCTGGCCAGTTGTCCGGGGAGCCGGTCGCGGAAGACCGCGAGCAGCACCAGATCGACGACGAGCGCGAGCAGGAACGGCAGAGCGGCGAGGGTCGCGCGGCCCAGGTTCTTACGCATCATGAAAACCTCCATTGTTCGCATGTTAGTAGAACAATGAAGATGTGGCAAAGCTTTGGCGGCGTGCCGTCGGCGGCAAAAGCAGCAGCCCGCTTCAGCCCGACCGGCCGACAACGACCGGTCGGGCAGGGTGGATCAGGCCAGCTCCAGCGGGAACGCACCCCGGTGCCCGGTGCCGGCGCCCCGGTCCGGGCGTGGCTCGTACTCGCGGCAGCTCCAGATCTCCTGGACGAATCCGGTCCGCCGGTCCCACAGGTCCAGGACATCGCCCTCACCGGCCACCCCGCGGTAGGCGTCCTTGGCACCCCGGAAGCAGGCGAGTCCGCCGGAGAGGCCGCGGCCGGGGGCCGGGAAGTAGTCCGAGAAGGCGCAGGCGATGCAGGTCTGGAGGCGCACGTCGGGCGGCAGGGCACGCTGGATCGTGGCGAGGGCGGATGCGAAGTCGCTCTCGGCGCGATGGGATCGGTAGGCCGCGCCGCCGAACTGCAGCTCCAGGTAGAGATACGGATCGGGACGGCGCAGCGACAACAGGCAGCTGAGCGTGGCCTGATGGACGGCTCCGTCCCAGAGGACCGGGAGCGGCAGGTCCCACTCCAGGACGCAGTCGCCCAACGCACCGTCCACCAGAGCGAACAGGTCGTCGGCCGGTGGTGTGCCGGCCACCGGGGTGAGGCTGTCGAAGCTTTCGCCCTCGAAGTCGATGCCCCTGATCCGGAGGCGGAGTTGCTGTCCGTCGGTGGTGAGGATGACGGCGTCGGAACCCTGTCGGTCCCGGTACCACCCTGTCCATGACTCATCTGTCATGGGCACGGACTGTAGCCCGTGCCCATGACAGTCGCCCGGTCGCCCTCCTTTTCGTCTCACGGGCCTTGTGACCTCGGCACCTTGCTCCGTTCTCCTTCCTCTGCCCCCTTCGTCACCATCGGCTCCCCGCTCCCTTCTCCGTGCCCCCTCCGATGCCGCTGTGCGTACGGCTCCCTCCTTTCTGTGCTCAGTGCGTCCGGCGGGTGACGAACTCCGCCAGGGTCAGGAGGTCGCCCGCCGGGGCCAGGTCGGGGACCGCCCGGGACAGGTGGTAGACCGCGCGTGCCATTCGGTCCGCCGCGCAGATCTGCGCCCAGTCCCGGCCGCCGGCCCGGTCGACGGCGTCGGCGGCGCGGCTCACTTCACCGGGTGTGTTCATGGATCCCCGGTAGAGCACGGCGAGTTCGTCCGCTGCGGGCGTGCCGGAGGTGAGTGCGGCGACCACGGGCAGGGACTTCTTATGGGCCACGAGATCCGCCCCGACCGGCTTCCCGGTCCGTGCCGGATCGCCCCAGATGCCGATCAGATCGTCGATGAGCTGGAAGGCGAGGCCCGCCTCCCGGCCGAATCCGTCCATCGCGCCGACCGCCCGCTCCCCCGCGCCGGCGTACAGCGCTCCCAGTGCGCAGGCGCAGCCGAGCAGGGCGCCCGTCTTGGCGGTGGCCATGGTGAGGCACTCGTCCAGCGTGACTTCGTCCGGGCCGCGGTCCTCGAAGGCGCAGTCGGCCTGCTGCCCCGCGCACAGCTCGATGACACAGGTCGAGAGCCTCGCCGAGGCGCGGGCCGAGGCCGGGCCGGTGTCCTCGGCGAGCAGCCGCTGGGCGAGGGCGAGCATGGCGTCACCGGCGATGACCGCGTCCGGGATGCCGAAGACCGCCCAGGCCGTGGGCCGATGCCGACGGGTCCGGTCCTCGTCGATGACGTCGTCGTGCAGCAGGGTGAAGTTGTGGGCCAGCTCCACGGCGACGGCCGCCCGTACCGCCCGTTGCGGGTCACCGCCCAGCGCCCGGGCGGCGGCGAGGACGAGCGCGGGCCTGATCGCCTTGCCCGCCCGTCCCGCTGACGGGGTGCCGTCGGCCTGCTGCCAGCCGAAGTGGTACATCGCGACGCGGCGGATCGATCCGGGCAAGGAGTCGACGGCTGCGCGCAGTTGGGGATCGACGAGGGTCCGGGTCTGTTCCAGGAGGGCTGCGGCCTCATGGCCCTGCGTCGCGAGGGCAGCCGGATCGTTGTCACCCGGGGCCCGGGGCATGGGTGGTTGGGGTGCGTGGTGGGTCTTCACTGGGGCGTCCTCCCGAGGCCGCCCCGGGCACGGCTGCCCGGTGGCGGAGGTTGACGGGGGCCCGGACATCGCCGTCCGGGCCCCCGATGGGCTACCGCCAGCGGCTCACCTCGACGTTTTCCAGTACGCCGAGGGCGTCCGGTACGAGGATGGCCGCGGAGTAGTAGGCCGTCACCAGGTAGGAGATGATCGCCTGCTCGTCGATGCCCATGAAGCGGACCGACAGGCTGGGCTCGATCTCGTCGGGGATGCCGGTCTGCTGGAGTCCGACGACGCCCTGCTCGGCCTCACCCGTCCTCATGCAGATGATCGATGTGGTCCGGGCATCGGTGACCGGGATCTTGTTGGACGGGAAGATCGGTACGCCCCGCCAGGCCGGGACATGGTGTCCGCCGACCTCCACGCTCTCCGGCACCAGTCCGCGCTTATTGCATTCGCGGCCGAATGCGGCGATGGCCCGCGGGTGGGCGAGGAAGAGCTTCGAGCCGCGTCGGCGCGAGAGCAGTTCGTCCATGTCGTCGGGGCCGGGCGCCCCGTCGTGCGGCTGGAGGCGCTGCCCGTAGTCGCAGTTGTTGAGCAGACCGAACTCACGGTTGTTGATCAGCTCGTGCTCCTGGCGCTCGCGCAGCGCCTCGACCGTGAGCCGCAACTGCTGCTCGGTCTGGTTCATCGGCTGGTTGTAGAGGTCGGCGACCCGGCTGTGGACCTTCAGCACGGTCTGGGCGACGCTCAGTTCGTACTCGCGCGGCGCCGATTCGTAGTCCACATATGTGTGCGGGACGACGGCTTCGCCGACATGGCCGGCGGAGAGATCGATCTCCGCCTCGCCGTACTTGTTGGTGCGCTGCCGCGGGATGCTGAGCAGTCCGGCGAGATGAGTGCGGAGCGAATCCGCGCGCTCGGCGAGATTCAGCAGATCGGACCGCCTCAGCGTCAGCACCGTGCAGGCGGTGACGGCACGGGCCGTGTACTCCCAGACGGCGTCGCCGTCGATCAGGGCGTGGTCACCGAAGTAGGCCCCGTCGGCGTGGACCCCGAGCACCGCCTCGTCCCCGTACGGGCCGGTGCCGATCTTCTCGACCTTGCCGTGCGCCAGCAGGAAGACGCGGTCCGCCGCGTCCCCGGAGGCGGCCAGCACCTGGCCGGCGGCGATATCGCGCTGCTCGCACCGCCGGGCCAGCTCGCCCAGCACCTCCTCGTCGCCGAACTCCCGCAGGGCGGGAAGCTCTCCGAGCTCGGCGGGGATGACCGCGACCCGGTCACCGGTCTGCACGAAGGTCACCCGGCCGTCCCCGACCGAGTAGCTCAGCCTGCGGTTCACCCGGTAGGTGCCACCCTGCACCTGCACCCATGGCAGCATCTTCAGCAGCCACCGCGAGGTGATCTCCTGCATCTGCGGAGCGGACTTGGTGGTCGTCGCGAGGTTCCGCGCCGCTGCCGTGCCCAGACTCTGCTGCGGCGGCACCGGCGCGTTCTGAACCTCTTCACCAACGGACATCTGACGTCCTCTCGATCATCGGCTGACCTGCCCGAAGAAGCCTTTCAGCACGGAGAGTCGCCCCGCCATTACACAAAAGAGTGTGACTATTCGGGCTTTGGGCTGGGCACGACGCTCGGCGATGTCCACGGATCCCATTAAGTTGCATCCTTGATGCAACTTATCTACCGTGACCGTCATGCGGCTGACGAGATTCACCGACGTGGCGCTGCGCGTACTGATGCGCCTGGCCGTCGTGGAGAACGAGGACCCGCCGACCACCCGGGAGGTGGCGGCGACCATGCAGGTGCCGTACACCCACACCGCGAAGGTCGTCGCCAAGCTCCAGCACCTGGGCCTCATCGAGGCGCGCCGGGGCCGTGGTGGCGGGCTCAGCCTCACCGGAGCGGGCCGGTCCGCCTCGATCGGCGGACTCGTCCGGGAGCTGGAGAGGCCCGGCGGCGTCGTCGAGTGCGAGGGCGCCACCCCCTGCCCCCTGCGCTCGGCCTGCCGGCTGCGCGGCGCCCTGCACCGGGCGGAAGAGGCCTTCTACGCCTCGCTCGATCCGATCACCGTCGCCGAACTCGTCACCTCCCCCACCGGACCGCTGCTGATCGGCATCAGCGGCAGCCACCCGGCAGTCGGCTGAGCCACCGCACACCACACCATGGGCGCCACCGCCCGGCTACACGCCGCCCAAAAATACGAATCTCACATACCGATTCAAGCTCCGCGAGACCCAGGAGTCACCGATGCTCTCCGAGACGTCCACCGCCACCGTCCGTGCCACCCTCCCCGCCGTGGGAGCGGCCATCGGAGACATCGCCGATCTCTTCTACCGCAGGCTCTTCGACGCCCACCCCGAGCTGCTGCGCGACCTCTTCAACCGCGGCAACCAGGTGTCCGGCGCCCAGCGCCAGGCCCTTGCGGGCTCCATCGCCGCCTTCGCGGCCCAACTGGTCGAGCACCCGGACACCCGCCCCGATGTGATGCTCAGCCGGATCGCCCACAAGCACGCCTCGCTCGGCGTCACCGCCGCGCAGTACGACATCGTGCACGCCCATCTGTTCGCCGCGATCGCCGAGGTGCTCGGCGACGCGGTCACCCCGCAGGTCGCCGCCGCCTGGGACGAGGTCTACTGGCTGATGGCGGGCGCCCTGATCTCGATCGAGGAGCGGCTGTACGCACAGCAGGGCGTCGTCGCCGGTGACGTGTGGCGCGAGTGGGAGGTGACCACCAGGATCGAGGAGACGGCGGATGTCGCCACCTTCCAGCTCCGCCCGGCCGACGGCGCACCCGCCCCCGCCTTCCGCCCCGGCCAGTACGTCTCCGTACAGGTGGAACTCCCCGACGGGGCCCGCCAGATACGCCAGTACAGCCTCTCCAGTGCCCCCGGCTCCCCGCTGCGCTCGATCACCGTCAAGCGGGTGCACGGCGGCGGCTCGCCCGACGGCGAGGTCTCCCGCCGCCTGCACGCCGAGGTCGGGGCCGGCGACCGGCTGCGGGTCTCCGCCCCGTACGGAGATCTCGTACTCGACTCCGCCGATGCCCCGCTCCTGCTCGCCTCCGCGGGCATCGGCTGCACCCCGATGCTCTCGATGCTGGAACACCTCGCGGCGACCGGACACCGCGCCCCGGTCACCGTCGTGCACGGGGACCGCTCCCCCGCCGACCACGCGATGCGCACCGACCACGCCCTGCTCACCGGCAGACTCCCCGACGCCACCGCCCACTTCTGGTACGAGGACCCGGAGCCCGGCCACCCCGCCGACCGCACCGGCCTGGTCGACCTGAGCGGCCTCGCGGTCGCCCCCGGCACCCACGCCTACCTCTGCGGCCCGCTGCCCTTCATGCGCGCCGTACGAACCCGGTTGCTGGCCAAGGGCGTCCCGGCGGCCGACATCCACTACGAGGTGTTCGGCCCCGACCTGTGGCTCGCCCAGGGCTGAACCCGGCCCATTGCTCACGGAATTGACCGGATCGACTCGCACACGGCCCGAACAACCGCTTCGGGGATGGCCCGGAGAGGGACGTTCCGGTACAAGCGGATCAGAGCGTCCGGACGCTCTGAGGCCCGATCCCCCCACGCGCAAAAGGAGTCGGCCATGTCTTCCCCCATGTCCGCGAGCACCTTTCTGGAAGCCCTGATGAACGAGGGGATCACCGTCGTCCAGGTCGGCGACTGGCGGACCCACAACCGCAACCACAAGGGCTCCTGGGGCCCGGTCAACGGCGTGATGATCCACCACACGGTCACCGAGGGCACCGCCTCCACCATCCGCATCTGCCGCGACGGCTATCCGGAGCTGCCCGGCCCGCTGTGCCACGGCGTGATCGCCAAGGACGGCCGGGTCCACCTGGTCGGCTACGGCCGCGCCAACCACGCCGGACTCGGCGATGACGACGTACTGCGCGCCGTCATCGCCGAGAAGCGCCCCCCTTCCGACAACGAGGCCAACGCCGACGGAAACAGGCACTTCTACGGCTTCGAGTGCGAGAACCTCGGCGACGGCAAGGACCCCTGGCCCGCCGCCCAGCTCGAAGCCGTCGAGAAGGCCGCCGCCGCCATCTGCCGCCACCATGGCTGGACGTCCCGCTCGGTGATCGGTCACAAGGAGTGGCAGCCCGGCAAGATCGATCCCCTCGGCTTCACGATGGACTCCATGCGGGCACGGATCCGCGACCGGCTGAAATGACCCGCACCCACCCGCACCCACCCGGCACGACATGGCACAGCACGGCGACAATTGCGGCATGCCCTCCGAAGCACTCGACCTCTCCCGGCTGCAGCCGCTGCTCCCCTCACCCCTGCAACCGGCCGAGGACGGACGCTTCGCGCGCCACGGCGTACGGCTGCTGCTCAAGCGCGACGATCTGATCCACCCCGATCTGTCCGGCAATAAATGGCGCAAACTCTCCCCCAACCTGCGGGCCGCCGCCGGGCGCCCCGTGCTGACCTTCGGCGGCGCGTACTCCAACCATCTGCGGGCCACGGCTGCCGCCGGGCGGCTGCTCGGCTTCCCCACTATCGGGGTCGTACGCGGTGATGAACTGGCCGGCCGCCCCCTCAACCCCTCGCTCGCCCAGTGCGCCGCCGATGGAATGACCCTGTACTTCGTGGACCGCACGACGTACCGCACGAAGGCCGATCCAGAGGTCCTGGCGGGGCTGCTGAGCGCCTTCGGGGAGTGCTGCGTCATCCCGGAGGGTGGCAGCAACGCGCTGGCCGCACAGGGCTGTACGGAGCTGGGCCGCGAGCTGCGCGGCCGGGCCGATGTGGTCGCGGTGGCCTGTGGCACCGGCGGCACCCTCGCCGGGCTGGCCGCCGGCCTCGCACCGGGGCAGCGCGCCCTCGGCATCCCGGTGCTGCGCGGCGGCTTCCTCGGTGACGCGGTACGGGAACTGCAGCAGGAGGCGTTCGGCGGGCCCGCCGGGTCGTGGTCCCTGGACGAGCGCTTCCACTTCGGCGGCTACGCCCGTACGCCCCCGCAGCTGCACGCCTTCGCGGACGACTTCGAGCAGCGGCACCAGCTGCCCGTCGAGCGGCTCTATGTCGCCAAACTGCTGTACGCGCTCACCGCGCTGGCAGAGGAAGGCGTGTTCCCTACGGGAACCACGGTCGCGGCCGTCGTCACGGGCCGGCCGTAGGCCCACCCCCTCAAGGCGCGTCCGACTCCTCCCGGTAGGCCGCCGCCTCCTCCAGGTCGAGCCGTCTGAGCAGCGTCCTGAGCATCTCGTCGTCGATCCGCCGCTCGTCCCGAAGCCGTACGAAGACCTCGCGCTCGGCTTCGATCATTTCCCCGGCCAGGCGCCGGTACGTGTCGTCCGCCGACTCCCCGGTCACCGGATTGGCCGCGCCCAGCCGCTCCCACACGGCGTTGCGGCGGCGCTCCAGGACGGTACGCAGCCGGTCGGTGAGCGGTCCCGGCAGACAGTTGCGCCGGTCGGTGAGCAGCTCCTCCAGGCGCGCCTCGGCGGCCGTGGACGCCTCGCTCTGCGCCTGTGCCTCGGCCAGCGTCTCCGCCGTGACATCGCGCCCCGGAAGCTTCAGGACGCGCACCAGCAGCGGCAGGCTGAGCCCCTGGATGACGAGGGTGCCGATGACGGTGGTGAAAGTCAGGAACAGCACCAGGTTGCGGGCCGGGAAGGCCTGCCCGTCGGTCGCGACCAGGGGGATGGAGAAGGCGATGGCGAGCGAGACGACGCCGCGCATCCCGGCCCAGCCGACGATCAGCGGCGCCGTCCAGTTGGTCCCGGGCTCGCGCTCCCTGATCCGTTTCGACAGCCACCTGGGCAGATACGTCGCCGGGTAGACCCAGATGAAGCGGACCACGACGACGGCGAGGAACACAGCCACCGCGTACCAGAGGGCGTCTGCCACGGCGTACGTACCGAGCCCCTTCAGTACGAAGGGCAGCTGGAGCCCGATCAACGCGAAGACCGCGGACTCCAGGATGAACGCGACCATCTTCCAGACGGCGGCCTCCTGGAGCCGGGTCGCGAAGTCGACCTGCCAGGACCTGTGGCCCAGATAGAGCGCGACGACGACCACGGCGAGCACTCCGGAGGCGTGCACGCGTTCGGCCGCCGCGTACGCCACGAACGGGATCAGCAGCGACAGCGTGTTCTGCAGCAGGGCTTCCTTGAGGTGCGTACGGAGCCAGTGCAGCGGCACCATCAGCGCCAGGCCGACCACGACGCCGCCGACCGCGGCGAGGAGGAATTCGCCGATCCCGGCGCCCCAGCTCATGCCCTCGCCGACGGCGGCGGCGAGCGCTACCTTGTAGGCGGTGATCGCGGTGGCGTCGTTCACCAGGGACTCGCCCTGCAGGATCGTCGTGACCCGGCCGGGCAGCCCGACCCGGCGGGCGATCGCGGCGGCCGTGACGGCGTCCGGCGGAGCGACGACCGCGCCGAGCACCAGCGCGGCGGTGAGTGGCAGGTCGGGCACGAGGCGGTACGCCAGCCAGCCGACCGCGACGGTCGCGAACAGGACGTAACCGACGGAGAGCAGCCCGACCGGCCGGAGATTGGCCCGCAGATCGAGATACGAGCTGTCGACGGCCGCTGTATAGAGCAACGGCGGCAGCAGCAGCGGCAGCACGATGTGCGCGTCCAGGGTGTACGTCGGCACCCCGGGCAGGTACGAGGCGATCAGCCCCGCCGCGACCAGCAGCAGGGGTGGCGGCACAGGGGTGCGGCGGGCGGCCCCCGCCACGGCCGCACTCACCGCGACCAGTGCCACCAGCTGCAATGCGTCCATTTCACGGTCCTCGCATCCGTCGTAACCTGACAATCATGAGTGAATGCCCGCACGTGTCCGAACTGCCGCGCCCCGAGCCGGCCCCGCTCAGCGGGACCTGCCTCGGATGCCTCGAGGCGGGCACCCACCCGGTGCAGCTACGACTCTGTCTGCTCTGCGGCCATGTCGGCTGCTGCGATTCGTCGCTGCTGCAGCACGCCACCGCGCACTTCAAGGAGACCGGTCATCCGGTGATGCGGAGCTTCGAATCGGGCGAAAGCTGGCGATGGTGCTTCGAGGACGGTTCGATCGTCTGACGTCTGGGTACGTCAAACCGGCGCCGGTTGTTCGTAATTGACCACCGCAGACCTCTACCCACCGTGCGTACTCATGGGCTTACCATGAGTGACAGTCATGGGCTGGGCAGGACCCAGGGGGCCTGCGACACGGCATCATGGATCGCGATAGCGTCGCCGGGCCAGAACCGAAGACGTACCGCATGGCTCCGGGGCACCCTTCCCGGATCCTCGAAAGAGTTTGTGCCACCTTGGAGGTGAGGGTGTCCCAGATCGCAGGCGAGCCCGGGAATCAGGACTTCGTAGAGGTCCGGCTGCCCGCTGCGGGTGCCTACCTGTCGGTGCTGCGTACGGCCACGGCCGGTCTCGCAGCGCGCTTGGACTTCACTCTCGACGAGATCGAGGATCTTCGCATCGCGGTCGACGAGGCCTGCGCGATCCTGCTTCAGCAGGCCGTGCCGGGCTCCGTCCTCAGCTGCGTCTTCCGGCTCATCGAGGATTCTCTTGAGGTGACGGTGTCGGCCCCGACGACGGACGGCCGGGCGCCGGAGCGGGACACCTTCGCCTGGACGGTGCTCTCCGCACTGGCCGGAAAGGTCGACTCCTCGGTCGCCGACGACCGTACTGTCAGCATCAGCCTCTACAAACAGCGCGGCGCGGGACCCGGGCCGGCGTGAGCAACGGGAACGGGGACGGTCCTGTGCGGGACGAGACGATCCGACCAGGGGTGGTGCGCGCAGCAGGCATCCCGGAACAGCAGGCCCTGCCCCATCCGGTGGACGGGGCGGACGGGCCTGCGGGCCGTACGGTCGCGGTGGAGCAGTCGCAGGCGGAGCGGGCAGGCCAGATGAGCGAGCACAGGCACCACGATCCACACGACCGCAGCGGGGCGCGGGCGCTGTTCATCGAACTGCGCGAGCTTCCCGACGGGTCGGCCGAGAAGGCGGAGCTGCGCAATCAGCTGGTGCGGATGCATCTGCCGCTCGTGGAGCATCTGGCCCGCCGGTTCCGCAACCGCGGTGAGCCGCTGGACGATCTGACCCAGGTCGCCACGATCGGCCTGATCAAGTCGGTGGACCGGTTCGACCCGGACCGCGGCGTCGAGTTCTCGACGTACGCGACCCCCACGGTCGTCGGCGAGATCAAGCGCCACTTCCGTGACAAGGGCTGGGCGGTCCGGGTGCCACGCCGGCTTCAGGAGCTGCGGCTCTCGCTCACCACGGCCACCGCCGAACTCTCCCAGCAGCACGGTCGCTCGCCGACGGTGCACGAGCTGGCGGAGCGGCTGGGCATCTCCGAGGAAGAGGTCCTGGAGGGCCTGGAATCGGCCAATGCGTACAGCACGCTCTCGCTGGACGTACCGGACACGGACGACGAGTCCCCGGCGGTCGCGGACACGCTGGGCTCCGAGGACGAGGCGCTGGAGGGCGTCGAGTACCGGGAGTCGCTCAAGCCGCTGCTGGAGGACCTGCCGCCGCGCGAGAAGCGGATTCTGCTGCTGCGCTTCTTCGGCAACATGACCCAGTCGCAGATCGCGCAGGAGGTCGGCATCTCGCAGATGCACGTCTCGCGGCTGCTGGCCCGCACACTGGCGCAACTGCGCGAGCGGCTGCTCGTCGAGGAATAGCGGCAAGGGCCGATTCGGGCGCGGGAGGGGCCGGCGGAAACGGCCATGCCCGCGCATGGGGCAGCCGGGCCCGGACAGTCGACGGCACCCGAAGGACGCCTCATCCGGTCACCCGGGCATCCGGTTCAGGCGTCCGGCGTGGTGCCCGGCCGGCGGATGCCGAGTGCCTCGACCGTCGTCGGCCTGACCAGCTGGTAGAGCGCCGTCAGCACCACCGCGGCGAGAACGATCCCGGCCGGGATCAGCGCGCCGTGAGACCTCAGCAGCGTCCAGGCCACCGGAAGCGCGATGATCTGCGTGATGAGCGCGGGGCCGCGGCTCCAGCTGCGCCGCCGCAGGAGACCGCGCGCGGCGATCAGCGGGATCAGGCCGAGCGCGATCAGCGTGAGGCCGCCCATCTCCGCCTGCTGCGGGCTCTCGGGGCGCCCGAGCAGCCCCATCACCAGCATGTAGATCCCGCCGGCGACGAGCGCCGCCCCTTCCAGGGCGGTGAGTCCGGCCACGAGGGTGATCCTGCTCGGCTTCGCCGGTTCGACCGACGGCAAGGGCGACGAGGAGGGCGTGTTCTGCTGAGTACTCACTCTTGCAGGTTGACATCCCGGCCCTGCGAAAGCGAAGCCGGGGTCGGGAACGGTTACGGGAACGGACGACCATCCCCGCCCGACCGCCCCGGCCCGTCACCGAGCGTGAAGGTCTTGGGGCAGGACTTCAGAGCGATACCGCGCGGTAGGTAGTCTGGCCGTCATGCGCGCACTTCTTGTGGTCAATCCAGCTGCTACCACCACCAGTGCGCGGACGCGTGATGTGCTCATCCACGCGCTGGCCAGCGAGATGAAGCTGGAGGCCGTGACCACGGAGTACCGGGGCCACGCCCGGGACCTGGGGCGGCGGGCCGCCGACTCCGACGACATCGACCTGGTGGTCGCCCTGGGCGGCGACGGCACGGTCAACGAGGTCGTCAACGGACTGCTCCACAACGGCCCCGACCTGGACAACCTGCCGAGTCTCGCAGTGGTTCCCGGCGGCTCCACCAATGTTTTCGCGCGCGCCCTGGGCCTGCCCAACGACGCGGTGGAGGCGACCGGCGCAATCCTGGACGCGCTCGCCAACCACACCGAACGCACGGTCGGTCTCGGACTGGCGGCCGGCACCCCCGGCACCGAGGACGAATCGGTCCCGGAGCGCTGGTTCACCTTCTGCGCCGGACTCGGGTTCGACGCGGGCGTGGTCGGCCGGGTCGAACAGAAACGCGAACGCGGCAAGCGCTCGACGCATGCGCTGTACGTACGCCAGGTGGTCCGGCAGTTCCTGGAGGAGCCGCACCGGCGGCACGGGACGATCACGCTGGAGACCCCCGGGCAGGAACCGGTCACCGACCTCGCGCTGTCCATAATCTCCAACACGGCCCCCTGGTCCTACCTGGGGAATCGCCCGTTGTACGCATCCCCGAAGGCAACCTTCGACACCGGCCTGGACGTACTCGGGCTGAAGCGCCTCTCCACCCCGGCGGTCGCCCGCTACGGCACTCAGCTGCTCACTTCGAGCCCGGAGAAGGGTCCGTCCGGAAAGCACGCCGTTTCACTTCATGACCTCACGGACTTCACCTTGCATTCAAAGGCGCCGCTGCCCTTCCAGATGGACGGCGACCACCTGGGAGTGCGTACCAGTGTGACGTTCACAGGCGTACGCCGTGCACTGCGTGTGATTGTGTGAGTGGAAGAGACCAAAGTCCTTTAACTCGAACGTTTGGGCTGGGCTCCACCCCATAGAAGTACGGCTGTGACCTAGTCGACACCGAGGAATCAAAAAAAAGTTTCCGGAAGGGGTTGTATCCGCCGCCGAGGTTTGCGAATCTCTACATGGCGATCGGGACGGCCCGCAACAACGGCCTCCACTGAGAGCCAGAACCCCTCCTCACTTCACAGGACCACAACCAGTTCGTCTGGGCGTCGGCCCATCACTTGTGGGGGGATTCGTGAAAGCGTTCACATTCACAAGCAACTGTATGTAATACCAAGGAGAGGTAGCAGCCATGGACTGGCGTCACAACGCCGTTTGTCGTGAGGAAGACCCCGAGCTGTTCTTCCCCATCGGCAACACCGGTCCTGCGCTGCTGCAGATCGAGGAAGCCAAGGCCGTCTGCCGTCGCTGCCCCGTCATGGAGCAGTGCCTGCAGTGGGCGCTCGAGTCCGGCCAGGACTCCGGCGTCTGGGGTGGCCTCAGCGAGGACGAGCGCCGCGCGATGAAGCGCCGTGCCGCTCGCAACCGGGCGCGTAACGCCAGCGCCTGATCCGACGCCACCGCTACGAGCCTCAGCCAGGCGGCGCGTACAGAGCGTACGCACAACCCCGCCCCCCGAGTCGCAGCGCGCAGTACCCCCGAAGCGCATGCATGAACAGTGAGCCCGGACCGTGATCAACGGTCCGGGCTCACTGCTGTGTTCGTGTCTTGCCGGCCGCCGGTACTACTTCTCGGCGCGGACCGGGATGTCGAGGACGACCTGGGTGCCGCGCCCGGGGGCCGGGACCATGCCGAAGATACCGCTCAGCTCGCCCTCCACCAGCGTCCTCACGATCTGCAGTCCCAGATTGCCGGCGCGCTGCGGGTCGAAACCCTCGGGCAGTCCGCAGCCGTCGTCCTGGACCGTGATCAGCAGCCGCGTCCCGGCGGAGGAACCGCCGCGTACCGCCGACACCTCCACCGTGCCGGACTCGGCGAGAGTGAAGGCGTGTTCCAGGGCGTTCTGCAGGACCTCGGTGAGCACCATCGCCAGCGGTGTGGCCACTTCGGCGTCGAGAATGCCGAAGCGCCCCGTGCGGCGGCAGGTGACCTTGCCCGGGGAGATCTCGGCGACCATCGCGATGACCCGGTCGGCGATCTCGTCGAACTCCACCCGCTCGTCCAGATTCTGGGACAGCGTCTCATGGACGATGGCGATCGAACCGACGCGCCGTACCGCCTCGTTGAGCGCCTCGCGGCCCTGCGCGGAGTCCATCCGGCGGGCCTGGAGCCGCAACAGGGCAGCAACGGTCTGGAGGTTGTTCTTCACCCGGTGGTGGATCTCCCGGATGGTGGCGTCCTTGGTGATCAACTCCCGCTCTCGGCGGCGCAGTTCGGTGACGTCCCGGAGGAGGACCAGGGAGCCGATCCGGACTCCCTTGGGCTTGAGCGGGATCGCCCGGAGCTGGATCACCCCGCCCGCGCACTCGACCTCGAACTCGCGGGGCGCGTAACCGCTGGCGAGTTTGACCAGGGCCTCGTCGACCGGGCCGCGGGAGGGGGCGAGTTCGGCGGTGATCCCGCCCAGGTGCTGGCCCACCAGGTCGGAGGCGAGGCCGAGGCGGTGGTACGCGGAGAGGCCGTTGGGGCTGGCGTACTGGACGACTCCGTCGGCGTCGAGCCTGATCAGCCCGTCGCCGACGCGCGGCGATGCGTCCATGTCGACCTGCTGGCCGGGGAACGGGAAGGACCCGGCGGCGATCATCTGGGCCAGGTCGGAGGCCGACTGGAGGTAGGTGAGCTCCAGTCGGGACGGCGTACGTACGGTCAGGAGGTTGGTGTTGCGGGCGATGACTCCGAGGACCCGGCCCTCACGGCGTACGGGGATCGACTCGACCCGCACCGGCACCTCCTCGCGCCACTCCGGGTCGCCCTCGCGCACGATCCGGCCCTCGTCCAGCGCCGCGTCGAGCAGCGGCCGGCGGCCGCGCGGCACCAAGTGGCCGACCATGTCGTCCTGGTAGGAGGTGGGGCCGGTGTTGGGCCGCATCTGGGCCACGGACACGTAGCGGGTGCCGTCGCGGGTGGGAACCCACAGCACGAGGTCGGCGAAGGACAGATCGGAGAGCAGCTGCCACTCCGAGACCAGCAGATGCAGCCACTCCAGGTCGGTGTCACTGAGGGCTGTGTGCTGGCGGACGAGGTCGTTCATGGAGGGCACGTGTGCGAGCGTACCCGCGGATGGGTAATGGTTCCGAACCGAACGACGCGGCCGTACGTGTAAGGGGAAGGGGCCCGGAAAATTGCGGTGCTCCGATGGATGGACACGGGCGAATGGTCTAGTCCACAATGCTCAAGACAGAGCTTCCGCTCTCCCCGCACAGGAGAGTGGATCGAGGTACCCGCGCTCTCTGCCCTGACTGCGCAGGCACCTCTCCCCGGCCGGGGGCACCGCACACCGCCGGCCGAGCAGACCGTCCGGCGCCCAGGCGGTGGTCGGTCTTACTCCGGGCTGCGGTGCCGGACGGGCTGAGGGTCCCGTCCCGGCGCCGCGGCCCGCGGGTGTTTCCGTGGGCCCCGCCCCCGTGATCAGCGGGTCTCGGTGACCTTGGCCAGCGCGCGCGGCGCGTCCGGGTCCTGGCCGCGTGCGATCGTCACCTCGTACGCCAGCATCTGCAGCGGCAGGATCTCCAGGATCGGCTGGACCTCTTCGGCGACCCCGGCCGTCGGCAGCACGAAGCCCGCGGACGCCGCCTCCACCTGGGCCTTGGGGCCGACCACGAAGAGGTCCGCGCCACGGCCGCGCAGCCGGTCCAGGACCGGCTGGAGTGCCTGGCCACCCCGGCCGTCCGTGACGACGGCGATCACCGGGGAGATGTTGTCGACCATGGCGAGCGGGCCGTGCAGCAGATCGGCGCCGGAGTAGGAGAGAGCCGGGATGTAGCTGGTCTCCATCAGTTTCAGGGCGGCTTCCTTGGCCGTGGGGTAGCCGTAGCCGCGCGAGGTGATGACCATGCGCTCGGCAAAGCGGTAGCGCGAAGCCAGGGCCCTGACCTCGTCCCTGCGGGCCAGGATGGCCCCGGCCAGCTCCGGCAGGATCTGGGCGGCCGCACCGTCGCCGCCGCCCAGCCCCTCCACGAAGAGGTAGAGGGACAGCAGCGACGCGGTGTACGTCTTGGTGGCCGGGAGGGCCTTCTCCGGGCCCGCCAGGATGTCGATGTGGTACTCGGAGACGGCGGCGAGGGGCGAGTCCGGGTTGTTGGTGACGGCCAGGGTGATCGCGCCGGCCTCGCGGGCCGCCTTGGTGGAGGCCACCAGGTCGGGCGAGCCGCCGGACTGGCTGACGGTGATGACGAGGACGTCCCGCAGATCCGGCTTGGCGCCGTACGCCGTGGTGGTGGACATCGAGGCGAGACCACAGGGCAGGCCGAGCCGGATCTCCAGCAGGTACTTGGCGTAGAGCGCGGCGTTGTCCGACGTACCGCGGGCGGTGAGGAGGACGAAGCGCGGCTTCTTCGCCGCGATCTCGGCTGCCACCTCGCGGATCCTGGAGGCACCCCGGCCGAGGATGCGCCGCAGCACTCCGGGCTGTTCGGCCATCTCACCGGACATGATCCGGCCCGGCCGCTCGCTCTCCTCGGCCGGAGACGTGGCGGACATGTCGAGTGCCTCCCAGGGGTGTCCCGGTGCGTCAGGAACGCCGTTCGACCCAGTCGACCACGGGTGACCGGAGACCCGCCAGCGGGGTGCGGCCGGGACGGGCACAGCCGTCGTGTCCGCGTTACCGGATTCTGCTAGATTGGACCTCGATTGGTCTATACCACATGATTCAACTCTTCAGATCGGCAGGCCACGCGTGGAAGTTGTCATCGTCCCGGACGCCAAGGCAGGCGGCGAACTCATCGCGGAGGCCATCGGCGCCCTGCTGAGCCGCAAGCCCGACGCCCTTCTCGGCGTTGCCACCGGCTCTACCCCGCTGCCCATCTACCAGGCGCTGGCGGCCAAGGTCCGCTCCGGCGCCGTGGACGCCTCGCGCGCCCGCATCTGCCAGCTCGACGAGTACGTCGGGCTGCCGGCGGGCCACCCCGAGTCCTACCGCTCCGTGGTGCTGCGCGAGGTCGTCGAACCGCTCGGCCTGTCCGAGGCGTCCTTCATGGGCCCCGACGGCTCCGCCGAGGACGTCCTGGCCGCCTGTCAGGCGTACGACAAGGCGCTCGCCGAGGCCGGCGGGGTGGACCTGCAGCTCCTCGGCATCGGCACCGACGGGCACATCGGCTTCAACGAGCCGTGCTCCTCGCTGGCCTCCCGTACCCGGATCAAGACGCTCACCGAGCAGACCCGGGTCGACAACGCGCGCTTCTTCGACAACGACATCACGCAGGTGCCGCACCACGTGATCACCCAGGGCATCGGCACCATCCTGGAGTCCCGCCACCCGATCCTGCTCGCCACCGGCGAGGGCAAGGCGGACGCCGTGGCGCAGACGGTGGAGGGGCCGGTGGCCTCGATCGTGCCCGCGTCGGCGCTGCAGTTGCATCCGCATGCGACGGTGGTGGTGGACGAGGCTGCGGCGTCGAAGCTGAAGCTGGCGGACTACTTCCGCGCCACGTATGCGGCGAAGCCGCTGTGGCAGGGCCTTTAGTCGTCCCGGACGTGGGAGAGGGCCGGGGCACCCGTGGTGGGTGCCCCGGCCCTCTCGTATGCCGTCGCGCGTCCTGCGGACGTGCTTGTCCTCACACGCCGGACGGGACTTGGATTTGCCCTCGCGCCGCGGGGAGGCGTGTCCGGGTGGACAAGTGTCCTCAAACACCGGACGGGCCTGCAGTTGCCGTCGGGTGCGTGCGTGTGCGCGAGGGTGTCCTCAAACGCCGGACAGGCTTGATTTGCCCTCGCACCACGGGGAAGCGCGGCCGCGTGGACGGGGTTTCCTCAAACGCCGGACAGGCTTGAATTACCGGGGGCGGGCCTGATCTGCCGGGTGGGCTCGGAATGGTTCGTACAGGGCTGCATTGGTCCGTACAGCAGGCAACGCCCGTCCATCCGGACGGGCGTTGGGCAGGCGTGACGCGGCCCCTCGTTCCGCGTTGGGCAGGCGTGACGCGGCCCCCCGTTCCGCGTCACGCCCTGCTTCAGGTCTGGGGGCGGTCCGTACCCCTGGTGATGATCTCCGCGGCCGCGAGGCCGCAGACGCGGGCCGCGCCGTGGGTGGCGATGTGCAGGGCGCCCCTGGGGTCCGCCTGCGGGACACCCATTTCGACCACGACCGTGTCGGGGCGCTCCGCCACCAGGGCGTCGAGGGCCTCGGCCATCCAGGCGTGGCGGTGGGCGTCGCGGACGACCACGACGATGCGCCGCTCCCCCGCGGCCCCCAGCACGGCGGCCGTCGGCGCCTCGGTCTCGCTGCTGTACGTGCCGGTCTCCGTGCCCGGCAGCAGCCGGCCCAGCTCCGCGGCGACGCCCCACGGAGTCTCGTCACCGACCGCGATGTTCGACTCGGAGGTGAACGCGGCGACGTACGCGGCTTCGGTCAGCGGCTCGGCTGAACCGGTCGCCTTCACCGCGCGGCGGGCGGCGACCAGGCCGATGTCGGAACCGATTCCGGTGCCGGGCGCAGTCCCCTCCTGCACTGCCGCACCCGGCTCCGAACCGGCCCCCTTGACCCCCTGCGTCCAGGACGCGAGGGCGCGTACCCGTGCGGCCGCGTCCGCGAGCCGCTCCTCGGCGAGTTCACCGCTGCGTACCGCCGCGACCAGCGCGTCGCGCAGCCGCTGCACCGTGCCGTCGTCCTCCAGGCCGCCACCGATGCACAGGGCGTCGGCCCCCGCGGCGATCGCGAGGACGGAGCCGCGCTCGATGCCGTACGTCCCGGCGATGGCCTGCATCTCCACGGCGTCGGTGACGATCAGGCCGTCGTACCCCAGCTCCTCGCGCAGCAGACCGGTGAGGATCTGCCGGCTCACCGTCGCGGGGCGGTCCGGATCGAGGGCGGGCAGCAGGATGTGGGCGCTCATCACACACTTGGAACCCGCGGCGATGGCGGCCCTGAAGGGCACCAGTTCACGGGCGTGCAGCGTCTCCAGGTCCACGTCGATGCGCGGCATCGCGTGGTGCGAGTCGATCGCGGTGTCGCCGTGCCCCGGGAAGTGCTTGGTGCAGGCGGCGACTCCGGCGGCCTGGAGGCCCTCGATGTACGCGGCGGTGTGCCGGGCCACGAGCTCGGTGTCGGCGCCGAAGGACCGTACGCCGATGATCGGGTTGCCCGGGTTGGAGTTGACGTCCGCGGACGGCGCCCAGTTGAGGTTGACGCCGCACTCGGCGAGCCGGCGGCCCAGCTCCTGGGCGACCGCACGGGTCAGCGCCACGTCGTCGACGTGGCCGAGCGCGAGGTTGCCGGGGAAGGAGGAGCCGGTACGCACCTCGAGGCGGGTGACGTCACCGCCTTCCTCGTCGATCGCGACGAGGAGGTCGTCGCGCTCGGCCCTGAGCTGGGCGGTGAGCGCGGCAACCTGCTCGGGCGTCTGGATGTTGCGGCCGAACAGGGCGACGGAGGCGAGGCCTTCGTCGACCCTGCGCAGCACCCAGTCCGGTGCGGTGGTGCCGGTGAATCCGGGCTGCAGGACGGCGAGGGCGTCGCGGGTGACGGTGTCCGTGGTGGATATCAGGGTGGTCATGGAGCGGTGTTATCCCTTCACGGCGCCGTCGGTGAGGCCGCTGACGGCCTTGCGCTGCAGGAAGACGAAGAGGATGAGGATCGGGATGGCGAAGATCGAGGCCGCCGCCATGGTGGCGCCCCAGTCGTCGCCGAACTGGCTCTGGAACTGGGAGAGCCACAGCGGAAGCGTCTTGGCCTCGGGGTCCTTGTTGAGGATCAGGACCAGCGGGAATTCGTTCCACGCCGTGATGAAGCCGAAGAGCGAAGTGGCCATCAGGCCGGGGGCGAGCAGCGGCAGGATCACCTTGACGAAGGCCTGCGGACGGGTGCAGCCGTCGACCATGGCCGACTCCTCCAGCTCCTTGGGCACCGCGGCGACATAACCGCGCAGCGTCAGGATCGTGAAGGGGAGCACCATCACCATGTAGAAGAGCGTCAGCGGGACGAGGCTGTTGAGCATGTCGGCGTCGCGGACCAGCATGTAGATCGCGATGACCATGACTTCCCACGGGGCCATCTGCGCGATCATGAAGACCAGGATCATGCTCTTGCGGCCCTTGAACCGCATCCGGGCCAGTGCGAACGACGCGAAGAGCGCGATGATCAGCGAGAAGACCACGGCGAGCAGCGTGACGGTGAGCGAGTTCCCGACCAGGGTCAGGAAGTTCGGTGCGTGGTACGCCGTCTTGAAGTGCTCGAACGTGACGTCGGTCGGGAACCAGACCGGTGTCTCGGTGATGATGTCGCCGGTCGGCTTGAACGCCGTGCTGAACATCCAGTAGACGGGGAAGACCAGTGCGGCGAAGAGGACGATCGCCGTTGCGTTGGGCCAGATGCGGCTGAGCAGTGAGCGCTTCACAGCTCGTCCTCCTCTTGCTTGAGAACGATGCGGAGGTAGTACGAGGTCAGCCCCAGCATGATCAGGATGGTCAGCAGCGAGATCGCCGCGCCCATGCCGTAGTGCTGGTTGCCGACACCCTCGACGAAGGCGTAGACCGGCAGTGTCTCGGTGAGACGGTTGGGGCCGCCCTCACTGATGGTGAAGATCTGCGGGAAGGCCTTGAAGACCCAGATGACCTCAAGGAAGGTCGTGGCGTAGAGGAAGGGCCGCAGGAACGGGAACGTCACCGAGGTGAAGCTCTTCCAGACGCCGGCGCCGTCGAGCGAGGCGGCTTCGTACAGCTCCTTGGCGATGGTGGTGGTCGCCGCGTACAGGTTGATCGCCACGAACGGGATCGACTGCCAGACGATCATCAGGGTGACCACGAAGAAGGTGGAGAACTGCGATCCGGTCCAGTTGAAGTCGGCCATCGAGTGCCAGCCGAGCTTGTCCAGCACGTAGTTGACCACCCCGAAGCGCGAGGCGAACAGCCACTGGAACACGGTGGACGCGGCCACGACCGGCATCGCCCAGGCGAGCACCAGGCCGATCATCAGGGTGAGGCGCATCTTCTTGCCGAGGCGGGCGAGCAGCAGTCCGACCAGGGTGCCGATGATCATGATCAGAACGACGTTGACGCCGGTGAACACGACCGTGCGGAGCGTGACTTTCCAGAAGTCCTCACCGGTGAGGATCTCCTGGTAGTTCTTGAAGCCGTTCCACTCGGTGACATGCTGGATCAGCTGTCCCATATTGAGGTTCTGGAACGACAGCATGACGTTCTTCACCAGGGGATACCCGAGGAAGACCGCCGTCACCGCAAGTGCGGGAACCAGCAACAGGTACGGCGCTGTGCCGACACCCATCTTCCGCTTGCTTCCCCCGTGCTGCCCGACGGGTGTTCTCCCGTCCTGCCCGCGGGCTGCGGCCGTCTTGGCCACATCCGAGGGGTTGGTCTGCACTGCCATGCTCGCCATCTCTTCCAACAAAGCCCAACACGGAACGGTGCGTACAGCCGGGGCGGCGGGTCGAGACCCGCCGCCCCGGCGCGGGACGCGCTACTGCGATTACTGCTGCTGGCTGAGGCGCTTGTTGAGCTCGCCCTCGACCTGCTTGGCGGCGTCGGCGGGCGACTTACCCTGCAGGACCAGCGTCATGTAGGTCTTGATCGGGTTCGGCGGGTTCTCGACCGGCGCCCACTCCGGGATCAGCGGGGTGGTGCCACCGGACTTGGCAGCGGCCGGGCCGGCCGCCTCGGCGGCGGGCTGGCCGACGGTGTACTTCTGCATGGCGTCGTTCTTCGGGGACCAGCCGGCCTCGGTGATGAGCGCGCCGTCGCTCTTCTCGGAGAGCGCGATCTTCAGGAACTCCTTGGCCAGCTCCTGCTTCTTGCTGCCTGCGGCAACGGCGAGGTTGGAGCCACCGAGGAAGACGCCCTCGGGCTTGTCGGCCGTCTCGCCGGGGATGGTGAAGAAGCCGATGTCGTCCTTGAGCTTCGGGTTGGCCTTGAGGGCGGTGCCGGCCTCGTAGCCCATCGCGATGATGGCGCCGGTCTTGCCCTTGGCGAAGACCTCGGCCTGCTGCGGGGTGGCCTCGTCCTTGTCCTTGGGGGCCTTGGAGTAGGACTGGTACTGCTTGTACACGTCCATGGCCTCGGCGACCTTCGGGTCGGCCAGGTTGGAGACGTACTTGTCGCCTTCCTTCTTGACCGGCGAGACGCCCTTGCCGACGAGCAGGCCGTCGAAGAAGTACCAGTTCTGGCCGGGCAGGTAGATCGGCTCGGCGTCGCCCTTCGCCTTGATGGCGTCGAACGCCTTGAAGAGGTCGGCGCGGGTCTTCGGCGTCTCGGTGATACCGGCGTCCTTGAAGACCTTCTTGTTGTACATGACGACGCGGTTGCCCACGTACCACGGCAGGGCGTACTGCTTGCCGTCGTAGACGGAGGGCTGGTTGACGCCGTCGGCCCAGGCGGAGCCGATCTCCTTCTTCAGGTCACCGAGGTCGGCGAGGCCACCGGTCTTGGCGTACGCCGGGGTCTGGGTGTTGCCGATCTCCAGGATGTCCGGCGGGTTGGACTCGGAGAGGGCCGTGGTGACCTTCTGCTGAATGCCGTTCCAGTCCTGGACTTCGATCTTCAGCTTGGCCTTGGTCTTCTTCTCGAACTCATCGGTGACCGTCTTGGTCCACCCGGGGGGGTTCGATCCGGACATCGTCCAGACGGTGAGCGTCTCGCCCTTGTAGCTGCCCGGGCCGGTCTTCTTACCGCTGTCGCTGCCGCCGTCGTCGGACCCACATGCCGCGAGGCCGATCATCATGCCCGCGACGCCGAC
Organism: Streptomyces sp. NPDC048473; assembly: GCF_043200155.1. Taxonomy (NCBI): domain Bacteria; kingdom Bacillati; phylum Actinomycetota; class Actinomycetes; order Kitasatosporales; family Streptomycetaceae; genus Streptomyces; species Streptomyces sp. NPDC048473. The sequence continues at coordinate 352,272 of NZ_JBICXE010000005.1, forward strand.
CGCCGCGATGAGCTTGCGCTTCACGCCAAACCCTCCTCAGGGATACTGCAACCCCGCCCACCGCGAAGACATTCGACGAGTACTGCTGGGGCTGGACCTGGTCTTTAATGGTTTAGACCAGTACCGGGAGCTTGGCCTAGACCTTTAGGGGTGTCAAGGGTGTATAAGAAGTGCACTCGCGTCCGTTATAGGACCGACACCTAAGGGAGGGCGACGAGCCGTGACCGGACCGTGCCACCATGTGAGCCGCGACAGACGGAGGAGCCGGTGACGGCAGCAACGCAGCAGTCGGGAAGGCGGGCCATGGGTGCCGACGGGGGCAGTACGGAGAACGAGACGGGCGTGGCCACGCGGACGGCGCGCGTCCCGAAGTACTACCGGCTGAAGCGACATCTCCTCGACATGACGGACACCATGCCGCCGGGCACCCCCGTGCCGCCGGAGCGGACCCTGGCCGCCGAGTTCGACACCTCGCGCACGACCGTGCGCCAGGCGCTCCAGGAGCTGGTCGTCGAGGGCCGGCTGGAGCGCATCCAGGGCAAGGGCACCTTCGTCGCCAAGCCGAAGGTCTCCCAGGCCCTGCAGCTCACCTCGTACACCGAGGACATGCGCGCCCAAGGACTCGAACCGGCATCCCAGTTGCTGGACATCGGCTATGTCACGGCCGACGACACGCTCGCCGGGCTGCTCGACATCACGGCCGGCGGCCGAGTGCTGCGGATCGAGCGGCTGCGGCTCGCCAGCGGGGAGCCGATGGCGATCGAGACCACGCACCTTTCGGCCAAACGCTTTCCGGCGCTGCGCCGTTCGCTGGTGAAGTACACCTCGCTCTACACCGCCCTGGCGGAGGTGTACGACGTCCGGCTGGCCGAGGCCGAGGAGACCATCGAGACCTCGCTCGCCACCCCGCGCGAGGCCGGACTGCTCGGTACGGATGTGGGCCTGCCGATGCTGATGCTGTCCCGGCACTCGCTGGACGGGCGGGGCGAGCCGGTGGAGTGGGTGCGGTCGGTCTACCGGGGCGACCGGTATAAGTTCGTGGCGCGTCTGAAGCGGCCGACGGACTGATCCCGAGTGCGCCGGCCGACTGATTCCGGCCACCGCACCCGTACGCACAACCGTCGCGGCCCCCATGGAATCCACTACTCCACGGGGGCCGTTCGCGCATCTTGGTACAGACCAACTTCCGTACGTTTGACGGCATTCCGAACATTCGCGCCCGCTCGCGAGACCGTTGCCGGACCGCAATGCGGACAGGGGGTGACGGTGACCGGAAGCCTCCCCTAGATTTCGTGCGCATTACACCAGGTGATCAGCGAGGGGACGGAGTCGCCGCATGCCAGCAGACCCAGAAGGAAAACCACCCACCGTCACACCTGTACGGGTGGTCATCGCCCTCTGTCTCATCGCGCCGTTCGTGGCGATGCTCTGGGTGAGTTCGTACGCGAAGGTGGACCCCACCTTCATCGGTATTCCGTTCTTCTACTGGTACCAGATGCTCTGGGTGCTGATCTCCACCGCGCTCACGATGACCGCGTACAAGCTGTGGCAGCGTGACCAGCGCTCCCGCAAGGGGGGTGCGTCCGCATGAAGGACGGCGTGAACGGCGTCGCGCTCGGCGTCTTCATCTTCTTCTTCCTGGCCGTCACAGTCGTCGGCTTCATGGCCGCGCGCTGGCGGAAGGCCGAGAACGAGGCCAGCCTCGACGAATGGGGTCTGGGCGGACGGTCGTTCGGCACCTGGGTCACCTGGTTCCTGCTCGGCGGCGACCTGTACACCGCGTACACCTTCGTCGCCGTTCCCGCGGCGATCTACGCGGCGGGCGCGGCCGGCTTCTTCGCGGTGCCGTACACCATCCTCGTGTACCCGCTGATCTTCACCTTCCTGCCGCGGCTGTGGTCGGTCTCGCACAAGCACGGGTACGTGACCACCTCGGACTTCGTCCGCGGGCGCTTCGGCTCGAAGGGGCTTTCGCTGGCGGTCGCCGTCACGGGCATCCTCGCCACGATGCCGTACATCGCGCTCCAACTCGTCGGCATCCAGGCGGTGCTGGACGTGATGGGCGTCGGCGGCGGCGAGAACACCCACTGGTTCGTCAAGGACCTGCCGCTGCTGATCGCGTTCGCGGTGCTCGCCGCGTACACCTACTCGTCCGGTCTGCGGGCGCCGGCACTGATCGCGTTCGTCAAGGACGGGCTGATCTACCTGGTCATCGCGGTGGCGATCATCTACATCCCGATCAAGCTCGGCGGCTTCGACGACATCTTCGCCAAGGCCGGCGAGGCGTTCTCGCAGAAGAATCCGGCCACGGGCGCACCGCGCGGCGCGCTCGCGCCGGGTGAGGCGGGCCAATGGGGCTACGCCACCCTGGCGTTGGGCTCGGCACTGGCGCTGTTCATGTATCCGCACTCGATCACGGCGACGCTCTCCAGCCGCAGCCGCAATGTGATCCGGCGCAACACCACGATCCTGCCGCTGTACTCGCTGATGCTGGGTCTGCTGGCACTGCTCGGCTTCATGGCGATCGCCGCCGGGATCAAGGTGGACAACGGGCAGTTGGCCATCCCGCAGCTGTTCGAGAACATGTTCCCGGACTGGTTCGCGGGCGTCGCATTCGCCGCCATCGGCATCGGCGCGCTGGTGCCCGCCGCGATCATGTCGATCGCCGCGGCGAACCTCTTCACCCGCAACATCTACAAGGACTTCCTGAAGCCGGACGCGACCCCGGAGCAGGAGACCAAGGTCTCCAAGCTGGTGTCGCTGCTGGTGAAGGTCGGCGCGCTCGCCTTCGTCCTCACCATGGACAAGACGGTCGCGATCAACTTCCAGCTGCTCGGCGGGATCTGGATCCTCCAGACGATGCCGGCCCTGGTCGGCGGCCTGTTCACCCGCTGGTTCCACCGCTGGGCGCTGCTCGCGGGCTGGGCGGCCGGCATGGTGTATGGGACGGCGGCCGCGTACGGGGTCGCCAGCCCGACCCAGGCGCACTTCGGCGGGTCGTCCAAGGAGATCCCCGGCATCGGTGAGATCGGTTACATCGGTCTGACCGCGTTCGTGCTGAACGTGGTGGTGACGGTGGTGCTCACCTTCGTCCTGAACGCCGTGAAGGCACCCGCCGGGATCGACGAGACCTCCCCGGCCGACTACACGGCCGACGCGGGCGACCCGGGCGTCCGGGCGGAGCTCCCGCCGGCCACGGCGGGGGCACCGGGCGGCGGCCACTGACGGCCGCTCCCAAGACCGCTCCCACGGCCGGATGGCGGCCCGTCGAGCCCTTCTCACCGGGGCGCGACGGGCCGTTCGTCTGCTCCGATAGGGGATCGCACGGCTTGTCCCGCCGGCTCGGCTTCCGTTGCGCGACACAACATGTGGGGGCTGCCTCATCGGGCGGCCCCCACATGTATGCTCGTGCTCGCTGTCGCCGCAGGGGAATCCGGTGCGAATCCGGAACTGTCCCGCAACGGTGTGTTCGGTGTGCTTTTGCGCACCCGGGAGTCCGAAGACCTGCCGACAGTGCGTCCGGCTCGACCGAACCGGATGCCAGACGTCCGGGCCTCGCGGAGGGCCGGTGGACGCCGTGCGCAGCGCCGCCCTTCCCCGGGCATCGCCCTGCCCGGCTCCCCGCTCCCGCCGGCCCCGAGCCGAGCGAGGGATAGCCCCAGTGACCATCGCGCCAGCCGATCCGGTTTCAGTGGCCGATTCAGCCGAGTCCACGCACGCCACGACCGACGGGCCCGGGACCGCACTGCTGCGGACCCTGACCGACCTCACCGTCGATCTGCCCGACACCGACCCCGGTCGCGTCGCCGCCGCCGCGCTGCGCGGCCGTAACGCCCGGTCGGACGAGGCCGAGCTGCGCTCGCTGGCCACGGAGGCCGCCGCGGGGCTGATCTCCGAGGACCCCGCCTACTCCCGGCTCGCGGCCAGGCTGCTGACCCGCATCATCGCGGACGAGGCGGCCGGCCAGGGCGCGGTCTCCTTCTCCGCCTCGGTCGCCGTCGGGCACCGCGAGGGCCTGATCGCGGACCGTACCGCCGAGTTCGTCGCGCTGCACGCGGCCGCCCTCGACACGCTGGTGGAGCGTTCGCTCGCCGACCGCGCCGACGACCGCTTCGGTTACTTCGGGCTGCGGACCCTGCACAGCCGCTATCTGCTGCGCCACCCGCTCACCCGCCAGGTCATCGAGACGCCCCAGCACTTCATGCTGCGCGTCGCGGCCGGGCTCGCCGAGGACGACTCGAAGCGCGCCCTGGACGAAGTCGCGGCGCTGTACGGCCTGATGAGCCGGCTCGACTATCTGCCGTCCTCGCCGACTCTGTTCAACTCCGGCACCCGGCACCCGCAGATGTCCTCCTGCTATCTGCTGGACTCCCCGCTCGACGAGCTCGACTCGATCTACGACCGCTACCACCAGGTGGCGCGGCTCTCGAAGCACGCGGGCGGCATCGGGCTCTCGTACTCCCGCATCCGAGCCCGCGGTTCGCTGATCCGTGGCACCAACGGGCACTCCAACGGCATCGTGCCGTTCCTGAAGACGCTCGACGCCTCCGTCGCCGCCGTCAACCAGGGCGGCCGGCGCAAGGGCGCCGCCGCCGTCTACCTGGAGACCTGGCACGCGGACATCGAGGAGTTCCTGGAGCTGCGCGACAACACGGGTGAGGACCAGCGGCGTACGCACAACCTCAACCTGGCGCACTGGATCCCGGACGAGTTCATGCGCCGGGTCGACGCGGACGGCGACTGGTCGCTGTTCTCGCCCGCCGATGTGCCCGAGCTGGTCGACCTGTGGGGCGACGAGTTCGACGCCGCGTACCGGAACGCCGAGGCCAAGGGGCTGGCCCGCAAGTCGATGCCGGCCCGTGAGCTGTACGGCCGGATGATGCGTACCCTCGCGCAGACCGGTCAGGGCTGGATGACGTTCAAGGACGCCTCCAACCGGACCGCGAACCAGACCGCCGAGCCGGGCCGCGTCGTCCACTCGTCGAATCTGTGCACCGAGATCCTCGAAGTCACCGATGACGGCGAGACGGCGGTCTGCAACCTGGGTTCGGTCAACCTCGGCGCGTTCGTCGCCGACGGGACCATCGACTGGGAGCGGCTGGACGCCACCGTCCGCACTGCCGTGACCTTCCTCGACCGGGTCGTCGACATCAACTTCTACCCGACCGAGCAGGCCGGCCGCTCCAACGCGAAGTGGCGCCCCGTCGGCCTGGGTGCCATGGGTCTCCAGGACGTCTTCTTCCAGCTGCGGCTGCCGTTCGACTCCCCCGAGGCCCGCGCGCTCTCCACGAAGATCTCCGAGCGGATCATGCTCGCGGCGTACGAGGCGTCCTGCGAGCTCGCCGAGCGCTCCGGCCCGCTGCCCGCCTGGTCCCAGACGCGTGCCGCGCGCGGTGTGCTGCACCCCGACCACTACGACACCGAGCTGAACTGGCCGGAGCGCTGGGACGCGCTGCGCGCCCGGATCGCGAAGACCGGGATGCGCAACTCGCTGCTGCTCGCCATCGCGCCGACGGCGACGATCGCCTCGATCGCGGGCGTGTACGAGTGCATCGAGCCGCAGGTCTCCAACCTCTTCAAGCGCGAGACGCTCAGCGGTGAGTTCCTCCAGGTCAACGCGTATCTGGTGGATGAGCTGAAGCAGCTCGGCGTGTGGGACGCGCGGACCCGTGAGGCGCTGCGCGAGGCGAGCGGTTCCGTGCAGGGCTTCGCCTGGATCCCGGAGGATGTGCGGGCGCTGTACCGCACGGCGTGGGAGATCCCGCAGCGCGGTCTGATCGACATGGCGGCGGCCCGTACGCCGTTCCTCGACCAGAGCCAGTCGCTGAACCTGTTCCTGGAGACGCCGACGATCGGCAAGCTCTCCTCGATGTACGCGTACGCCTGGAAGCAGGGGCTGAAGACGACGTACTACCTGCGCTCGCGCCCGGCGACCCGGATCGCCCGTGCGGCCTCCGGACAGGCAGCGGCCGCCGCCCCCATTCCCGTGCAGCAGGCATCGGCTCCCGACGCGGACGCGATCGCCTGCTCCCTCGAAAACCCCGAGTCCTGCGAGGCCTGCCAGTAATGAGCTCCACCAACTCCGACAAGAACCTGCTCGACCCGGGCTTCGAACTCACCCTGCGGCCCATGCGCTACCCGGACTTCTACGAGCGCTACCGCGACGCGATCAAGAACACCTGGACGGTGGAGGAGGTCGACCTCCACTCCGACGTCGCCGACCTCGCCAAGCTGTCCCCCGGCGAGCAGCACATGATCGGCCGGCTCGTCGCGTTCTTCGCGACGGGTGACTCGATCGTCTCCAACAACCTCGTGCTGACGCTGTACAAGCACATCAACTCCCCCGAGGCGCGGCTGTATCTGTCGCGGCAGCTCTTCGAGGAGGCCGTGCACGTCCAGTTCTATCTGACGCTGCTGGACACGTATCTGCCCGATCCGGACGACCGCGCGGCGGCGTTCGACGCGGTCGAGGAGATTCCGTCCATCCGTGAGAAGGCGCAGTTCTGCTTCAAGTGGATGGATTCGGTCGAGAAGATCGAGCGCCTGGAGACGAAGGCCGACCGCCGTCGCTTCCTGCTGAATCTGATCTGCTTCGCGGCGTGCATCGAGGGGCTGTTCTTCTACGGCGCGTTCGCGTACGTGTACTGGTTCCGCTCGCGGGGTCTGCTGCACGGTCTCGCCACGGGCACCAACTGGGTGTTCCGTGACGAGACGATGCACATGAACTTCGCGTTCGAGGTCGTGGACACCGTCCGCAAGGAGGAGCCGGACCTCTTCGACGACGAGCTCCAGCAGCAGGTCATCGACATGCTGAAGGAGGCCGTCGAGGCGGAGCTGCAGTTCGGCCGCGATCTGTGCGGCGAGGGTCTGCCGGGCATGAACACCGAGTCCATGCGCCAGTACCTGGAGTGCGTGGCCGACCAGCGGCTCACCCGGCTGGGCTTCCCGACGGTCTACGGCTCCGAGAACCCGTTCTCGTTCATGGAGCTGCAGGGCGTGCAGGAGCTGACGAACTTCTTCGAGCGCCGGCCGTCCGCCTACCAGGTGGCGGTGGAGGGCTCGGTCGCCTTCGACGACGACTTCTAGATCCTGGCCCAGCTTCTGAGGTGGGGGCGCCGCGTGGCCGTGATCGGCTGCGCGGCGTCCGCCGTTTCCGGGGGCGCGTCCCCCCGCTCCCGTTCCGCCTCCCGCAGCTCGCGGTCGATGCGGCGCTCCCGGGCGAGCCCGAGCAGGGTGGGCAGCAGGACGAGAGCGAAAAGTACGGCTATGCCCAGGACGTTCGGGAATGTGTTCATGGCTCTACTCTCGTCCGTGCGGACGAATTCCGGCAGTGGCAGGACTGTCATAGAGCATCGAATTACTGCCACACTGGCTCCATGCTGAACAATGTCGCCGCCCTGCTGCTCGACGAGGTCCACCCCTTCGAACTGGGCGTGCTGTGCGAGGTCTTCGGCCTCGACCGCAGCGACGAGGGCCTGCCGGTCCACGATTTCGCCGTGGTCTCCGCCGAGGGCCCGGTGCTGCAGACCCATGCCGGGTTCACCATCAGTACGCCGCACGGCCTCGACCGTCTGGACGAGGCCGACCTCATCGCCGTGCCGGCCGGCAGCCACTTCATGCAGCGGGACTACCCCGAAGAGGTCCTCGACGCCCTGCGCCGGGCCGTGGACCGGGGCGCACGCGTACTGAGCGTCTGCTCCGGCGCGTACGTGCTCGGCGCGGCCGGACTGCTGGACGGCCGCCGCTGCACCACCCACTGGCGCCACGCCTCGGAACTGGCCCGTCGCTTTCCCCGGGCCGTCGTCGAACCCGATGTGCTGTACGTGGACGAGGGCCCGGTCATCACCTCGGCGGGCACGGCGGCCGGGATCGACGCCTGTCTACATCTGGTCCGGCAGGCGTACGGCCCCGATGTCGCCAACGCGATCGCCCGCCGCATGGTGGTGCCGCCGCACCGGGACGGCGGGCAGGCGCAGTACATCAAGCGGCCGCTGCCCCGCACCCGGTGCGACACGGTCGGCGAGGCGCTGGTCTGGATGGAGCGCCACCTCGACCAGGAGATGACCGTCGAACAGCTCGCCGTACAGGCGCACATGTCGCCGCGCACCTTCGCCCGTCGCTTCCAGCAGGAGACGGGCACCACTCCGTACCGCTGGCTGCTCCGCCAGCGAGTGCTGCTGGCGCAGCATCTGCTGGAGACGTCCGATGAAACGGTGGACACGATCGCCGGGCGCACCGGCTTCGGGACCGCCGCCGCGCTGCGCCATCAGTTCGTACGATCGTTGAGCACCACGCCGAATGCATACCGCCGCACCTTCCGCGGTCCGGGCGCCATGTCCGAAGTTGCTTGACCTGTCACAGATCTGACCTCCGATCATTCGTCCAATCGTCCGCCGCATCTGTCCATGGACCGCGGCCCCCGTGACCCAAGAGGGTCGGGCGCATGGACATGCGGATGGCAAGACGAAGGACCATCGGGGCCGTGGTGGCTGCGCTCGCCGCCGCACTGCTGCCCTGGCAGAGCGCCGCAGCCGAGGACGCCCCCGCAGCCGCGTCCCCGCCCGGGGTGCTGCCCACGCTGCGTGAATGGCAGGGAAGTCAGGGCGAGTTCACGCTGACCGATCGGGCGCGGATCGTGCTGGACGGGGCGCGTGACGGCCGCACGGCCGCCGATGCGCGCCGCTTCGCCGGTGAGCTGCGGGGGAGGGCGTCGGTGTCGCAGGGCCGGGTATCGGCCCGTTCCGGTGACATCGTGCTGCGCCGGGATCCGTCTCTGAAGGGCGCGTTGGGCGCGGAGGGCTACCGGCTCGATGTCGGCGACCGGGTCACCGTCACCGCCGCGACCTCCACCGGCGTCTTCTACGGTTCCCGGACCGTCCTCCAGCTGCTGAACGACGACGGGCGGGCGGCGCGGGGCTCGGCGACCGATGTGCCTGCGTACCGTGAGCGCGGGGTCGGGGTGTGCGCCTGCTACATCAATGTCTCGATCCCGTGGTTCGAGCGGCTGATGAAGGACATGGCGTCGCAGAAGCTCAATCAGCTGTGGATCGAGGCCAAGGTCAGGAGCGACACCGACCCGGCATCCGCGTTCTGGGGCTACTACACCAAGCCGCAGGTCCGCTCCCTGGTCGCGATGGCGAAGAAGTACCACATCGAGCTGGTGCCGGAGATCAACTCCCCCGGCCACATGGACCCGTATCTGGAGAACCACCCGGAGCTCCAGCTCAAGGACAAGAACGGCGTCGCTTCCCCGCCCCGGCTCGACATCTCGCGGCCCGAGGCGCTGACGTACTACACCTCGATGGTCGACGAGGCGCTGAAGGTGTGGGACACCCGCGCCTGGCACATGGGCGCCGACGAGTACATGATCGGCTCCTCGTACCCGGACTACCCGCAGCTTCAGACCGCCGCGACGGCGAAGTTCGGCGCGAGCGCGACCCCCGACGATCTTTTCGTCGACTTCATCAACCAGGTCGACAAGCATGTGAGGGCCGAAGGCCGGTCGCTGCGGATCTGGAACGACGGCCTGGCAGGCAAGAACGGCGTCGTCCCGCTGAACCGTGGCATCACCGTCGAGCACTGGCTGAGCGGCGGCACCATCCAGAAGCCGTCCGCGCTGCTCGCCGAGGGCCGACCGGTCATGAACTCGGCGTACGCGCTCTACCTGGTGCGCGGCGGCTACACGACACAGACGCAGCAGCTCTACGAGAGCGATTGGACGCCCCTGCGCTTCGAGGGCGAGACGCTGCCCGCCGCGGCCGCGAACCTCACCGGCGCGAAGATCAGCCTGTGGCCGGACAACGCGACGGCCGAGACGGAGAACGAGGTGGAGGCGAAGACCTTCATGCCGCTGCGCTTCCTGGCGCAGGCCACCTGGGGCGGCCCGAAGCCGAGCCCGACGTACGCCGGTTTCGAGGCGCTGGCCCGGAAGACCGGTCACGCACCGGGCTGGTCGAACACCGACCGCACCCCGCTCGCCGACGGTACGTACCGGCTGACCACGGGCGACAGGGCGCTCGCCCCCGGGGCGGACGCGGGCGTCTCCCTCGTCCGCGGCAGCGCTGCCTCCTGGGCACTGACTGCGACCGCCGACGGCTACTACACGGTGCGGTCCACGGAGACCGGCCAGTGCCTGGACGCGGTGCGCGGCAAGAAGTACCTGGGCGCTCCGCTGGAGGTGGGGGCCGAACTCTCGCTCGGGGCCTGCTCGGCGACGGTGCGTACCCAGCGCTGGCAGCTGGACACCGGGGCGGGTGCGCTGACCCTGCGCAACGCGATTTCGCAGCTCCATCTGACGGAGCGGGCTTCGGACGGCGCCGCGGTCCAGACGACGGGCGCGACGCGGCTGACGGCGAAGACCGCCTGACGCGGCGCACGGAAGGGCCCCCTGCGCCGGTTCGGACGGACCGGCGTACGGGGCCCTCGTGTGTCAGATGCCGCAGTTCGGCGCCGACCAGAAGTGGCTGGGGCCCTGGTTGACGTGGACGTGGTCGCCGTGGTCCGGGTAGCCCGGGCCGAGAATCCCGTTGAAGCCGTGGTTGCGGGCCTCCTTGGCGAGGGTGCACAGGGCGTGCGGACCGGCGCCGAGGTCGGCTGCGTCCCCGTACAGATGACGGCTGTTGGACGCACCGCCGACCGCACTGTTGCAGGAGGTGGAGCGGAAGCCACTGGTGATCCGGATCGGCTGGTCACCGAGTGCGTGCCGCAGCGCCTCCAGCTTCCACATGGTGCTCAGGGCGCCGGCCTTCGCCGTGCCCGCCGCGACGGCACCACCCGCCCAGGTCGTATTGCACTGGTTGTGCTCGGCGTACGTGAAGTGGACCGGGGTGCAGTCGTTGTCCTGGAGCTCATAGATCTTGGCCTGGGTGGCCGGGCCCGCGATGCCGTCGGCGGCGAGGCCGTAGGCGGCCTGGAACCGCTTGACGGCGGCGGTGGTGGCCGGTCCGTAGGAGCCGTCGACGGCGAGCACGGAGTTGTAGCCGGGGTAGCCGGCCACCCGTATCTGGAGCTGGACGACGTCGTTGCCGGTGGCGCCGGGGGACAGTGTGCGGGTCCAGGTGTAGCAGCCGTCGGCCTGTGCGGTGCCGGCGGTGACCACGGCCCCGCCCAAGGCGAAAGCCATGGCCATGACAAGACCGAGCAGGAGTCGTGCGGTGCGTCCGAGCATGAGGGGGCTCCCTACCGCGACGGAGATGGGGTGAGAGAGCTTGTCGGACGAGTCGACGCGCGTCAACTGCATGTGAACAAACGGCAGTTGACGATCCGCAGAGTGGTGGAGAACCGGCGGACCCGGTCGCCCTCGTAAGGGAGACCGGCTCCGCCCGGTGGCCATCGGATGCTCAGTCGTTCGGCACGATCTCGTAGCGCGGCGTGTTCTCCGCCATCTGCCGCAGCGCGTCCTTGCGGTCCCGCTTCGAGAGCCGGTCGATGTACAGGTAGCCGTACAGGTGGTCCGTCTCGTGCTGGAGGCAGCGCGCGAAGTAACCGTCGCCGCGGACCTTGATCGGGTTGCCCTTGGCGTCCTGTCCGCGCACCACCGCGTAGTCCGGGCGGGCCAGCGAGGCGTACGCCGTCGGGACGGAGAGGCAGCCCTCGTTGGAGTCGTCCAGGATCCGGTCCTCGGGCGCCAGCTCCTCCAGCACCGGGTTGCAGACGGCGCCCACGTGCCGCACACCCTCGTCGTCCGGGCAGTCGTAGACGAAGACCTTCAGGTCCACGCCGATCTGGTTGGCGGCCAGGCCCACGCCCTCCGCCGTCTTCTGGCTGGCGAACATGTCGTCGATCAACCGGGCCAGCTCGTCGCCGAACTCGGTGACGTCCTTGCACTCCTTGTGCAGCACCGGGTTGCCCACGACCGTGATCGGACGGGAGGTGCCGCGCTCGCGATATGCCGCCTCGCGCGCCTCACAGTCCTCGGTGTCCACGACAAAACCTTCGTCGTCGACGCTGATCTGCTCGTCCGTCTCCTGCTGCGCCATGTCCGCCGTACGCCTTCCTCAAAACCCGAATCGATGCCCGTACAGCCTAACGGCCGGGCCGCGGACGCACGGCTCAGCAGACTTCTTCGAGATCCCGCCACTCACGGCTGTCCGGGCCGTCCGCCACCCAGCCGTCCAGCAGGCCGCGCACGAGCCCGGCCGGTGCCGCTATCCCGCACTCGCGCTCGGGCACCCACAGCTCACCGGCGGTGCGGTGCCCCAGCGGGCCCGGATGCCCCGGCTCGCTGTGGTCGTGCGGGTCCAGGTGCTCGCCGTCGCCCTCGTCGCTCTCCATCCGGCTCTCCGAGCAGGCCCGGCAGAGCAGCCGCACGGAGGACGACCAGTCCTCGGCGGCGAACCCGGCGTCGGACGCCAGCTGCTCCAGGGCGTCCCGGTCCTCCTCGGTGGCCGCTTCGAGCAGCACGACCCAGGTGGGTACGGGGGACGGCGCCCACAGCTCGATCTCGTCGAAGACGGGGTACGAGGGGCCGGCCGAGGTGACCCGCTCGCCGTGCGGCACGCCGTCGTGCAGGACGACCTCGCCCCAGCGGCGGCCGGACGACGGCAGCGGGATGGACAGCACTTCCATCCGGGCCGGATCGAGCCTGCGGCCCCAGACGACCTCGGCCTCGCCCTCCGGCGACAGCCGTACCGCGGCACTGCCCAGCTCCATGCCGACCGGCTCGCTGTTGGCCGCCGAGGTGTGCTGGCCCGCGCCCGGCACCTTCAGGCCGTACGCCTGCCAGGCGCGGCGCGCCAGCGGCCAGTCCTGAAGTGCGGTGGCGGCGATCCCGACGTTCCACCAGTCGGGAGCGCCGGATTCCTTGTCGAGCAGCGCGACGGCCCTCAGGCCGGCGGCTCTCGCCTGTTCCCAGTCATGCCGGAATTTGTGCAGCAGCGCCAGGTTGAACCACGACTCGGAGAGCCAGGGTTCCAGGTCCGCCGCACGTGTCAGCAGTGCGCCCGCGTCCTCGTACCGGCCGTCGCCGATCAGCGTGAACGCGCGGTCCGTGGCCTGCCGCCAAGAGGCGGAGGGCCGATGCCGTACCTTCCCGAAGATCCTCACGATTCCCGCCTGTCCCGACTGGACACCCTCGTTTTCCGCTCTTCTTCGCATCCAACCATGCCAGGCCGGACACCCGCTCATTACCCATGGGTTACCCAGGTGGGACGGGGGTCAGACCGCCCCGGGCCAGGACCCTGGCCAGTGATTCCACGACCTCGGGCTGATAGTCGTGACCGGTACCGAGCCTGAGTTGTTCCAGCGCACCCAGCGGCCCGATGAGACTTTCCCCGGAGAGGTCGTCGTATGCGTTGACGGCCCTGACGATCCTGGCGGACAACGGCTGCTCTCGGTAGGGGTCGGCCTGCCGCTCCACCACGACGGCGACCTCGGTGTCCACCCCGGTCTGCCGGACCACGGCCCCGCCGAGCAGCGCGATGCGGCGCTGCTCGGCGGCGGGCAGGGTGGCTGTCGCCCCGTCCGGGACCGGGTCGACGAGGGAGAGCTGGCCGATGTCGTGCATCAGGGCCGCGTACTCCAGCACGGTCAGCTCGCTCCCGGAGAGCCCGAGCTCACGGCCGACGGCCGTGCAGAGCACGGCGACCCTGCGGGCATGCCCGTGCGGGGTGTATCCGGCGATCTCGGTGGACCGGGCGAGCGAGGTGATCGTCTGCCGGTAGGTGGTGCGCACGGCGACGAACCGGCGGAACGAGACCTGGGTCAGCAGCAGCGGTACGCACAGGACGGGCAGCGCCCACAGCCCGGCGACGGCGACCCCGAGGGCCATCACGACCCCGGTCGCGCAGACCGCCGACCCGATGCCGGTCAGGGCGCGCAGCTCGTCGCGGAGCACCGGCCCGTACGGGTAGCCGGTGCGCGAGCGCAGCAGCAGGGCGGCGAGCACGGCGTCGCACAGGGCGGTCAGGACGAGGAACAGGAGCATGAAGAGCACGTAGTACGGGCCTTCGCCGAACCAGTCCGCGGCGCGGCCGGAGTTGTACAGCGGCTGGAAGCACACGGCGGCGAAGGTGACGGTCAGGATGCGGCGGGCCACCCGGTCGGGTGCGGGTCCGCTGCCGCGCGCCACATGGGGCACACAGGCGACGAGCTGTGCCGCGACGAGTACGGCGATCACCTGGAGGACACCGTGGGTGGTGGGTGTGCCGCCGCTGCGGCCGAGGAGGGCGTACGCGAGTGCTCCGGCGGCTCCGAGCGGCGCGGGCTCGCGCTCGCCGGGCAGCGCGCCCCAGCGGGCCAGTTCACCGACGGTGATGAGCACCCCGAAGGCGAGGGCGTGTCCGGGTTCGTGGACACCGTCCCAGAGGGTGTGGCCGAGCCCGGCGACGGCGAGCACCACGGCGGCGCCGCGGACGGCGAGGACGACGGGGGGCAGCCGCGTCCCGACCCGGGTCATCGGCGGCGGTCCGCGGACGACTGCGGAGCGGGGGTGACATGATCAGGCCCGTCGGGTGCCTCCTCAGGCCCGTCGGCGGGTGCCTCCTCAGGCCCGTCCGGCGATTGAGGACGGACCGCCCCCCGGACGGCCCCGGCACCCCCGCCCGCCGTCCCCTCCCTGCGCGGCCGCGGAATCGCTTCGTCCGCCGTCACCACCACCGTTGCGGCCGACCACCCGTGCCGGTCCACCGCCTGCACCAGCGCCCGCACCATCTGCGGATCGAACTGTGTGCCCGCGCACCGCTTCAGCTCCTCCAGCGCCGCGGGCACCGGTCTCCCCCGCCGGTAGGACCGGGTCGACGTCATCGCGTCGAAGGCGTCCGCCACCGCGACGACCCGTGCGAACTCGGGGATCTCCCGCCCGCTGAGCCCGTACGGGTAGCCGCTGCCGTCGAGCCGTTCGTGGTGGTGCAGGATCGCGGCCCGTGCCTCGCCGAGGAAGCCGATGCCGCGGACGATCTCGTGCCCGTACTCCGGATGCAGTTCGATCACCCGCCGCTCCTGAGGGGTGAGCGGTCCGTCCTTGCGAAGCACCCGGGTAGGCACGCCGAGCTTGCCGACGTCGTGCAGGATGCCGGCGAACCGGAGGACCTCCAGCCGGCCCTGGTCCATGCCCAGTTCGCGGGCGATGAGGACGGAGGCCTGCCCGACCCGTTCGCTGTGACCGCGGGTGTACGTGTCCTTGATGTCGACGGCCTGCACCAGTGCCCTGATGGTGGCGCGGTGGGCGGCGTGCTCACGGTGGTACTGGGCGAAGACCCAGCAGGAGATGTACATCGGCAGCAGGACGATGAGCGCGGACAGCGGCCCGTACGGACCGCGCCACAGGACGGCCATCATCAGCCCGGCGAGTCCGTGCACCAGATGCGGTCCCAGCGAGCGGGACAGCAGTCCGCTCCAGGCACGCCGGACGGGCAGCCGTTCGGCCGCGACCAGGATGGAGCCGTCCAGAGCGGTCAGGACGAGGCTGAAGGCCAGGGCGGCGGCGCAGGCGGGCAGCAGGGCGTACGGGAGGTCGGGGAGCCGGTCGCGGCCACTGCCGGTGCCGCCGAGCGTGGCAGCGCCGCCGAGCAGACCGTGGACGGACGAGGCCGCCCAGACGGTGAGGGCGAGCTGCGCGGTCCGCCAGATACGCCGTGCGGTGGCGGGCGGGGTCTCCACCCGGCCGACGAGCGATCCGGGGATCGCGACCAGGGCGGCCGCGGCGGGCGGCAGCAGGAAGGCGGCGGCGAGCAGCAGCGGAAAGAACGATCCGGCGCTGATCGGCACGGAGCTGCCGAAGAAGGGGCAGCGCCCGGGGAGTTCACAGACCAGATAGAGCCCGGTGAGCAGTGCGACGGTGGCCCACGGGGTCCCGGCGCCCGTTCCCAGCGCGGGGAGCACACATAACAGGGCGCCGACCGCGGCCGCCAGAATGTACGCGCGCGCCGCCCCGCGTGTGGCTCTCACCCGCCCCACCCGCCCCCCAACATGGTCAATGAAGGCGCCAGGCTAGCGAGTTGTGTGTCCCGTCGAGCGTCAATAAGCCCGATTAGCACATTCGGGTGAAGTGCGCGGGACGCGGGTGATAGGGGGCGCGGCTACGACTGACGGCCGCCGGGCGTCACTCCTTGGCGGCGGTCGGCTGACCGCTCTCCGACGCCGTCACGTCCTGCTCGGGCACCGCCTGCCCCGAGCGGATCAGATCGATCCGGCCCATCACCTTGGAGCGCAGATCGGTCGGCACGTCGTCCTGGCCGCAGCAGCGCTTCACCAGCTTCTTCACGGCCTGTTCCAGGCCGTACTTCTCCAGGCACGGGGAGCACTCCTCGAAGTGCACCTCGAACTTGGTGCAGTCGCTGTCGGGCATCTCATGGTCGAGAAACTCGTAGAGATGATCGAGGACCTCTGAGCAGTCCGTCTCGTGCGGCTCTCCGCAGCTCATGAGCCCGAGCCTTTCCGATCGTCCGACTCACCGGCACCGGCCGGGACGAGCCCGCGCTCACGGGCGTAGTCCTCCAGCATGCCGCGCAGTTGGCGGCGGCCCCGGTGCAGTCGGGACATCACCGTACCGATGGGAGTCCCCATGATGTCCGCGATCTCCTTGTAGGCAAAGCCCTCTACATCGGCGAGATACACGGCAATGCGGAACTCTTCGGGGATCGCCTGCAGAGCGGACTTCACATCCGAGTCGGGCAGGTGGTCGAGAGCCTGCGACTCCGCGGAGCGCAGACCGGTCGACATGTGCGACTCGGCGCGCGCCAGCTGCCAGTCCTCGATCTCCTCGGCGGCGCTGCGCTGCGGCTCGCGCTGCTTCTTGCGGTACGAGTTGATGAACGTGTTGGTGAGGATGCGGTACATCCACGCCTTGAGGTTGGTGCCCTCACGGAACTGGTGGAAGGAGCCGTACGCCTTGGCATACGTCTCCTGGACCAGGTCCTCGGCGTCTGCGGGGTTGCGCGTCATGCGCAGCGCGGCCGAGTACATCTGGTCGAGGAAACCGAGAGCGTCCCGCTCGAAGCGCGCATTGCGCTCGGCGGTCGTCTCCTGTGCGCGGCCGTCGTCGGTCCCTGTGTCGGTCCCAGTGACCGGACCCACCTCCTCCAACGCTGTGGCGGAGCCGAAACCGGACCCGCTCGAATCGGAGAATAGTCGACCTTGCTTCGAGACGGGCTGTCGATCCGATCCGCTCAGTGCCCGCTCGGGAGTGGTCTTGGCCGCATGCAGCACCGTCCACTCCAGGTCAGCGGCGTTCGAGCGGCGCGGGCAGATGGTCGAACCCATGCGACGGACTCCCTCTCCACATACGACGTTGATGTACCGATGTCACCGACAACAGTGGCCCCTCGCTCAACATTCCCGGGGGTGTGCCCGGGCTGCTGCCGTGGGTGTGACCGGCTCCACCGGCAGGGGGGCGTACATCAGGGGCGTACGTCATACGAGGGTGGACAGCCACGCGGTCACGGCAGCGGTCAGGATCTCCATCGTCTGATCCTCGGTCAGGCCGGCCTTCTTCGGTACGGCGAACCCGTGGTCGCCGTACGGCACCTCGGCGATCTCGTACTCCCCCGGAGGGAATTCGGCGGGCCGCCCGAACGGGTCATTGCCGCCCTGTACGACGAGGGTGGGTACGCCGGACCCGAGGAGCTCGTCCTTGCGGGACTTCTCCGGCTTTCCCGGCGGGTGCAGCGGAAAGCTGAGTGCGAGGACGGCGTGGGCGCCGAGCTCCGTCGCCGTACGGCAGGCCACCCGGGCCCCGGCGCTGCGCCCTCCCGCGACGACGGGCAGCCCCGCGGCGGTGAGCGCCGGCCACAGGCCCCGCCATCCGGTGTCCAGGGTCTTCGGGGCGGGCGCGAGTTTCTTTCCGGCAACCCGCCACGGCTGCTCCACCAGGGCGACGGTCACCCCGTGGGCGGGCAGTGCGGCAGCCAGGGCCCGGAGGTCACGGGCCTCGATGCCGCCGCCCGCGCCATGGCTGACGGCGAGCACCAGGCGGGCGTTCTTCGCGTTCTTCGCGGGCACCCAGGTGATCCTGGCCGGCCCGGCATCCGTGTCGACCGTCTCGGCCCTGCGGCCCGTCTCTGCAGTACTCACGCGCCCCATCCTGCCCGGTCGCAAGAGGTTCAGAAGAGCGTGCTCGCTTCCGGCGCGGCCAGCTCCTCCAGCAGCTCGGGACCGTTGTTGCGGACGTTGCTGACGGCCGTGGCCACCGGATAGGCCCGCATCAGCCCGCCGGGCGGCGGTACGAGCAGCCCCTTCAGCTCCTCGATGCCGGTGCGCGACGGGTCGAGCCAGGCGTCCCACCGGTCCGGGGTCAGCATCAGCGGCATCCGGGGGTGGATCTCGGCGAGCGTGGCCGGGCCCTCGGCGGGGGCGACGGCGAGCGGGGTGGTCTCCGCCTCGGTCGTGATCACCGAGCAGGTCACCCACCAGGCCATCGGGTGATCGTCCGGCAGGGTCCGGTCGCGCCAGAACTCGTACAGCCCGGCCATCGCGAAGACCGATCCGTCGGCGGGTGTCACGAAGTAGGGCTGCTTGCGCGGCCGCTTCTTCTTCCCCTTCTCCTCCAGCTGCCGCTCATCCGTGCCGGTGACCCACTCGTAGTAGCCGTCGGCGGGCAGGATGCAGCGCCGGGAGACGAAGGGGCGACGGAAGGACGGCTTCTCGTGAACGGTCTCCGCGCGGGCGTTGATCATGCGCGCGGCACCCTCGGGGGACTTCGCCCAGGACGGTACGAGCCCCCATTTCAGGACGCGCAACTGGCGAACCGGACGCTGGTCGTCTGCGTCTTTCACAGGACGTTCCAGTACGGCGTAGACCTCCTTGGTCGGCGCCACGTTCCAATCGGGCGCCAGAGCCTGTGCCGGTTCCCACTTCTCGACCTTGAAGAGTCCGGTCAGATCCTCGGGCCGCCGACTCGCTGCATACCGTCCGCACATAAGTGCCAGACTGCCACGACCGTCACGACGGCAGGACGCCGATACCGCAAGGAGCCGCCCGCACCATGGACAGCACCGATCTGGGCAATCTGTGGGACCGCGTCTTCGGCACCCAGCCCGCACCCGAGCAGTGGCTGGTGGTGGTGACCGGCACGCTCGCGCTGATCGCCGTCGTACCGAACCCGATATGGCGGCTGACCCGCAACGCGATCACCATCGCGCACGAGGGCGGGCACGGACTGATCGCGCTGCTCACCGGACGGCAGCTGTCCGGCATCCGGCTGCACTCGGACACCAGCGGGCTGACGGTCAGCCGCGGCAAGCCGACCGGCATCGGGATGATCCTGACCGCGGCGGCCGGCTACACCGCCGCGCCGCTGCTGGGCCTGGGCGGGGCGTGGCTGCTGGTCGACGGCAGGATCACACTGTTGCTGTGGCTGGCCACCGCGCTGCTCGCGGTGATGCTGGTGATGATCCGCAATGTGTACGGGGCACTGACGGTGATCTTCACCGGGTCGGCCTTCCTGCTGGTGTCCTGGCTCGCCTCGCCCGCCGTGCAGTCGCTGTTCGCATACACCGTGGTGTGGTTCCTGCTGCTCGGCGGCGTACGCCCGGCCTTCGAGCTCCAGTCGAAGCGGCGGCACGGCGGTGCGCCGGACTCGGACGCGGACCAGCTGTCGCGGCTGACGGACGTACCGGCCGCGCTCTGGCTGTTCCTCTTCCACGCGGTGTCGCTCTGCTCACTGATCGGCGGCGGGCGCTGGCTGCTGGGCATGTGAGGGCCACTGCCGCCCGGCGCCACCTACCATGCTCACGTTACGCCCCCGTTTCGTCTCATTTGATCGAGATTCGGGTTTGCGGTGAGCCACTAAAGTGAGGTTCATGACCGAAAGTGCCGTGCACCCCGCCCTCTGGCCCGCCCCCCGAGCGAGCGGCGCCGTCGACGCGACCGTCACCGTGCCCGGATCGAAATCGGTCACCAATCGCGCGCTCGTCCTCGCCGCTCTCGCCGCCGAGCCCGGCTGGCTGCGCCGCCCGCTGCGCTCCCGCGACACCCTGCTGATGGCCGAGGCGCTGCGCGCGATGGGCGTCGGCATCGAGGAGACGGTGTCGTCCAGCTCCTCCGTCGCGGGCGGCCCGGACGGCTCCGGCGAGGCCTGGCGGATCATCCCGGCCGGGCTGCACGGCCCCACCACGATCGACGTCGGCAATGCCGGAACGGTCATGCGCTTCCTGCCGCCGGTCGCGGCCCTCGCCGACGGCCCGATCCGCTTCGACGGCGACCCCCGTTCGTACGAGCGCCCGCTGAACGGCGTGATCGACGCGCTGCGGGTGCTGGGCGCCCGGATCGACGACGACGGGCGCGGCTCGCTGCCGATGACCGTGCACGGCGGCGGTGCGCTGGACGGCGGACCGGTGGCGATCGATGCCTCCTCGTCCTCCCAGTTCGTCTCGGCGCTGCTGCTGTCGGCGCCGCGCTACAACCAGGGGGTGGAGGTGCGTCACACCGGCGCCAGGCTCCCCTCCATGCCGCACATCCGGATGACCGTCGACATGCTGCGGGCCGTCGGCGCCCAGGTCGACGAGCCGGAGACGGGCGGCGAGCCGAACGTCTGGCGGGTCTCCCCCTCCGCCCTGCTCGGCCGCGATCTGACCGTCGAGCCCGACCTCTCCAACGCCCAGCCGTTCCTCGCCGCCGCGCTGGTCACCGGCGGCCGGGTCACCATCCCCGACTGGCCCGAGCGCACCACCCAGCCCGGTGACGCCCTGCGGGAGATCTTCACCGCGATGGGCGGCAGCTGCGAGCTGACCGAGCACGGCCTCACGTTCACCGGTTCGGGCCGGATCCACGGCATCGACGTCGACCTCGGTGAGGTCGGTGAGCTCACCCCGGGCATCGCGGCGGTCGCGGCCCTCGCCGACGGCCCGTCCACCCTGAGCGGTGTCGCCCATCTGCGGCTGCACGAGACGGACCGGCTGGCCGCGCTCACCAAGGAGATCAACGAGCTCGGCGGCCGGGTCACCGAGACCGCCGACGGGCTGCACATCGAGCCGCGCCCGCTGCACGGCGGTACCTTCCATACGTACGACGACCACCGGATGGCAACCGCGGGGTCGATCATTGGCCTTGCCGTCCCCGGAGTGGAGATCGAGAACGTGGCGACAACCGCCAAGACCCTGCCGGACTTCCCGCAGATGTGGACCGGAATGCTCGGGGCCTGAGACATGCGCCGCTACGGCAAGAACCCCGACGAGGACGACATCCGGTTCCGCCCCAACCCGAAGGGCAACCGGCCTCGTACACATACCCGCCCGAAGCACGAGGACGCCGAGGAGGGGATGGTCCTCACCGTCGACCGCGGCCGTCTCACCTGTCTCGTCGACGGCCGTACGGTCATGGCGATGAAGGCCCGTGAGCTGGGCCGGAAGGCCGCCGTGGTGGGTGACACCGTCTCCATCGTCGGCGATCTGACCGGCGCCAAGGACACCCTCGCCCGCATCGTCCGCATCGGTGAGCGCCGCTCGGTGCTGCGCCGGACCGCGGACGACGACGATCCGTTCGAGCGGGTGGTCGTCGCCAACGCCGACCAGCTGGCGATCGTCACCGCACTGGCCGATCCGGAACCCCGCCCGCGGATGATCGACCGCTGTCTGGTCGCCGCGTACGACGGCGGGCTCTCTCCGCTCCTGGTGCTGACCAAGTCCGATCTGGCCTCCCCGGACAAGCTGCTGGAGGCGTACATCCCGCTGGGCGTCCCGTACATCGTCACCAACCGCGAGGAGCTGGAGAACGGCGACGCGGCCGAGCGCGTCCGCGAGCAGCTGCACGACCGGGTCACCGCCTTCGTGGGGCACTCCGGTGTCGGGAAGACGACGCTGGTCAACGCACTCGTGCCGAAGGACCGGCGGCGTACCACCGGGGTCGTCAACGCGGTCACCGGCCGTGGCCGGCACACCACCACATCGGCGCTGGCGCTCCCCCTGCCCGACTACCGCGGCTGGGTGATCGACACCCCCGGTGTGCGCTCCTTCGGGCTCCACCACATCGACCCGTCCCGGGTGATCCACGCGTTCCCGGACCTGGAACCCGGCACCGAGGGCTGCCCCCGCGGCTGCACCCACGACAGCCACGAACCGGAATGCGCCCTGGACGCCTGGGTGGCGGACGGTCACGCGGATCCGGCGCGGCTGGAATCGCTGCGGCGGCTGATGTCCACCCGGGAACGACGCGAAGGCGACTGACCCGGGCACGTTTGCGATCTGCTGACGCCGGTAAGTGCATAATCACGCCCAGCGAGGCAAGGCGGTCACCGACGTGGGAGGGCACTGACGATGGAGTGGCTGCTGGTCGTGGTCGCAGGACTTCTGGAGACCGGCTTCGCCGTCTGTCTGAAACTCTCGCACGGTTTCACCCGGCTCTGGCCGACCGTCGCGTTCTGCGTCTTCGCCCTCGGCAGCTTCGGTCTGCTGACGATGTCGCTGAAGAAACTCGACGTGGGGCCCGCCTACGCCGTGTGGACGGGCATCGGCGCGGCGGGCACCGCGATCTACGGCATGGTCTTCCTCGACGACGTGGTCTCCACCCTCAAGCTGATCTCGATCTCCCTGGTGATCGTCGGAGTGATCGGGCTGCAGCTCTCGGGCTCGTCCCACTGACCGAGCCTCGCGCTCACACCTCGGCAGCCGTTCGCGGGAAGTGGCAGGCGGCGGTGTGACCGGGGCCCGCGCCGACCGGCACCTCGCTCTCGCACCGCCCCCGCTCCTGGTCGCCCAGCTCCGCATAGACGGGGCAGCGCGACCGGAAACGGCAGCCCTCGTACTGCCGCGTCGGGCTCGGCGGGTCGCCCGCCAGCAGAATCCTGGTGCGCCGGCGCTCACGCTCCGGGTCGGGCAGCGGGACGGCCGAGAGCAGCGCCTGGGTGTACGGGTGCCTGGGTCGCTCGAAGACCTCTTCGGCGGTGCCCGTCTCGACCGTACGGCCTAGGTAGACGACGCTCACCCGGTCCGCGATATGCCGTACCACCGACAGATCGTGCGAGACGAAGAGATAGGCGAGGCCCAGCTCCGCCTTCAGCCGTTGCAGCAGATTGAGCACCCCGGCCTGTACGGAGACGTCCAGCGCGGAGACCGGCTCGTCCAGCACCAGCAGTTCCGGTTCGACGGAGAGCGCGCGGGCGATACCGATGCGCTGGCGCTGCCCGCCGGAGAACTCGTGCGGGAAGCGGGTGGCGTGGGCCAGCTCCAGGCCGACCCGGGTCAGCAGTTCGGGGATCCGCCGGGCCACGGTCGCCCGGTCCGCGCCCTGGGCGCGCAGCGGTTCGGCGATGATGTCGCCGACCGGCATGCGGGGGTCGAGGCTGGCCATCGGGTCCTGGAAGACGATCTGGACGCGGCTGCGCAGCGCCTTGCGGTCGGCCTTGGTCAGCGTGGCGAAGGAGCGCCCGAACAGCTCGATGTCGCCGCCCTCGGGCCGGGCGAGGTTCAGCAGCTGGAAGAGCGTGGTGGACTTGCCGGATCCCGACTCCCCGACGAGGGCGAGTGTCTGACCGGCCCGGATGTCCAGGTCGACGCCGTCCACGGCGCGGATGGAGCCGACGCGTCGTTTGAACGCGGTGCCCTTGAGGACGGGGAAGGTCTTGGTGAGCCCGGTGACGTGCAGGACCGGGTCGCCGGGCCGGCTTGTGCGTTCCGGGATCGCGGGGACGGGGAAGACCTCGGCCGGGGTGAGACCGCGCTCGGCGATCTCGTCGGAGCGTACGCAGGCGGCGAGATGGTCCGAGGCGGACGCGGCGGGTCCGGTGTCAGCCGTGGAGGCCGTCAGCCCGGGCTCCGCCGCCGTGCAGCGCTCCTCGGCCAGCGGGCAGCGCGGGGCGAAGGCGCAGCCCTTGGGCAGCCGGCCCGCCGCGGGCGGTGCGCCCGGGATCGGTACGAGGACTTCGGACGGGCCGTCGATCCGGGGCACGGCGCCGATCAGCCCGAGGGTGTACGGCATCCGGGGCCGCCGGAAGAGCGCGGGCGCCGGTGCGGTCTCGACGACCCGGCCCGCGTACATCACCGCGACCCGGTCGGCCGCTCCGGCGATCACCCCGAGGTCGTGGCTGACCAGCAACAGCGCGGCGCCGGTCTCCCGTTGGGCGGTGCGCAGGACGTCCAGGACCTGGGCCTGGACGGTGACGTCCAGGGCGGTGGTCGGTTCGTCGGCGATGATCACGTCGGGGTCGTTGGCGATGGCCATGGCGATCATGGCGCGCTGCCGCATGCCGCCGGAGAACTCGTGGGGGAACGCCTGGGCCCTGGTCCGGGGTTCGGGGATACCGACGAGGTCCAGCAGACCGACGGCGTCGGCGCGGGCCTTTTCGCGGGTGACGTCGCGGTGGGTGCGGATGGCCTCGGCGATCTGGTCGCCGATCCGGTACACGGGGGTGAAGGCGGAAAGCGGGTCCTGGAAGACCATGCCGATGCGGCTGCCGCGTACGGAGGACAGCACCCGGTCCGTGGCGCCGACGAGTTCGGTGGCCGGCTCCTTGTCGCGCCCGGCGAGGCGGACCGATCCCCGTACCCCCGCATTGGCGGGCAGCAGCCCCAGCACGGCCAGCGCGGTCGCGGACTTGCCCGAGCCGGACTCCCCCACCAGGCCGAGCACTTCGCCCCGGCGCAGGGTGAGGTCGACGCCCCGGACGGCCGGCACACCGTCGAAGTCGACGGCGAGGGAGGACACCTCCAGTACGACGTCGCTGCTCATCGTCCCGACTCCTCTGCGTCTTGCTGAACTGTGGTGGTGCGGCCGTGTCCACTGGTCGGGTCGAGGGCGTCGCGCAGTCCGTCGCCGGCCAGATTCACCGCCAGTACGAAGACAATGAGGAGCGCGGCGGGGAAGAAGAACATCCATGGATAGGTCACCGCGGCGCCGGTCGTCGACGCGATGAGCGTGCCGAGCGAGACATCGGGCGCCTGGACGCCGAAGCCGAAGTACGACAGTGCCGTCTCGCTCATCACGGCGCCGCCGACCGCGATGGTCGCGTCGATGATGAGGAAGGAGGCGACGTTCGGCAGGATGTGCCGCCAGATGACGCGGAAGGGTCCGACGCCCATGTACCGGGCGGCCTGCACGAATTCGCGTTCCTTGAGGGAGAGCGTCATCGAGCGCACCACCCGTGCGGTGATCATCCAGCCGAAGACGGCGAGGAGTCCGACGAAGGCGAACCAGCCGCCGTCGCGCAGCCGGGGCGAGATGATGGCAATGATCAGGAAGGCCGGGAAGACCAGCAGCAGATCGACGCCGAACATGAGTATCCGGTCCGTCCAGCCGCCGAAGTATCCGGCGCAGGCGCCGACCAGTGAGGCGAGGACGGTCGAGAAGAACGCCACCAGCAGCCCGATCAGCAGCGACTTCTGGAGTCCGCGGACCGTCTGGGCGAAGACGTCCTGGCCGATGCGGTTGGTCCCCCACCAGTGCTGTCCGCTCGGCCCTTCGCGCAGTGCGCCGTAGTCGATGTGGCTGTAGTCCCAGTGGCTGATCAGCGGCCCGGCGAAGGCGAGCAGGAAGAGCAGCAGCAGGATCGTTCCTCCGGCGAGCGCGCCGCGGTTGCCGACGAAGCGGCGGAGCACCACACCGGCGCGGCCGACCGGGCGCGGCGGCGCGGCCCCTGCGGCGGCGTCGGCAGCGGTCTCGATGACGGTGGTCATGACAGTCATACTCCTCGGGCTGTTCGGGCGTTCGGGATGTTCAGGCGTTCCGGATGCGCGGGTCGAGCGCGGCGTGCAGAACATCCGCGAGGAAGCCGGACAGCAGGACCATCACGGCGGCGAACACATTGACGGCGACGACCGAGTTGACGTCGTTCTTGCCGATGGAGGAGACGAACCACTCGCCCATGCCGTGCCAGCCGAAGATCGTCTCGGTGAAGGTGGCGCCGGTGAAGAGGGCGAGGAACCCGTAGCTGAAGTAGGTCGACATGGGGATGAGCGCGGTGCGCAGCCCGTGCTTGAGCAGGGCGGCGTTCCGGGTGAGTCCCTTGGCCTGGGCGGTGCGCAGATAGTCGGAGCCGAGGACGTCGAGCATGGTGGAGCGCTGGTAGCGGCTGTAACTCGCGATGGTGCCCAGCGCGATGGAGACGGTCGGCAGCAGCAGATGCACCGACCGGTCCTTCAGTACGGTCCAGAATCCGGAGTCGACGCCGGGTGTCTTCTCGCCGGTGAACTTGATGGCCTCGGTGCCGGTCTTCTGGTTGATCCAGATGGCGGCGATCTTCAGCAGAACGGCGAGCAGGAAGACCGGAGTCGACAGGAGCACGAACGAGACGAGGGTGGTCAGCCGGTCGGAGAGCCGGTACTGGCGTACGGCCGTCCAGGCTCCGGCGAGCACGCCGATCACGGTTCCAAGGACGGTGCCGAGCAGCAGCAGCCGCAGGCTGACCCCGATCCGACGCCCGAACTCCGCCCCCACCGGGGTCCCGTCGATGGTCTGCCCGAGATCGCCGCGCACCACGTGGCCGGCCCAGTTGCCGAAGCGGGAGAACAGCGGCTCGTGGTCGTTGACACCGAGCGCGGTGAGGTGGTGGTCGACCGAGCTGGGCGACAGGGGCGGTTGGCGTCCCTCGTAGTACGAGCGCGGGTCCAGCGCCAGTGACGCCAGGAGGTACGAGAGGCAGACGGCGGCCAGCAACAGGACGGCGTAGTAGCCGAGTCGCTTGGCCAGGAAGGCGGCCACGGGTGTTGGTCCTCCGCAGTGGGTCGTTCAGGAGTCGGGCGACGGGATCACCACCGCGGCAGGCTCCATTGGTGCAGGTCGTCGGCGTATTGCCCCAGCTTGACGGTTGATTGTTGCGAACATGCAAAGAATCCATAAAAGCATCCCGGCTGCTCTCCCGCCAGGCTCCGGGATCGACTTACGGTCTGCGGAGTCTGGGGCCCCGATCGGGCCGCACCGAGCCGGAGGAATGAATACCGATGCGCAGAACCACCGTGATCGCCGTCGCCGCAGCTCTGTCGGCCACCCTGGCGGTGACCGGCTGCGACTCCTCCGGCGGGGACGGGAAGGCGTCGAAGAAGCAGGCGGCGCCGAAGGTGGACGGGCAGGACATCAATGTGCACCCGGTGAGCGACCTCAAGCAGGGCGGCTCGCTGAAGTTCAGCATCGACCAGTGGATCACGCAGTACAACATCAACCAGGTGGACGGGCAGCAGGGCGACGCCCAGGACCTCATCAAGGCCGTGCTCCCCGACCTGTTCGACTCCGATGCCAAGGGCGCGATCCACGCCAACCCGAACTTCCTCGTCTCGGCGAAGGTCACCTCGACCAGCCCCCAGGTGGTGGAGTACCAGCTCAACCCGAAGGCCAAGTGGTCCGACGGAAAGCCGCTGAGCTGGAAGGACTTCGAGGCCCAGTGGAAGGCGCTGAACGGCTCCGACAAGGCCTATGAGGCCGTCGACACCTCGGGCTACGACCAGATATCCAAGGTCGAGCAGGGCGCCGACGCCCAGGGCGTGAAGGTCACCTTCGCTTCTCCGTACGCCGACTGGCAGCGGCTCTTCGACCCGCTGTACCCGGCCGCGTACACCGATACCCCGGAGAAGTTCAACAAGGGCTGGTCACAGAAGGCCCTGGCCACCGCCAACTCCTTCAAGGTCGGTACGTACGACAAGACCGCACAGACCATCACCATCGTTCCCGACCCCAAGTGGTGGGGGGCCAGGGCGAGGCTCGACTCGGTCGTCTACCGCGTCATCGACGCCTCGGCGAAGACCGAGGCGTACCTCAACAAGGAGATCGACGAGGCGCCCGCACTCCTGCCGGAGGACTACAAGCGCCTGGTCGAGGCCGCGGACACCGACATCAGGCGAGGAGCCCGCTGGGACGAGGTGCACATCACCCTCAACGGTGGCCACAGCCCGCTAAAGGACGTGAAGGTGCGCAACGCCATCCAGGCGGCGATCAACCGCAGCGGCGTCAACGAGAGCTTCAGCAAGGACCTCTCCTTCGAACTGAAGCCGCTGAACAACCACTTCTTCATGCCGAACCAGGAGGGGTACCGGGACAACTCCAGCGAGTTCGACAAGTACGACCCCGAGAAGGCGAAGAAGCTCCTGGACGAGGCGGGCTGGAAGGACGCGGGCGAGGGCAAGCCGCGCACCAGGGGCGGCAAGCAGCTGGTGCTCGACTACACGCTGAGCGCGGGCGGCACCTCGGCCCAGACCGACCAGGCCGAGCTGGTGCAGCAGATGCTCGGCGCGGTGGGTGTGAAGGTCAACCTCAAGAAGGTCCCGGCGAACGACTACTTCAACAAGTTCGTCAACACCGGCAACTTCGACATCGTCAGCTTCCGCAATGTCGACGCCGTCTACCAGACGATGCTGACCCCGGTCTTCATCCAGCCGAAGGGCAAGAACCTCTTCCAGAACTTCGGTTCGGTCGGCTCCCCGAAGATCGACGAACTGCTGAAGAAGGCCGCCGAGACGACCGACCACGCCGAGGCCATCAAGCTGTACAACGAGGCCGACGTCGAGATCTTCAAGCTCGGCCACTCCATCGAGCTCTACCAGCGCCCGCAGATCGACGCGGTCCGCAAGGGCCTCGCCAACTACGGCGCCTTCGGCCTGGCCGACACGGACTACGCCAAGGTCGGCTGGCTCAAGTAGGGACCGGCGTTCACCCGGCCGGCCGCCACTCCACCACCTCGCGCACCAGCGGTGCCGGCTCCCCCTCCGTCCCCGGGGGAGCCGGCACCAGCGCGTAGCTCAGTGCGAGCCGCAGCGCGATCTCGCAGGTCGCGGCCAGTACCTCCGGGTCGTGCGGTGGCCGGCCCTCGTCGAGGGCGGCCACCGCACGCGCTCCGACCTGGCCGAGCAGCTCGGCGGGCGTCGGCGCCCCGGCATCGGCGCGCCGCTGGGCGGGCACGAGCGACGCGGTCGGCGCCGCGGGTCGTACGGGACGGGGTAATCGCTCACCCCAGCAGCCCGTGAGCAGCCCCCTGACCAGCGCGTTCGCTCGGACGGCGCGGACGGTCCAGGCAGCGGTGGCGGCCAGCCTGTCTCCCGTACCGCCGGCTGATCCCAGCGCCCGTTCGACACCGGCCAGATAACTGTCGGCGGCGCTCCGGACCAGGGCACGGGCCAGGCCGTCCTTGCTGCCGAACTCGTTGTAGAGGGTCTGCCGGGAGACTCCGGCGGCGGACGCGACATCGACCATGCGCACCGCCGACCAGGGCAGGGCGACCAGCGCCGAGAGGGCGGCGTCCAGCAATGCGTCTCGCGCTGTGGGCATCGTCGCCTCCCGCGCCAAGGGCTCTGCGTCCCAGAGTTGACGCGCTTGCGGGGACTGTCAATGGTTCGAGCGGCCGCGGGGTCCTGTAGCTCTTGTTCACCTGCGGTCGATACTGTGACGGCATGCCCGACTACCACGATGATCTGCGCCTCGCCCATGTGCTGGCGGACGCCGCCGATGCGGCGACGATGGACCGGTTCAAGGCTCTGGACCTCAAGGTCGAGACGAAGCCGGACATGACGCCGGTGAGCGAGGCCGACAAGGCCGCCGAGGAACTGATCCGCGGCCACCTCCATCGGGCGCGCCCGCGCGATGCGATTCTGGGCGAGGAGTTCGGAATCGAGGGCACCGGCCCGCGGCGCTGGGTCATCGACCCGATCGACGGCACCAAGAACTACGTGCGCGGTGTGCCGGTCTGGGCGACGCTGATCTCGCTGATGGAAGCCGGTGAGGAGGGCTTCCAGCCGGTGGTCGGCGTGGTCTCGGCCCCCGCGCTGAACCGGCGCTGGTGGGCGGCGAAGGGTGCGGGGGCGTTCTCCGGCCGCAGCCTGACGTCCGCGACCCGGATGCGGGTGTCGAAGGTGGAGCGGATCGCGGACGCCTCGTTCGCGTACGCGTCGCTGAGTGGCTGGGAGGAGCAGGGCCGGCTCGACGGGTTCATGGATCTGACCCGGGCCTGCTGGCGTACTCGCGGGTACGGGGATTTCTGGCCGTACATGATGGTCGCCGAGGGATCGGTCGACATCTGCGCGGAGCCGGAGCTCTCGCTCTGGGACATGGCCGCGAACGCGATCATCGTCCAGGAGGCGGGCGGGAAGTTCACCAGCCTGGACGGGGTGTCCGGCCCCGGCGGCGGCAATGCGGCTGCCTCGAACGGACTGCTCCACCACGAACTGCTGGGCTATCTGAACCAGCGCTACTGATCGGGATCACGCCCCCGAGGGGCGTCGCGCACCTCCGCACGCCCCTCGGATGATCTCGTCCCCCCTTGTTCCCGTCCCGTTTCGGTGCAACTCTGAGAGTCCCCCCGCTTGTGAACTTGTGAATCGGCTCACGCAGTCGCTTCACGAAGGAGGTGGCTCCCTTCATGCTCGTCCGTGACGCCATGAGCACGCTGGTCCTCACCATCGGCCCCACCCATACGCTCCGCCAGGCCGCCCGGCTGATGTCGGTCCGCCGCGTCGGAGCCGCGGTCGTCCTCGACCGGGACACCAGCGGGCTCGGCATTCTCACCGAGCGCGACATCCTCAACGCGGTCGGCTCCGGTCTGAATCCCGATGCCGAGACCGCCTCCACCCACACCACCACCGATGTGGTCTTCGCCGCGCCCACCTGGACCCTGGAAGAGGCCGCGGAGGCCATGACACACGGCGGGTTCCGCCATCTGATCGTGCTGGACGACCACGGGCCCGTCGGCATCGTCTCGGTCCGCGACATCCTGCGCTGCTGGGCGCCCACCAGGCGCCGCCACCACGCGGAACTCGTCGGCTGAGCCCCCATGAACGACCGGTGGGCCGGTCCCCTCCGAAGAGGCAACCGGCCCACCGTCGACGACAGGCGTCGGTTCAGCCGCGCAGGGCCTGGACCGCGGCCTCCAGACGCTTGCCGAAGTCGCCGTCCGCCTGGCGGAAGTTGCTGATCGCGCGCTCGGCGATGTCATCGCGCGACACCTTGGCGATGAACCCGGCGAGGTTGTCGATCAGCCGAGCCTTCTCATCCTCGGAGAAGAGCCGGTAGAGGTTTCCGGCCTGCACGAAGTCATTGTCCTCGGCGTGGCTCGGAGCCTCGTGCGTACCGGTCCCACCCGTGACCGAGGTGGACCCCCACAGCGGCCGGTCCGTCTGCACCGGGCCGCCGAAGCTGTTCGGCTCGTAGTTCTTCGCGCCCTTGTGACGGCCGTCGTACAGGTAGCCGTCACGGCTGTTGGTGCGCGCCTCGGTGGCGTGCGGGCGGTTCACCGGCAGGTGGTCGGCGTTGATGCCGACGCGGTAGCGGTGGGCGTCGCCGTACGCGAAGAGACGGCCCTGAAGCATCTTGTCGGGGGACGGACCGATGCCCGGCACGAAGTGCGCGGGGCTGAAGATCGACTGCTCGGTCTCCGCGAAGATGTTCTCCGGGTTGCGGTTGAGCTCCAGCTTCCCGATCTCGATCGGCGGGTAGTCCTCGTGCGGCCACACCTTGGTGAGGTCGAACGGGTTGAAGCGGTACGTGGCCGCCTCGGCCGCCGGCATGATCTGGACCTGCACCGTCCAGGACGGGAAGTCGCCGCGCTCGATCGACTCGCGCAGATCACGCTGGTGGCTGTCCGGGTCCTCACCGGCGAGCTTGTTGGCCTCGTCCTGGGTGAGGTTCTTGATGCCCTGGTCGGTCTTGAAGTGGTACTTGACCCAGAAGACCTCGCCGGCCTCATTGTTCCACTGGTACGTGTGCGAGCCGTACCCGTTCATGTGACGCAGCGTGGCCGGGATGCCGCGGTCACCGAAGAGCCAGGTCACCTGGTGGGTGGACTCGGGCGACAGACCCCAGAAGTCCCAGACGTTGTCCGCCTCCTGCGAACCGGTGTACGGGTCGCGCTTCTGGGTGTGGATGAAGTCCGGGAACTTGATGGCGTCCTTGATGAAGAACACCGGGGTGTTGTTGCCGACGAGGTCGTAGTTGCCCTCTTCGGTATAGAACTTCAGCGCGAAGCCGCGGGGGTCGCGCACCGCGTCGGCCGAACCGAGGTTGCCCGCGACGGTCGAGAAGCGGAGGAACGTCTCGGTCTGCTTGCCGACCTCGGAGAGGAACTTCGCCCGGGTCCACTGCGAGACGTCGCGGGTCAGCGTGAACGTGCCGTACGCGCCGGCGCCGCGGGCGTGCACGATCCGCTCCGGTATGCGCTCGCGGTTGAAGTGCGCGAGCTTCTCCAGCAGCGACTGGTCCTGCACCAGGACCGGACCGCCGACGCCCGCGGTCTGGCTGTTCTGGTTGTCGGCGACCGGCGCCCCGGCCTCCGTGGTGAGCGGTCCCTGCGTCACGTGCGCCTCCTGCGTCGTTCCTGCACATTCGTCATGTCCTGCACAGCCTGTCCTTGGCGTATGCCGATCCCGATCCTACAATGGACTTAGTCCAAGTCAAGTAGACATCCAAAGTCACACCTGTTCGGGACCTGGTCCCCACACTGTTAGGCTTGTTCTCATGAGTGACCTGTTGGAACGACTTCGCGGACGCGGCTGGCGCATGACTGCGCAGCGGCGCGTCGTGGCCGAGGTCCTCGACGGGGACCATGTGCACCTGACGGCCGACGAGGTCCACGCCCGGGCCGTCGCCAAGCTGCCCGAGATCTCCCGCGCCACCGTCTACAACACCCTGGGCGAGATGGTGACGCTCGGTGAGGTCATCGAGGTCTCCACGGACCGCCGGGCCAAGCGGTACGACCCGAACGCACACCACCCCCACCACCACCTGGTCTGCGCGAGCTGCGGCACCATCCGCGACGTGCACCCGGCGGGCGACCCCCTGGCGGATCTCCCGAGCGACGAACGGTTCGGTTTCACGGTCTCCAATGTCGAGGTGACCTACCGCGGCATCTGCCCGAACTGCTCCGCGACGGCCTGAGTCCTGCTGCGGAAGGCCCCGGTGCGAACATCACGCGCACCGGGACCTTCCTCATGAACTCCTGCAGGGGATAAAGCACATCCCCGCCCACACCACGCGCGCACCCCCTTCCCGAATCTGACGGGTAGTCATATCGTCGGCGGCGATCACGTCCGCCCCGCGGCGGATCCGCACCTCGATACGCGCGAGGAGAGACCCGTGGGAGATCCGCACCCGACCCCACCCACAGCCACCAGCCCCAAACTCCGCGCCGACGCGCTCACCCGCTCGTTCGGGCGCGGCGCCAAGGCCCTGTCCGCCCTCGGCCCGCTCGATCTCTCCATCGCACCGGGCGAGTTCACCTGCATCGTCGGCCCGTCCGGCTGCGGCAAGTCCACGCTGCTCAGGATCGCCGCCGGACTGCTCCGCCCCAGCTCCGGCGAGCTGTCCATCCGTACGGCCTCGCCCCGCCCGGCGGCGATGATCTTCCAGGACTACGGGATCTACGACTGGAAGACCGTGCTCGCCAATGTCCGGTTCGGCCTCGACATCCAGCGCGTACCGCGCAAGGAGGCCGACGCCAGGGCGCGCGACTGGCTGGCCCGGATGGGGCTCCTGGACTTCGCGGGGGCGTATCCGGCCACCCTCTCCGGTGGGATGCGGCAACGGGTCGCGATCGCCCGCGCCCTCGCCGTCGAACCCGAGATGCTGCTGATGGACGAGCCGTTCGCGGCGCTCGACGCCCAGCTGCGCACAATCCTCCAGGACGAGCTGCTCGACCTCACCCAGACCACCCGCACCACCACCCTCTTCATCACCCACAGCCTCGAAGAGGCGATCGTGCTCGGAGACAGGGTGCTGGTGATGTCGGCCAGACCGGGGCGGATCATCGCCGAGCGCCGCCCGCCGTTCGGCCGGCCGCGCACCGGCGCGGTCCGCTCGGCAACCGAATTCACCGCACTGAAGAGCGAGTTGTGGGAACTTTTGCGCGGCGAGGTACGCAGGGAGGCGGTCCCGGCATGACCACCACCGTGAACACCACGAAGCCCGGCGACGGCGTCCTGATCCGCAGACCGGGCCCGCAGGAGCTGCATCCGGTACGCACCCACCGCAGGCGCCGCGCCCTGGAGCTCACGCTCGCCGTCGCCGTACCGCTGCTGCTCGTGCTGCTCTGGCAGCTGGCCGCGGCACAGTCCTGGATCGACGACCGGGTCTACCCCGCCCCCTCCACCATCCTGGCCGACGGCTGGGGCCGGGCGGGCGCCGGTGAACTGTGGCCGGACGTGTGGGCCACGCTCAAGCGGGTCCTCGGCGGCTATGCGATCGGCACCGTCGCGGGATACGCGCTCGGCCTGCTGATGGGCTCGCTCTCCCTCGTACGGGCAGCGCTGGAGCCGTTGCTCGATGCCCTGTACGTCGTACCGAAGCTGGCTCTCCTGCCGGTCTTCCTCAATATGTTCGGCCTCGGTGAAGGACCGCAGATCGCCCTGGTCGCCGCGACCGTCTTCTTCTTCGTCTGGATCTCCACCATGGCGGCCGTGCTCGCCGTTCCGGTCGGCCACCGGGACGCCGGTCAGGTCTTCGGCGCCTCGCCCTGGCAGATGTTCCGCCATGTGCTGCTGCCCGCGTCGCTGCCCGCGGTCCTGGTCGGGGCGCGGATCGCGGCGGGGGTGGCCGTGCTGGTCATCGTCGCCTCCGAGCAGATCGCGGCGGCCGACGGTCTCGGCCATCTGATCTTCGACTCCCGGGCGCTGTTCCAGAACGACGTGATGTTCGTCGGCATCGTGTGTGTGGCGATCCTCGGTGTCGTCTTCTCCGAAGTGGTGCGGATCGCCGGGCGGTTGCTCACACCATGGGCCCCGCGCGACCGCGGCCGCAGCCAGCCCTGAACGGCTCCCCCACGTTCCTCGTACGGAGGCACTGTGCGTACACGTACCCCCTTCACCTGCACCGTCGTGCTCGTCACGGCATCCCTGCTCGGCGCGGCAGGCTGCGCCGGGAACGACTCCGACAGCGGCGCAGCCGCCGCGCCGCGCACCGTCAAGCCCGTCGCGGGCTGCGGCGCCGGCAGCTGGACCGACCCGGCCGACCTCGCCCCCGACCGGAAACCGGCCCGCTGCGACAAGGGCGCCCCGGCCGCCCAGCCTCTGGCGAAGAAGCGGAAGATCACCGTCGCCACCGGCACCCTGAGCGCGGAGTACGTTGCTCCGCTCCAGGTCGCGGTGGCAAAGGGCGAGTTCGCGAAGGAGGGGCTGGACGTCGAACTGAAGGTGCTGCCCACCCCGGACGCCCTGCCGCTGCTCGCCAAGGGCGATGTGGACGCCCAGTGGGCGGCTCCCGAGGCGGCCGTGATGAACGGCATCAACGGCGGCTTCGACATCAAGTGGGTGGCAGGGAACTTCTCCCCCGACCCCACCTCCAAGAGCGGCCTGTGGGTGCGTCTCAAGGACGGCGAGAGCGCCGATCACGTCGAGATGGCGGGCCGGAAGATGGGCACGATGATCGGCAAGGGCTCGGTGATCGCGTACCCGATGGACACCTCCCTGAAGAAGCACGGCGGCGGCCTCGACAAAATCAGCTTCCAGCAGCTCGGTTCCGCGGATGTGCTGACCGCGCTGCAGAACGGCGGCGTGGACTCGGCCTGGCTGCTCGACCCGATCTGGCGCAAGGTGGACGGCGACAAGAAGTACGCGTTCCTGGGCGGCCAGCCCGTCGGCGAACCGCTCGGCGGCCTGCTCTTCGGCCCGACGCTGCTGAACAAGGACCCGGACGCGGGCGTCGCCTTTCTCCGCGCCTACATCCGGACGGTGAACACCTATTTCGCCGGCGACTACAAGGCCGATCCCGGGTTCGTCGCCGAGCTGGCGAAGCTGATGAAGACCGACGAGGCCACACTGCGGTCGACCCCGTCGATGCGGATGGACTGGGAGATACGGAAGGGCACGACGGACCGGCTCCAGAAGGCGTACGCCGATTCGGGCGTCTCGAAGGGCACCCCGGTGCCGGAGATGAAGGCCGTCGACCGGGCGATGTACTCGGAGGCGGTGGGCCACAAGCTCTGAATCGCGCGCATGGGCATGCGCAGAAGGCCGGATCCTCTAAAGGATCCGGCCTTCTGCGTTCAGTAGCGGGGACAGGATTTGAACCTGCGACCTCTGGGTTATGAGCCCAGCGAGCTACCGAGCTGCTCCACCCCGCGTCGTTGAACCCAACAGTACGTGACGCCCTGGACCAGCGCAAATCCGTTCCTGCGGGCCGTGCGGGGCCGCCGCGCGCTGCTACGCGGTGAGCTCCTGGTGCAGAGCCTCCCGCAGCCGGGCAGCCCGCTCGGCGACCTCCGCCGGGCCCAGCTCGACCGCCCGCGCGCACCAGCGCTGCCCCTCGGTGAGCTCCCCGCGGCGGGCGGCCAGCAGGGCGAGGCGCAGAGCGGCCCGCCCGTGTCCGTCGTTCGCGGCACGGCTCCACCACAGCGCGGCCTCGCGCTCGCTGCCCTCGCGGGCCAGCAGCAGCCCGAGGTTGAAGGCGCCGTTGCGGCTGCCCGACTCGGCGGCCTCGCGGTACCAGCGGGCCGCGCTGTCCACGTCGCCCCGGGCCGCCGCGAGCATCCCGACCCGCACCTGGGCGCGGCGGTGCCCCTGCTCGGCGGCCCGCTCGTACCACTCCTCGCACTCGGTCTTCTCCGGCATCGGCTCGCCGAGCGCGGGAGGTCCGGGCGGCGGCTGCCGCGAGTCCAGCACCCCGGCCAGCCGGAAGGCGGCCTCGGCGCTGCCGCCGCCCGCCGCGCAGCGCAGATGACGCTCGGCCTCCTGCTCTTCGCCGTGGTGCAGCAGGGCCATGCCGACCTGGAGCGCGGCCTCGGTGTGGCCGGCCGCCGCGGCGCGCTCGTACCAGACCAGTGCCGTACGGTCCTCGTCGCGTCCGGCGTGCAGGATGCCGAGGTTGAAGGCCGCATCGACGCTGCCCGCCTCGGCGGCCTTGGAGAACCAGGGCTCGGCGCCGGTCGCGTCGCCCGCCTGGAGCAGGAGTACGGCCAGTGCGTTGGCGGCCTCGCGGTGGCCCGCGTAGGCGGCGCGGCGGTACCACTGCTCGGCCTGCGGCGTACGGTCCTGGGCCGCGCAGAGCAGCCCCAGGTTGTAGGCGCCGTTGACGTCGCCCGCGTCCATGGCGGCGCGGTACCAGCGCTCGGCGGTCTGCTGCTCGCCACGGGCGGCGTGCAGGGCACCCAGGGCATTGGCGGCGTTCCCGTCGCCGTCCTGGGCGGCGCGCAGCCACCACACGGCGGCGCTCTCCTCGTCGCCCGCGTCACGCAGCAGGAAGCCGAGCGCGCAGGCGGCCCGCGCCTCGCCGGCCTTCGCGGAGATGAGGTACCAGCGGCCGGCCTCCTTGGGCTCGCCGCGCTGTTCGAGGATGGCGCCGAGGTGCAGGGCGGCACGCCGGTGGCCACGCGCGGCGGCCTGCCGATACCACTGCTCGGCCTCGCCCACGCGTCCGGCCTCCGGACCCGCCACGGGGCCGTCGTCCTTGCGCACAGCGGAACGGGCGGCGGCACCCGGACGGCCGTCGGCACCCGGACGGCCGTCGGCGCCCGCGCCGGGTCCGGGGCCGGGTGCCGGGCCCAGGCCCGGGCGGCCGAAGGCGTCGTGCGGGTCGTCGGCGGCGTTGCGGTCCAGCATGCGCGCGAGGCGGTACGCGGCCTCCCGGTGCCCCTGCTCGGCGGCGGCGCGCAGCCAGCGCTCGGCGCCGACGTCGCTGCGGTGTTCCAGCAGGTCGGCGAGGGCGTACGCGCCGAGCGCATGGCCCTGCTCTGCGGACTGCCGCAGCCAGTACTCGGCGCCGGGCTCGTCGCCGCGCTCGCGGTAGTGGCGGCCGAGGGCGTGCGCGGCGGCGGCGGAACCGGCGACGGCTGCGATACGCCACCAGCCGGCCGCGTCGTCGGTGTATCCGCGCTGGTGGAGGAGGACGCCCAGGTTGTTGGCCGCGGCCCGGTCGCCGTCGGCGGTGGCCGCACGCAGATAGGACTCGGCGCCGTCCAGATCGCCGCGGCGCAGCAGCAGAGCGCCGAGGACGCTCATCGACGTGGTGTCCCCGGCGTCGGCGGCGCGACGGTGGCGCGCCTCACTCTCGGCGCTCTCCGGACTCTCCCGGGTCTCGGGGCTCTCCGCAGCCTCAATGGCCCCGGCGCTCTCCGTGTCCTCTGCACTCTCTGTGCTCTCGACGGTCGCGGCACACCCCACAGTCTCGGCGGTCTCGGTCGTCCCGATGATCTCAGCGGTTTCAGTGGTCTCGCTGGTTTCAGTGGTCTCGCTGTTCTCCGCGGCGGCGACACCAAAAGCCGCATTCATCACGCTATCCGGCCGATGACCGCGACGCTGCACAAACCGCCCTGTCTCCAACAGAGTTGCCCTGTCCCCCATAAATACCATCGTCGCACCACCTGCAACCCGCGTACACCTGGTATGCCGCGGCCAGTGAGGTCACTTCAGCGTTTTGTCGACATGCCCACAGAGAGATAAGTCAAACACGTCCGGGCTCAACTCGTGCCCCGCGAACCGCACTTCACACCCACCGCACAAGAAAGTCGTCGCGACATGACGAAGGCCCGGATCCTCGAAAGGATCCGGGCCTTCGTCTTTCAGTAGCGGGGACAGGATTTGAACCTGCGACCTCTGGGTTATGAGCCCAGCGAGCTACCGAGCTGCTCCACCCCGCGTCGTTGTGTTCAAACCGTACCACGACGCGGGGGTGAGCCTTTACCGAGTCACTCAGCCACCGCTGCCGGCATCAGACGCTCTATTCGAGTTGTCCGAACTATCCGAATTGCCCACACTATTCGCACTGCCCGACTTGGGCTGAGCGGCCGCCGCACGCTGCAGCGCGTCCTGCAGATCGGCCTGGGCCTTGGCGTAGGCGCTCCAGTCCGGCTTCTTCAGGGCCGCCTCGCCTTCCGCGTAGGCCTTCTGCGCATCCGCGATCGCCTTCTTCAGCGCCGCGTCACCGGTGGCCGGCGGCTGTGTGGTGCCTGGTGGCCGGGTGGTCTCCGCAGGCGGCTCGGTGGTGCCGGAGTCCGTCACCCCGAAGACCGAGTTGAGCGCCTCCCCGAGACTGTTCTCGAAGACGGTCTTCGACCCGTACGAGGCAGCGACCTTGCGCAGCAGCGGATAGTTCTGCGTGCCACCGCGCGTGTACACCGGCTCGATGTAGAGGAAGCCTCCTTCGAGCGGCACGGTCAGCAGATTGCCGTACTCGATGTCGGAGTCGGTTCCCTTGAGGTTTCTCACGAACTCGGCGACATCGTCGTTGCCGTTGAGCTCACTCTGTACCTGGCCCGGGCCCTTCACCGTGGTGGTGACTCTCAACAGCCTTATCGTGCCGTAGTCCTTGCTGGCCGCATCCGCGTCCACCGCCATGAACGCCCCGAGGTCGGGCCGTCCCTTCGGGGTGAACGTCGTCGTCAGCGAGAACTTCTGGGCTGTCTGGTCCGGCATCTTTATGCTCAGGTAGTACGGCGGGACGGCGCCGGACTCCTTGTTGGTCGGATCGTCCGGGACCTGCCACGCGTCACTGCCGCTGTAGAACTGGGCGGGGTTCGTGACGTGGTAGCGGGTGAGCAGCTCGCGCTGCACCTTGAACAGGTCCTGCGGGTACCGCAGATGGTCCCTGAGGTCCTGCGGGATGTCCGCCTTGGGCTGCACGGTCCCCGGGAACGCCTTGCGCCAGGTCTTGAGGACCGGGTCCTCGGTGTCCCACTCGTAGAGCTTGACCTTGCCGTCGTACGCATCGACGGTGGCCTTCACCGAGTTGCGGATGTAGTTGACCTGGTTCTGCTGGGCGACGACCGCACGCTGGTTGGTGGTCAGCGAGTCGGCTGTGGTGTCACCGAGCGTCGTACGCGAGGCGTACGGGTAGCCGTTGGTGGTGGTGTACGCGTCGACGACCCACTGGATACGGTGGTTCACCACAGCCGGGTAGGCGTCGCCGTCGATGGTCAGCCAGGGTGCGACCGCCTCGACGCGCTCCTTGGGCGTGCGGTTGTAGAGAATCCGCGAACCCTCGCCGATGGCCCCCGAGTAGAGGATCTGCGGCTCGCTGAACGCCACGGCGTACGCGGCGCGGTTGAAGGCGTTGGAGAGACTGACTCCGCTGTTGCCCCGGTAGCTGGTGGTCTTCTCGCCGTCCTCCTCGTAGTCGAGCTCCTTCTGGGGCCCACCGACGATGGAGTACTGCTCGGTCTTCTCGCCGTAGTAGATCTGCTGCTCGTACTTGGGGAGCTCACCCGTGGTCGGCAGACCGGACTCGGTGAAGTCCGGGGAACCCTTCGGGTTCTTGCCGGTCGTCGTGCCCCGGGCCGCGATGGCGCCGTAGCCATGGGTGTAGGTGAAGTGGTCGTTGATCCAGTTGCGCTTGGGGATGCCGTCGAGGTTGAGCTCGCGCAGACCGATGACCGTGTCCTGGTCCTTGCCGGCGGCGTCCTTGTAGCGGTCCACGTCCAGCGTCTTGGGGAACTGGTAGTAGTTCCTCTTCTGCTGGAGCTGCTGGAACGCCGGGGAGACGACGTTGGGGTCCATCACCCGGTAACTGGCGGCAGCGTCCGCGCCGGCGCGCAGCTTGGCGTCGTCGCTCGTTGTGCTCTTGCCCGAGTAGTCGTCCACCTGCGCGTCGTCGATGTCGTACGCGTCACGCGTCGCTTCGATGTTCTTCTGGATGAACGGCGCTTCCTTGGCCTGCTCGTTCGGCTGGACCTGGAACTTCTGCACGATCGCCGGGTACAGCCCGCCGATCAGGATCGCCGAGAGCACCATCAGACCGAAGCCGATCATCGGGAGCTGCCAGGTGCGGCGCCAGAGCGTCGCGAAGAAGAGCACGGCGCAGATCGCGGCGATGCAGAACAGGATGGTCTTCGCCGGAAGGTAGGCGTTGGCGTCGACGTACCGCAGGCCTGTCCAGTTGTCCGTTGCCTTGAAGTCGCTGGACTTCACGGCCAGGCCGTACCGGTCGAGCCAGTACGCCACGGCCTTCAGCGAGACGAAGACGCCGAGCAGCACCGACAGATGGCCGGTGGCCGCGCCGGTCGCCCGCGCGCCGGGGCTGGTGATGCGGAGTCCGCCGTACAGATAGTGGGTCAGCGCGGCGGCGATCAGCGAGAGCACCGTGGCCGCGAAGCCGAAGCCCAGCAGGAAGCGGTACCAGGGCAGGTCGAAGGCGTAGAAGGACACGTCCAGATGGAACTGGGGGTCCTTCTGGTTGAACGCCACGCCGTTCACATACATCAGCCAGGTACGCCACTGACCGGAGGCGGATGCTCCGGCAATCAGTCCGACGAGCGCGGTGATCGCGAGCAGCACCCACTTCTTGTACGGGGCGAGGCTCATCCGGTAGCGGTCCAGGCTCTGCTGCTCCAGCGACATCGCGCTCAGCGGCGGCCGGAGCCGGTGCGCGAGCCAGATGTTCAGGCCGACGGTGATCGCCATCAGCAGTCCGAAGACGAGGAACAGCCCGATCTTGGTCCACAGAGTGGTGGTGAAGACGGACGAATACGCGACCGACCGGTACCAGAGCCAGTCCGTCCAGAACCCGGCGAACATGACGAACGCCATGGCGAGAACCGCCAGGACGCCCAGTGTCATGAGCAGGGTACGGGCGCGCCGGGACGGGCGGCCGACTCTGATCCGTGGCCCGGTCGGGCCTCCGCCGCGGTCCGGCATCTGGAAAGCCAACGTGCGCACCTCGAAGTTCGCGGGTCGTGTGAAGCGGGCCCAGCGATCGTAGAGCCCACCTATGCAACTTACTGAGGCTTTACCTAGTTCCCGTTCCCGGGGCGGAAGGAGGCAGGATGTTGGCCATGTCCAACGTTTCCCCCTCAGGCCCCCCGATGGCCGCGAGCCCCCTCACCGTCGCCGTGCTCGAAATCGACGAGTACGTCTCCGGCCTCGGCTGGGACCAGCCGGCCCGGCTCTTCGCCCTCGTCGACACCGCCCGGCTGCGGACCCAGGAGCCCGGCCTCGCTGCCCAGCTCGGTCTCGACAGCTCCGACTCCCCGACCGCCTCACTCACCCCCATCGAGCAGGAGGAGCTTCCTCCGGGCACCGCCCTGGACGAGTTCCTCGCCACGATCGCCTGGCCCGACGCAGTGATCGGATGCGCGATGACGGTGGAGCGGCTGATGCTGCCGCCGTCCGCCGAGGCCTCCGTGCCGGAGGGGCTCAGCGATGCCCAGCTGACCAAGTGGGTCGCCAAACACCCGGAGCGCCAGGAGGTGCGGATGACCGTGGCCGTCCTGCGGGACGGTGCGCGCGAGTCGGCCGTACGGCTCCGCGAGAAGGACTCCCCGAGCGAGGTGCGGACCGGCGCCGGCCTGGTGCCCGGGCTGGCCGACGCACTGGCCGCGACCTTCGAGGCCTGACCCCGCCGCGTCCCCGCCGAGGGGGCGCGGTCAGCCTGCCGAGCAGCTCGGCAGGCCGGCCGTGTCCCCTGCGCGGATCTTCTCCAGCGACTTCTTCGCGTCGTCGATCGTCTTCACCTTCACCAGCGTGAGTCCGCTCGGGGTGTCGGAGGCGGCGGCCTTGCAGTTGTCGTTCGGCGTCAGGAAGTACCGGGCGCCCGCGTTGCGCGCGCCGACCAGCTTCATGTTGATGCCGCCGATCGGGCCGACCTTGCCCTTGTCGTCGATCGTGCCGGTGCCCGCGATGAACTTGCCGCCCGTGAGCTTTGAGGGCGTCAGCTTGTCGATGATGCCCAGGGAGAACATCAGACCGGCGCTCGGGCCGCCGACATCGGCGAGCCTGATGTCGATCCGGAACGGGAACGTGTGGTCCGTCCCGGCCTGGATGCCGACGATGGCGCGGTTCTCCTTGGGTGCCTTCGCGGTGGTGATGACGATCTTCCGGCTGCCCTCGGGCTCCTTGCCGGCCTTCTCGGCCGCCTGCGCCGTCTTCGTCGGGATGATCGTGAACGTGACGTCCTCGCCGGGCTTGTGGCGGGTGACGAGCTTCGCGACGTCCTCGGGCTGATTGACCGCGTTGCCGTCGACCTGCTTGATCACATCACCGGCGTGCAGCTTGCCCTGGGCGGGGCTGTCCTTGATGACCGTGGAGACCACGACGCGCGACGACACCGGGATGCCCAGCTCGGTCAGGGCGGCGACCTTGGCGCTCTCCTGGGACTGGCTGAACTCCTCGGCGTTCTCCTGCGTCGACTGCTGCTCGGTCTTGCCGTCGGGGTAGAGCGTGTCGTGCGGTACGACCACGCTGTCGTGGGCCAGCCAGCCGTAGACGGCCTCGACGAGGTTCATGTTGTAGTCGGCGCCGGTGACCCTGACCGTCGTCATATTGAGGTTGCCCGACGTCGGGTACGTCTTGTGCCCGGAAATCTGCAGGACCGGTTCGCCTTCGACCTTGCCGAGGGTGTTCACGGTCGGCCCGGGAGACATCTCCGAATACGGCACTGGAATCAGCACGCCTGCGCAGAGCAGCGCGATGAGGATCAGCGTGGAGGCGAGCATCGTCGCGGTGCGGCGTGGCATGGAACGACAGTACGGGAAGGGTCTGTCAGTGCACCGTCGGGGCCGGTCCGCACGGGGCGGGGAGCCGGGCATGGCGCTGTGCCGGAGGGCGTCGGCAGCCGGC
This sequence comes from Streptomyces sp. NPDC048473, assembly GCF_043200155.1. Classification (NCBI taxonomy): domain Bacteria; kingdom Bacillati; phylum Actinomycetota; class Actinomycetes; order Kitasatosporales; family Streptomycetaceae; genus Streptomyces; species Streptomyces sp. NPDC048473. The sequence goes on from NZ_JBICXE010000005.1 coordinate 395,588, forward strand.
ACCGCTGTGCGGATTGGCGACTGCGTACGTTCGGCGGAGGGTCAGACAACATCGGAACCGGAGTCCGATTTCTCCATCGCCTCACGGAACCTGGCGTACCCGGCGAGTTCTGAGACATCACCGGCCGTGCGATTACGGGTGGCCCAGGTTCCCCATATCGCAGCACCGAGTGCAGCGAAAAGCGGAATCAGCAACCAAGCGAGTGCTGCCATTACGACCTCCCTACCCCATGAGCGACCGCAACTGACCTATCAGCAGATTAACCATCTGCAGGACCAACGCTCACGGCAGGGGTGCGGTTACGCAAATCGAGGCGGACGACCACCCGATCGGCTTGCGCTCAGCAGGCGCCGACCCACTCCTCGGTGCCGTCCGAGAAACGCTGGTGCTTCCAGATCGGAACCTCGTGCTTGAGGTCGTCGATCAACTTGCGGCACGCCTCGAACGCCTCCGCGCGGTGCGGGCAGGAAACGGCGACGACCACGGCGAGGTCGCCCACTTGGAGGTCACCCACCCGGTGGACGGCGGCCAGCGCCCGGACAGGGAAATCCGCGACGACCTTCTCGGCCACCCGGCGCAATTCGTCCTGCGCCGAGGGGTGGCAGGAGTACCCGAGCGCACCGACGTCCTGACCGCCGTCGTGGTTGCGCACCGTGCCCGCGAAGAGCGCCGTGCCGCCCGCGGCGTCGTCCCCGACCGCCCGGAAGATCTCGTCGACCGACAGCGGCGTGTCGCGAATCGCCAGCAGCCGGATGGGGTCGCTTGCCGCCTGCTCGCCGGGGTGGTCGTGGGTGGGAGCCATGGGGCCCATGGTGCCGTACCGCACCGACATCGTGGAATAGCGTTTTCCACCGGCGGGCCGCTCCTGGCCTTGGAGCCTTCTACAGACGTCCCGCAGCCCCCTAGATCCGGCGGCGGGCCTTGCGGGCGCGGCGGACCAGGGCGGCGGTGCCGAGCAGCGCCACGGTCGCACCGGCGGCACCTGCCGCGGTGGCGTCCTTGCGGCCGAGGCGGCGTCCGGCGACGGTGTGCCGGCCCTCGACCTCTTCGAGAAGCGCGGCGAGCACCTCCTCGTTGGTCCAGCTCGGGCGCCAGCCCGCGTCGTGCAGCCGGCTCACGCTGACCACCCAGGGGTGCATCGTGTACGCCAGATCGCCCGCCGGGGACGGGGTGAGGCCGATCCGGTGCAGCCGGGCGGCGGCGCCGAGTGCCACGGCGGAGGGCAGTTCCATCCGGCGGACGCCGCTGAGCTCCTCGACCTCCTCCTGTTCCAGCCAGCCGTCGCAGCCGACCGCGAACTCGCCGTCGATCTTCTCCAGCGCGGCGTACTCCAGGGCCGTGACCAGGTCCTCGACATGGCAGAACTGCCAGGTGGGGCGCGATCCGGCGACGACCAGGAGGCGCGGCGACTCGAAGTAGCGAGTCAGTGCGGTATCCGTACCGCCGACCAGGACGGTGGGCCGGACCACGGTCACATTGAGTCCGGGGTGGGCGCGGGGCGCGCGACGGCCGAGCCGTTCGATCTCCAGGAGGTCGCCGACGCCGGTGGCTTCGGCCGTGGCGCGCAGCTCGGCGTCCTCGGCGAGCGGGATGTCGTTGTCGGGCAGCGCCCCGTAGACCATCGCCGAGGTGCACAGCACGACCCGGTGGACCCCGACGGCCGCGGCGGCCGTCAGCACGGTCTGGGTGCCGCGCACGTTGTAGGCGGTGCGGGCGGCGGGGTCGGTCTCCAGATCGAGATCGAGTGCCAGATGCACGACGACATCTGCGCCACGCAGCTTCTCCGCGATGGCGGGATCCCGTACGTCGAGGATGTGCCAGGTCGCCTCGGAGACCTCTCCGCGGCGTTCATCGATGGCGATGACCTGCTTGATCTCCTCGGATGCCGCGAGGCGTGCGGTGAGCAGCTCACCGACGCCCCCCGCGGCTCCGGTGACCGCGACGACGGGGCCACGGTTCCTGGAGCGGCTCTTTGCGGGCTTGTTCTCGGTCGAGGGGTCGGACAGGTTTCGCGCTGCGCGAACCTGAGGATCTGGGGAACTCACCGGGCGTCTCCAGCGGTTGTCTTCAGTACGTACCCGAATGACGCGTACGTACCAGGTGGCGTCCATCCTGCCGCAGGCCGGGAGCCGACGGAGCACTGAGGCCCCAAGCGGACTTTTGGTGTCTACGCTGGATGGTGATGTCGGGCAGTCGCCGTCGGTTCGAGCCGGCGGCCCTACGAGCCGAGGAAACCCGTGAGTGACACCCCATTCGGATTCGGCCTTCCGCCGGAGGAGCCGGAAAACGGCGACGAGGGCAAGAAGAAGGACCCCACCGGAGGTGGGCAGGGTTCCGGCGGGCCGGCGAACCCGTTCGGCTTCGGGCCCGGCGCGGGCGGGGACAACCCGTTCGCGGCGATGTTCGGCACGATGAACCCCAACGACCTGGGTGCGGCCTTCCAGCAGCTCGGCCAGATGCTGAGCTACGAGGGCGGTCCCGTGAACTGGGACATGGCCAAGCAGATCGCCCGCCAGACGGTCTCGCAGGGCACGCCGGACGGCACCAAGGACGCGAGCGTCGGTCCGTCCGAGCGGTCCGCGGTCGACGAGGCGCTGCGGCTTGCCGACCTCTGGCTGGACGGCGTGACGTCGCTGCCCTCCGGTTCGGTCTCCACCGTGGCGTGGAGCCGTGCGGAGTGGGTCGAGGAGTCCCTCCCCGCCTGGCAGAGGCTGGTCGACCCGGTGGCCGAGCGCGTCGGTCTGGCCATGGGCGACGTGCTGCCCGAGGAGATGCAGGCGATGGCGGGCCCGCTGATCGGCATGATGCGGTCGATGGGCGGCGCGATGTTCGGCCAGCAGATCGGGCAGGCCGTCGGTGTGCTGGCGGGCGAGGTGGTCGGTTCGACCGATATCGGGCTGCCGCTGGGCCCGGCGGGCAAGGCCGCGCTCCTTCCGCTGAACGTCGAGAGGTTCGGCAAGGACCTCAGCGTGCCGCAGGACGAGGTGCGGCTGTATCTCGCCTTGCGCGAGGCCGCCCACCAGCGGCTCTTCGCCCATGTTCCGTGGCTGCGCTCGCATCTGTTCGGCGCCGTCGAGGGGTATGCGCGCGGCATCAAGGTCGACACCAGCAAGCTGGAGGATGTGGTCGGCCAGTTCGACCCGTCGCAGCCCGAGCAGCTGCAGGACGCCCTTCAGCAGGGCATGTTCCAGCCGGAGGACACACCGGAGCAGAAGGCCGCCCTGGCCAGGCTGGAGACGGCACTCGCCCTGGTCGAGGGCTGGGTGGACGCGGTGGTGCACGAGGCCGCGAAGTCCCGTCTGACCTCGGCGGACGCACTGCGCGAGACCATGCGCAGGCGCCGCGCCTCGGGCGGGCCGGCCGAGCAGACGTTCGCCACGCTCATCGGCCTTCAGCTGCGTCCGCGGCGGCTGCGTGACGCCTCGCGTCTGTGGGCCTCGCTCACGGACGCCCGCGGTCTCGACGGACGCGACGCCCTGTGGGAACACCCCGACATGCTGCCGACCGCCCAGGACCTGGACGACCCGGACGGCTTTGTGCACCACGAGCAGATGGACTTCTCCGAGCTGGACAAGATGCTCGGCGAGGCCGCGAAGGGTCCGCAGAAGCCCGGGGCCGAAGCGGGTGGCGCGGGCTCCGAGGGAACCGGCGACCGCAAGAGCGACGGCAAGGACGAAACCGACCAGTGAGCCTGTACGACGACGCCGTTCTCGTACTGAAGGGGTACGAGAACCCGGTGGATCCGGCCCAGGCGGAATTGCGCCAGGTCTATCTGGACCATCTGGCCCGGCATCCCGACGGCATGTGGAAAGCCTGCGAAGCCGGGCATCTGACGGCCAGCGCACTGGTCATCGATCCGGAGCGCGGCCGGGTTCTGCTCACCCTGCACCGCAAGCTGCAGATGTGGCTGCAGATGGGGGGCCACTGCGAGCCGCAGGACACCACACTGGCCGCCGCGGCGCTGCGTGAGGCCAGCGAGGAGTCCGGCATCAGCGGCCTGACCCTGCTCGCGGGCGGACCGGTGACGCTGGACCGCCACCGGATCCCCGCGCCCTGTCACTGGCATCTGGATGTGCAGTACGCGGCGCTGGCGCCGTCGGGCGCGACGGAGCAGATCAGCGACGAGTCGCTGGACCTGCGCTGGTTCGCGTACGACGAGGTCGCGTCGGTGGCCGATACATCGGTCGTACGGCTGATGACGCGCGTCCGCGCCGCGCTGGAGCAGCGCCAGTAGGAACGGCATACGGCATGGGTAAGGGGCGGTCTCCACGGAGACCGCCCCTTACCCATGTTGTCCGTGCCGGTGCGCTGCGGTTCAGTTCCAGGAGTTGTTCTGGTTCTGGCCGTGGGCGCCGTTCTCACCCATTCCGTACTGGGCGCGGATGCCCTGGCCGATCTCGTGGTTCTGCGGGGGCAGCACCTCGCTCGGCTGGACCAGGGCGAAGCCCTGGCCGAGGAAGCTGAGCTCCCAGCCCTCGCCGGTGTTGCCACGCCGCCGCCAGACGCCCGAGGAGTGCGTCTGGGCCTGCATCTGCACGCGCAGCGAGCTGGACCAGGCGACGACCGCGTCGGCATCGGCGTTGACGTACTTGTCCGGCGTGACCTGCATCATCAGCGGCTGGCCCGAGGTCATCAGAGCGACCTTGCCGGTGCCGGAGATGTTGAGCTGGTACTTGCCGGTGCCCGAGATGCCGTACTGGCTGTCCACCGCGATGACCTCGGTGTGCAGCGAGGAGTCGAGTGCCAGGACGTAGGCGCTGTCCACCGTCATGCCGTTGTGGTCGACGTCCACGACATGGATGTACTGCGCGAGGTTGGCGAGGTAGACGGTGCCCTGCCCGGAGCAGCGCATCAGATCGAGGCCCTCACCGGTGCTCGCGCGGGCGCGGCGCTGCCCGTGCGACTGGTACTCGCCGTCGAACTCCATCAGTCCCTGGTAGGCGACCATGGCGCCCTTGCGGGCGAGGACGTCGTCCTGGCCGGTCAGCGAGACCCGCAGGAGCTGCGGGTTCTGGACGGTGTACCGGTCCTGGGACTGCTGTTCCGTGTAGCTGAAAAGCGGACTCTGCATGGTGTGTTCTCCCTCCCCCTCAGTTCCGGGCCCGCAGGCGGTCGGTACTGTCCTCGCTCGGCTGTACGACGACGATGCCCTGGCCGGAGAAAGCCATCTGGTATGCCTCACCGCTGCCCCGCCCGATGAGCGAGGAGGCCTTGAAGCTGCGCTTGCCCTTCACCTTGAGGTTCGGAGACCACGCCACGAGGGCGTCCGGGTCGACGTAGGTCTCGTCCTCGCCGCGTCCGCAGTCGACGACGATCGGTGTGCCGCGCGAGGTGATGGCGACCCAGCCGGTGCCCGAGATGCAGACGTTCCACAGGCCCTGGCCGGCAAACTTGGCCAAGCCCTTGACCCGCTCCACGCCCCAGGTGAGATGGCCGTCGAAGGCGAGGACATTGGTGCCGTTGACCGAGAGGGAGTCGTTGTTGAGGTTGATGACGACCACATCGGCGCCGTAGTCGGCGAGGTAGAGCAGTCCGTCGCCGGAGCACTTCATGATCGGTGCGCCCTCGCCGGTGATCCACTGGGAGGCGATCTGGCGGACGGCGGGCGGGTTGGGTTCGTACTGGATGAAGCCCTCGTACGCGACCATCGAGCCGGTACGTGCGTAGAGGTCCTGGCCGGTGGCCATGGCGACCTTGAGCATCGCGCGGCCGTGGTTCTCCATACGGGCCGTGACGGGGGTCGGGGCGTAGCCCGCGAGTTGCTGGTTCATGACGGGCTCCCTCAGACCTCGTAGGGCTGGACGACGATGAAGTTGCCGGGGGCGCCCCGGAACTGAAGGTTCACGGTCTCTCCGCTGTGTCCCGGGTACGCGTTGCGGCGTAGCCGGACCTGGCTGGAGATGATCACCTGGGATGCGGACGACCAGGCCACGACGGCGTTGCAGTCGGCGAAGGTGGTCGGGGTGACGGGCAGGACGACGGGGACGCCGTGGGTCTTGACGACGACCGTGCCGGTGCCCTGGAACTGCATGGTGAACAGGGCTCCGCCGGGGATGCCGTGGCCCTCGATCCTGCGGACCTCGTGCTGCAGCGACTCGTCGAAGGCGAGGACGTTCTCCGCCGAGACGCAGATGCCGTCGCCCTGCAGCTCGATGGCGTGAAGATGGGAGCCGTCCTCGGCGAGGAAGACCTGCCCGCGGCCGGTGCAGCGCATCAGCTGCATTTCCTGGCCGGTGGAATTGCCGACGATGCGGCCCGCGAAACCGGCACCCTTGTAGCTGAAGTCGACCTTGCCCTGGTACATCACCATGCTGCCCTGTCGGGCGAGCACGGGCGTACCGCCCATGGTGAGGTCCACCCGCATGAGCTGCTGGTTCTGCGGGGTCCAACGCTGCCCGGTGGCCGTCTCCTTGTACGGCTGGAGCGCGGCCTGAAGACCGGCGCCGGCCTGCGGCACACCCTGCGGCACTCCCTGCGGCATGCCGGGCGGCTGCATTCCGGGAGGCTGCTGGCCGTACGGAGCAGGAGCCTGCTGGCCGTAAGGGGCGGGGGCCTGCTGCCCGTACGGAGCGGGAGCCTGCTGGCCGGGGATCTGCCCGAACTGCGGCTGCTGGGGCGGCTGGCCCGGCTGCCCGTACGGCGCCGGGGCGGGGGCGGGCGGTGGCACCAAGCCGCCGTGCGGCGCCATCGGTGCTGCCATCGTCGGCGCGGCATGCATCTGCTGCTGCGGTGTGGGGGCCGGGGCGCCGAAGGACGGAGCCGGCTGCGGGGCTTGGGGTGCCTGCGGCGCTGCCGGGGCCCCGAAGGACGGGGCGGGCGCAGGTGCGGCCGCCTGGGCGGGCGGGCCGAACGACGGGGCGGCGGCCTGCGGCTGAGGTGCGGCGGGCTCCTCCTCGGCGACCTCGCCGCCGAAGTTCTTCAGCAGCGCGTCGAGGCCGCCGTCGAAGCCCTGGCCGACGGCGGCGAACCGCCAGACGTCCTTCAGGTAGAAGTCGCCCAGCATCACCGCACGCTCGGTGGTGAACTCCGAGCCGTTGAAGGCGTACCTGACGACTTCCTCGCCACCCGCGACGATCCGGATGTACCCGGGGCCGACCTGGGACATCTGCCCGGCGCCGTCGACCGTCGCCGTGAACGACAGCTTGTGGATGTTCGCCGGAATGCGGTCCAGAGTGACGCGGAACGACTCGGTGTCACCGGCCTGGGCGCCGAGGAGCTGAATGGACTCCTCGGGCGATTTAGGCTGATTGAAGAAGATGAAATACCGGTCGTCGGAGAGCTGCTCATTGGCATCGAGGCCGAAGCAGCTGATGTCAAAGGTCAGTCCCGGGCCGGCGATCTGCACACCTACGTACAGGTCCGTCCCCGGCGTGAGATCGCTGATCTTGGCCTTGTGGCCGCGTTGGAATTCCCTGGCCATGCGTAACGACCGTCCCCCATCCCGAATGTGAATGCGTCGCGCCAGGCTAACCGCAAACTCCGACCTTGAGCCAAGTCGGTACACACCCGGTACAGAACCGCTGAACGTCACTCACCGCGTGCGGCGGGCAGATGCGGCAGCCGGTCGGCCGCCACCACGCCTTCCAGGTAACCGCGGGCCCGCTCGGTACGGGGATACGCCTCCAGCAGCCTCCAGAAGCGCGGACCGTGGCCGGGGACGAGCAGGTGGGCCAGTTCATGGACCAGTACGTAGTCGACGACGTACTCGGGCATGCCCTGCAGCCGGTGCGACAGGCGGATGCTGCCCTCCGCCGGGGTGCAGGACCCCCATCGGGTGTTCTGATTGGTCACCCACCGCACCGACGCGGGTCTGGCCCGGCCCTGGAAATACTGGGCGGACAACCGCTCGGCCCGCTCGGCGAGTTCGCTGTCGCCGAGGATGCGTTTGCTCTCCTGGGCCGCGAGTTTGTCGAGCATCACGTTCACCCAGCGCTGCTCCTCGGCCTCCGACATCCGGGCGGGGATGAGCACGATGGTGCGGTCCCCCTCCCGGTACGCGGAGACCGTTCTGCTGCGGCGAGTGCTCCTGCGGACCTCGACCGCGCTCGTTGCCGAGGCGCGGGGCGGACGGTCTGCCGCGCTGCGCTGATGGGTTCCGGCGCTGCGCGCGGGGGTCTCCCCGGCGAATCCGGGTGACGGGTCGGCGGGCACGCCATGACGTTACCCGGTGCCAGTGGGGGAAGTCCCGCCTCCGGGACGGTTCGCGCTTGATCCGCTCCACGGCATGCACTATTTGAACGACTAATACCCCATGCCTGTGGATAACTTTCTGCACGCTTCGACGCCGGCCTGCATTCTGACAACGGATCTCGCGGAGATCCGGGTCACAGCCCACGCACAGAGATCATGGAACACAGACCGGGGGAACGCCGTGTATCCGATGTTGAAGCCCGCACTGCGCCGCGCATGGTGCGGCCGGGGCACCGTGCAATTCGGGGTGACCCACGCCCATGCGGTGAGGCTCGGTCCGATGGATTTCGCGACGGGCTGTTTTCTGGAACTGCTCGACGGTACGCGCGGCCTGCCGCTGCTGCGCGAAGAAGCCCGGGCGTTGGATCTGCCGGACCATCATGTGGACACGCTGGTGGCCCGATTGTTGGATGCGGGCCTGATCGACGATGTCCGGGCCGCCGGCCCGGAGACCGACGTGTTACGGAACCGGCCCGGCGCCCTGGAGCGGCACCGCCCCGATCTGGCGTCACTCTCCGTCGTCCATCCCGAGCCGGGCGGCGGGATGCGGCGGCTGGCGGCCCGCCGGGCGGTGCGGGTCCAGGTGCGGGGTGCCGGCCGGGTCGGTGCCGCGATCGCGGCGGTGCTGTCCGGATCCGGGGTGGGCCGGGTGGAGGTTCTGGACGGCGGTTGCACCGAGCCGTGGGATGTCTCACCCGGCGGGCTTCCACCGGCAGCCGTCGGGGAGCGCAGGGACACCGCCGCCCGGCAGTTGGTGCGCAGGTCCGCCGCCGGTTCGGCTCCCCGGGCGTCGGAGACGGCGGGTTCCCCGACAGGCGGTGAGCCGGGGCTGTCGCTGATCGTGGTCGCCCCTCGCGACGGCTTCGCGGCGTACGTCCCCGACCCGCGCCCGGCCGAACCGTGGATCGCTTCGGGGACTCCCCATCTCTATGCCGGAGTGATGGAGGCGACGGGAGTGGTCGGGCCCCTGGTCCTGCCCGGGGGTACGGCCTGCGCGGGGTGTCTGGCGCTGGAGCGCGGGGACCGGGATAAGGAGTGGACCAGGATGCTGTCTCAGTGGCAGTCCGGGCGGCGCACTGCTGTGCAGGCGTGTGACCTGGGGCTGGCGACGGCGGTGGCCGGTCTGGCGGCCGCCCATGCACTGTCCTTTCTGGACGGGGAACTGCCCGCCAGTACGGGGACCCGCTGGGAGACCGCGCTGCCGCTGTTGGACTGGCGGTCCGAGCGGATCGGGGCGCACCTCGGTTGTTCCTGCGGAGCGGCTGGGCACACTGAGGGGGAGCGCGCCTCCGGGGTCGAAGCGGCGCACGACACAATGGCCGGGTAACCGCCGCACGCGGTACGGCAGTCTGGGATTTGGAGGGGCTCATGTCTGATCTTCCCCGGAAAGCGGTCACCCGTACCGCCAAGTTGGCCGCCCTGCCACTGGGCTTCGCCGGCCGCGCCACGTGGGGTCTGGGCAAGCGGATCGGCGGGAAGTCGGCGGAGTTGGTCGCCCGGGAGGTGCAGCAGCGCACCGCGGACCAGCTCTTCAAGGTCCTGGGCGAGTTGAAGGGCGGGGCGATGAAGCTGGGGCAGGCCCTGTCCGTCTTCGAGTCGGCGCTGCCCGAGGAGGTCGCCGGACCGTACCGGGCGGCGCTCACCAAACTGCAGGAAGCCGCACCTCCCATGCCCAGCGGCACCGTGCACGCGGTGCTGGAGGAGCGGCTCGGCGAGGGCTGGCGGGGGCTGTTCCTCGAATTCGAGGACAAGCCCTCGGCCGCCGCCTCGATCGGTCAGGTGCACCGGGCGGTGTGGCACGACGGTCGGGACGTCGCGGTGAAGGTGCAGTATCCGGGCGCCGGAGAGGCACTCCTCTCGGATCTGACCCAGCTCAGCAGGTTCGCCCGGCTGCTCGGCCCGTTGATCCCCGGAATGGACATCAAGCCGCTCATCACGGAGCTGCGCGACCGGGTCTCGGAGGAGCTGGACTACGAGCAGGAGGCACGGTCGCAGCGGGACCATGCCGAGGAGTTCGCGGCCGATCCGGATGTCGTGATCCCCGGTGTGGTGCACCAGTCCGACCAGGTGCTGGTGACGGAGTGGATGGACGGTGTTCCGCTGGCCGCCGTGATCGCGGAGGGCACGCCGGAGCAGCGGGACCGGGCCGGTCAGTTGCTGGCCCGTTTTCTCTTCTCGGGGCCCGCACGCACCGGGCTGCTGCACGCGGACCCGCATCCGGGCAACTTCCGGCTGCTGCCCCCTCACGACGATGCCGGCGAGGCCGGGCAGTGGCGGCTCGGAGTGCTGGACTTCGGCACGGTGGACCGGCTGCCGGGTGGTCTGCCGCAGCCCATCGGGGACTCCTTGCGGCTGACGCTGGCGGGTGATGCGGATGCGGTGTACGAGCTGTTGCGCGAGGAGGGGTTCGTCAAGGACTCGATCGACCTCGACCCGGATGCGGTGCTCGACTATCTCCTGCCGATCATCGAACCGGCGCAGGTGGAGGAGTTCACCTTCACCCGGAGCTGGATGCGCAATCAGGCGGCGCGGATTGCGGATCCCCGCTCCCCCGCTCATCAGCTGGGCAAGCAGCTGAATCTGCCGCCCGCCTATCTGCTGATACACCGGGTGACGCTGAGCACGATCGGGGTGCTGTGCCAGCTGGGTGCGACGGTACGGCTGCGCGATGAACTCGAATCCTGGGTGCCGGGGTTCCTGATGGAGGATGAGCAGGGGTCCGTGGTGCAGGAGTTGGCGGGCGACGCGGCCGCCGGCGCATAGGGCAGCCTTCAGGCCCCCGGCACCGAGTTACGGGTGTCACCACCAGGCGGAGTCGAGACGGCTTTCGATTGCCCTGATATGGGTGCGGGTGCACTTTTCGCAGAAGTACTGGTGTCTGCCGTTCTCCACGGAGCAGATCCAGCTCGGCGGTGCGCTCTCGCTGTCGGCGGAGGTACCGCACAGGGCGCAGACGACCGCGGCGGCGTCCCTCTGCGCGGGTTGCTGAATCGGTTGATGAGTCTCCTCGTCCACTCCGTGACGATAACTCCGTCGCCACTGTGCCGTGCGGCACCACACAGCACGGCCACACAGCAGGACCGCACAGCACGACCGCAGGGCCGGCCCGTTCGGACCGGCCCCGCGGAAGGGGTACTGACTATGGGTACTGATTGCTGCCGGGCAGAGCGGCTGCCCGGCAGCGGATGCTGCTGGTCTTCGGCCTGACTAGTGCATGACTGCCATGGCCAGCGCACGGCGGGCGCGCATCGAGGCGCGCTCGGCCCGGCGCTGCATCCGGCGCGCGGTGACCAGGCGCACGGCCTGGCGTTGCGCGTCGGCTTCCCTCAGGCGGTCGTGCATATGAGCACGAGCCAGGGCTTCTGGGATGAGTTGCATCTCGCGGGTCCTGTTCTGACGCGAGTCGTTCGCGCCGGTGATCGTGACGTTCGGTGTTGCGGAGCCGACGGGCTCATTCGTGGGGACGGACATTGGTGCCTGATTTCGGGGATCGTGGGTGTGGGGACGGTCGATGGTTCCGATGCGCTTCATGGGTTTGGGGGCCGTGACCCCCAGTCCGGCGGTCACGCCGCGACCGGGTTCTTGCGCGGACGGCCACGCGGCCGCTTGCGAGCAACGACAACGCCCTGGATGAAGAGCTCACCACCCCAGACGCCCCACGGCTCGCGACGCTCCTTGGCGCCGGCGAGGCAGGCCTCGACGAGCGGGCAGGTGCGGCAGAGGGACTTGGCGTACTCGACGTCGGCCGGCGACTCGGCGAAGAAGACCTCCGGGTCGTAGGAGCGGCAGGGGACGGGCACGCCGAGGTTCTCGATGGCGTCGTCGAGCGCGGTGAGCGCAGTGAGGGGGATCAAGGTGGAGTCCTCCGTGAGGCCGGGCGGCGGGATCGTTTCGGAAGGCGGTACGGACGGGGCGTGCGCTTCGAGTTGCACGGTGGGTGGTGTCCTCGTCTGGTCGTTCCGGCCTGTTGGCCGGGGGGCGGCTGGTACCGGGTGCTGCTTGTCCCGAGGCGCCTTCGCGCTGTCTCGTCCGTTTGGACAAAACAAAAGGGCCGCGGATCCCGAGTGGGGTTCCGCGGCCCTGAAGGCGCCGGCCTGATGGTGAATCAGGCTGGATCACTCCAGGGTTCAGGCCCACGGAAGGCCCACATCGTGTGGTGCATCGTCTGCTTCTTGGCGCCGGATTCCGCTCCTGCACCGACGGCCGCAAAGGCATAGGCCTGCGCCTGTCCCTTCGCTACTGCTGCTGCCGGTGCCTGGGTCGGTCGCTCATTGCGCTCCCGCACGGGGAGGCTCGACAGGGACAGCGGGCTGACGGCGGGAATGCCGGACAGACCGGTGCCACGCAGCGAGGACTCCGAAGAGCAGGCGAGGCCGAGCGAGCAGGCGGAGACGACCGAGAGATCGGTCATTTTGTTGGTCTCGATGATGCTGATCACTTCAATCGCCTCCTCTCGGCGTCTCGGGTGGACCGGCGGGCCGGTCCTGCGTATTCGGATAAGTACAGCACAGGACCAGGGCTTCAGAGAAGTCGCTGTTCCCGTGGTTAAGAACCTATGGTGATGACTGGGGCGGGCGCAAACTATTTTTTCGACGAGTTTTTCTCACACCTCGTCAACGGCGTCTTCGAGACCATCTTCCACCGTCTCACCTGCGCAAATGGCAAGGACCGCGGTCCCGAACCGGTCCAGCTTCCGCGCGCCGACCCCGGAGATCCCGGCCAGTTCGCCCGCGCTGCCCGGAACCGCCTCGGCGATCGCCATCAGCGTCTTGTCCGTGAACACGCAGTACGCGGGCTGGCCGATCTCCTTCGCCCGGACCGCCCGCCAGTCGCGCAGCCGCTCGTACAGCGCCTCGTCCATGTCGGACGGGCAGTCGTCGCAGCGCATCAGCTTCATCTCGCCCGCATCGGTGAGGGTCTTGCCGCAGACCCGGCACCGGGCAGGGCCACGACGGCCGCGCTTGGCTACCGGCCCCGGGCCCCGTTCGATCCCACCACCACCGGCCGCGCCGCGCGTACCGAGGGCCACCGAGCCGGGGCGCAGTCCGCTCAGGAACCGGCTCGGGCGTCGTCCGGCTCGGCCGCCGGGCGAGCGGGACAGCGACCATGACAACGAGAGATGGAAGCGCGCCCGGGTGACGCCGACGTACAGCAGCCGGCGCTCCTCCTCGATCTGCTCGTCGGTCTTGGCGTAGGTGATCGGCATCATGCCCTCGTTCAGCCCGACCAGGAACACGGCGTCCCACTCCAGGCCCTTCGCCGAGTGCAGCGAGGCGAGCGTGACTCCCTGGACCGTGGGGGCGTGCTGGGCGGCTGCGCGCTCGTCGAGCTCCGCCACCAGATCGGAGAGCGTCGCCCCCGGCTTGGCCTGTTCGAAGTCCTCGGCGAGCCGGACCAGTGCGGCCAGGGACTCCCAGCGGTCGCGCACCGCGCCGGAGCCCGCGGGCGGCTCCGTGGTCCACCCCTTGGTGGAGAGCACCGCGCGCACCTCCGCCGGCAGCCCCTCCGCGTCGTCGAGCAGGGAGTCGTTGCCCCCCGCGCGGGCCGCGCCGCGCAGGGCGACGCCCGCCTCCCGTACCTCCGCGCGTTCGAAGAAGCGCTCCGCGCCCCGCAGCTGGTACGGCACGCCCGCGTCGGCCAGGGCCTGCTCGTAGACCTCGGACTGGGAGTTGACCCGGTAGAGCACGGCGATCTCGCCGGCCGGGACGCCCGCGGCGATCAGGTCGCGGATGCGGCGGGCGGTGCCCTCGGCCTCCGCGGGCTCGTCCGCGTACTCCGTATAGACGGGCTCGGGGCCGGGCTCGCGCTGCGAGACCAGTTCGAGCCGGTGCTCGGCGGCACGGCCGCGGGCCTGGCCGAGCAGCCCATTGGCCAGATGGACGACCTGGGGGGTGGAGCGGTAGTCCCTGACCAGCTTGACCACTGTCGCGCTGGGGTGGCGGGTGCGGAAATTCAGCAGGTGGTCGGGGGTCGCTCCGGTGAACGAGTAGATCGTCTGGCTGGCGTCACCGACGACGCACAGGGTGTCCCGGTCGCCGAGCCAGAGGTCGAGCAGCCGCTGCTGGAGCGGGCTGACGTCCTGGTACTCGTCGACGACGAAGTGCTGGTACTGGCGGCGGACGTGTTCGGCGATGTCATGGCGGTCCTGAAGGATGGCGACGGTGAGAAGCAGCACATCCTCGAAGTCGATCACCGAGCGGTCGCGCTTCAACTGCTCGTACATCGCATAGATCTGGGAGATCTCGGCCGGATCGCGCGGGGCGTCGCGCTGGGTCTTGGCGACCACGGCCGGATAGTCGGCGGGCACGGTCTGGGTGACCTTGGACCACTCGATCTCGCTGGTGACATCGCGCAGCTCGTTGCGGTCGAGCCGGATGCGGCAGCGGGCCGCGGCCTCGGCGACCAGCTGGACCTTGCGCTCCAGCAGCCGGGGCAGGTCACCGCCGACCGCTTTCGGCCAGAAGTACTGGAGCTGGCGCAGGGCGGCGGAGTGGAACGTCCGCGCCTGCACCCCGCCCGCGCCGAGCTGGCGCAGCCGTCCCCGCATCTCGCCCGCGGCCCGGTTGGTGAACGTGACGGCAAGCACACTTGCCGGCTGGAGTATCCCGGCGCGCACCCCGTAGGCGATGCGATGCGTGATCGCACGCGTCTTGCCCGTACCGGCTCCGGCCAGCACACACACCGGGCCGTGCAGGGCCATGGCGACCTCGCGCTGCTCGGGGTCCAGGCCGTCGAGCACGGCGTCGGCCGACTCGGGGACCTGTGGGAAATGGGAGGAATGCGTTGCTGCTGTCACCCTGCCATGCTGCCAGGTCGGACGAGGCCGGTGCGGAGGTTGTCCACAGGGGGGCCGCATCTGTCGTACTAATGCGGGGGTGGTGGTCCGCCAATGCGGGGGTGGCGGCGGGAATGGTGGTCGGCTCACGTACGTTCCCTTTCCGTGCGGCGACGCACTTTCCAGCTTCTCCGCATGCCGGATGAGACGGATGAGACAGACGAGTCTGACAAGACTGACGAGACAGAGGAGCGCGAAGACATGTCGGGCACTGTGACGATGTACAGCACCACGTGGTGCGGCTACTGCCGTCGGCTCAAGAGCCAGATGGACCGCGAAGGCATCGCGTACAACGAGATCAACATCGAGCAGGACCCGGACTCCGCGGTCTTCGTCGAGAAGGCCAACGGGGGCAACCAGACCGTGCCCACCGTCCTGGTGGTCGGCTCCACGGGTGTCGAGGCCGTCATGACGAACCCGTCCCTGGCCCAGGTGAAGCAGGCGCTCGCCGCCTGATCCCGCGCTCCCGCAGCGCAGGAACGCCCCCTCCGGTCGAGAGCATCGCATCGGAGGGGGCGTTCCTGTTACGCGTCCGGGGGCGCTTCACACCCGTACGCCGTGCGTCAGCCGACGGTGCCCGGCTTCGGGAGCGGCTTGCCGTACCAGAGTTCGATCAGGCGGGCCGCGATCGAGATGCCGAACGGGGGCAGGATCTCGCCCGACTCGAAGGCCGCCGTCAGGTCCTCGCGGGAGAACCAGCGGGCCTCCTCGATCTCCTCGCCGTCCACGTTGATCTCGGACGAGGTCGCCCGTGCCATGAAGCCGAGCATCAGGCTGGATGGGAACGGCCAGGGCTGGCTGGCGATGTACTCGACCTCGCCGACCGTGACGCCCGCCTCCTCGAACACCTCGCGGGCCACGGACTGCTCGATCGACTCCCCCGGCTCGACGAAGCCCGCGAGCGTCGAGAAGCGGCCCTCGGGCCAGTGCACCTGGCGGCCCAGCAGAGCGCGGTCCTGGTCGTCCGTGACCAGCATGATGACCGCGGGGTCGGTACGCGGGTAGTGCTCGGCGCCGCAGGCCTGGCAGCGGCGGATGTGGCCGGCCGCCGCGATGACCGTGCGCTCGCCGCAGCGGGAGCAGAAGCGGTGCAGGCGCTGCCAGTTCTCCAGCGCCACCGCGTGCACCATCAGGCCCGCGTCGCGGGGGCCGAGCAGCAGTCCGGCCTCGCGCAGGCCGGCCGGGCGGGCCGGCTGGTCCATACGGCCGGGCAGGGAGTCCTTCTGGAGCGCGAAGTAGCTGACGCCGTCCTCGTCGGTGCCGAGGAAGTAGCGGTGGGTCTCGGTGACCGGGGCCTCGAAGGCCGGGGTCATGACGATCTCCGTACCGCCGTCGGCCGTGTCGTCGATCAGCACCTGCCCGCCGGAGACGACGAACACACGGGTGGTCGGGTGGCTCCACGCGGCGGACAGCCATGCCTCGTCGAGGCGGTGGTGCGCCGCGCGGTCGATGCCGCTGGGCGCCGTGAGACCGATGGGCCGGTCTGCGGTGGCGTTGTCGAAGGTGCTCACAGGTGCTTCCTACTCCCCCGGGATGGATCGGGTGTTCAGAGGATTCAGCGGAGTGCGGCGGCCAGTTCGCCCCAGAGGTGGGCGGTTGTCTCCACGCCCTTGAGCAGGAGGTCGAGTTCGACCTTCTCGTTGGGGGCGTGCCAGCCGTCGGACGGTACGGAGATGCCCAGGAAGAGGACGGGTGCGCCGAGCACGTCCTGCAGGTCGGCGGCGGGGCCCGAGCCTCCTTCGCGGGTGAAGAGGATCTTCTGGCCGAAGGCCCGTCCCATGGCGCGGGCCACGGCCTGCAGGGCGGGGTGGTCCAGCGGGGTCAGACAGGGGCGGGTGGCCGGCGCGAAGGTGATCCGGTGACGGACACCGGCCGGGACCCGCGCCTCGGCCCAGGCCCGGACAGCCTGCTGGATGTGGTCGGGGTCCTGGCCCGCGACCAGCCGGAAGCTGATCTTCACCAGGGCGGAGGACGGGATGATCGTCTTGCTTCCGGCGCCCTGGTAGCCGCCGCCGATCCCGTTGACCTCAGCGGTGGGGCGGGCCCAGATGCGTTCCAGCGTGGAGTAGCCGGCCTCGCCCGATGCCGCTCGGGACTTGGCGGTGCGCAGCCAGGTGGCCTCGTCGAAGGGCAGCTCGGCGAAGAGTGCGCGCTCGGTGTCGGTGAGTTCCGTCACGCCGTCGTAGAAACCGGGGATCGTGACCCGTCCATCCGCGTCGTGCAGTGCGGCGACGAGGCGGGCCACGGCAGTCGCCGGGTTGGGCACCGCGCCGCCGAACGAACCGGAGTGGATGTCCTGCTCGGGGCCGTACAGCTCGATCTCGCACTCGGCGAGGCCGCGCATACCCGTGCAGACCGTGGGGGTCGTCTCGTCCCACATGCCGGTGTCGGAGACGATCACGGCGTCGGTGGTGAGCCGGGCGGCCTGCTCCTCGACCAGGGCGCGGAAGTTCGGTGAACCGGACTCCTCCTCACCCTCGACCAGCAGCTTGAGGTTGACGGCAGGGGCGGTGCGGCCGGTGGTGGCGAGGTGGGCCCGGACGCCGAGGGTGTGGAAGAACACCTGCCCCTTGTCGTCGGCGGCGCCCCGCCCGTACATGCGGCCGTCCCGGATCACCGGCTCGAACGGGTCCGTGTCCCAGCCGTCCTCGCGGGCGGCGGGCTGAACGTCGTGGTGCCCGTAGACGAGGACCGTCGGGGCGTCCGGGTCGTCGGACGGCCACTCGGCGAAGACCGCGGGAGCGCCGGGCGTCTCCCAGATCTCGGTGACGGGGAAGCCGGTCTCCTTGAGCTTGGCGGACAGCCACTCGGCGCTGCGTCGTACGTCCCCGTCGTGGACCGGCTGTGCGGATACGGACGGGATGCGCAGCCAGTCGGCGAGGTCGTCGAGGAAGGCTGTGCGGTGCTGTGCGGTGTACGTACGGACGGCGCTGTCCGGGGTGTCGCTCATGGCCTTGAGCCTATCGGCCCGTGGGAGGTGGCTCGTCCAGCAGGAGCCGCTCCAGCTCCGCCCGGCCCGGGAGGCGGGTGGGGCGGACGGTCTCTCCGCTGCGTACGTACAGGAACGTGGCGGTGACATCGGTGAGCGGCACATCGTGCAGCTCGGCCCAGGCCAGGCGGTAGACCGCGAGCTGCAGGGGGTCGGCGGTGTTGGTGCGGGTGGTCTTCCAGTCGACGATCTCGTACGTGTCCCCGGTGCGGTACACCGCGTCGATACGGCCCCGGATCACCCGGCCGGCCAGGGTGATCTGGAACGGCGTCTCCACGCGGTACGGAGTACGGCGGGCGTACGGGGTGCGCTCGAAGGCCTCCTTGAGTGCGGCGAGGTCGCGCTCGTCGGCGATCTCGGCGTCGCTCTCGTCGCCGCCGGGCAGCTCGTCCGGCCCGAGCATGGGCAGCGGCAGCTCCTCGAAGCGGGACTCCACCCAGGCGTGGAAACGGGTGCCCCGGCGGGCCGCGGGCTGCGGGGGCCGCGGCATGGGGCGGGCCAGCTCCTGGGCGAAGCCGTCGGGGTCGTCGGCGAGACGCAGCAGCTGGGTGGCGGAGAGCGAGGCGGGTACGAGGACGTCGCGCACGGTGGCGCGGGCGCGGCGCAGTTCGCCGGTGAGGGCGTCGAGGTCGCGGTCCCAGGAGGCGAGGGTGCGGGATTCCTCAGGGGTGAGGGTCCGGGATTCCCTGGGGGTGAGGGTCCGGGATTCCCCGGCGGGCTCGGGGGTGCGGGCCGCGGGGACGTGGGGCGTGGGGGCCGGCGGGGGCTCCGTCGACAGGGCGTCCCAGTCGTCGGCCTCGTCGGGGTACGCCTCGTCGTAGGGGAACGGGGCGTCGTACGAGTCGTCGTTCAAGTCGTACGGATCCGGGGCGTCGGACGGCGCCTCGTACGTATCCGGCACACCCCCCGCCGCGGCCAGGGCCTCCAGATGTGCCATCACCGTGTCCGCGGCGGCCCGGCGGCGGGTCAGGGCGGTGTCGTCCAGGGGAAGCGGCCACGCCCGGTCGGCCTCCTTCTCGGCGAGCGCCGGGTTCTCCTCGTCCTCGGCCGGTTCGTCCGCCCATGCCTCAATCTCGCCGTGTCCGGCCGCGCAGTGCTCGTACAGCGCATGCAGGAAGCCGGACGGGCCGCGCGGCTTCTTCTGCGTCGGGCCCCACCAGTGGCCGGAGCCGAGCAGCAGGGTGCGGGGCCTGGTGAAGGTGACGTATCCCAGGCGGAGCTCCTCGGTGTGCTGGTGCTCCTTCATCTCCTCCTTGAAGCCCTTGAGCCCCTTGGCATCCCAGGAGTGGATGACGGGGAGGGTGGCCGTGTCCCCGCGCAGGGCGTGCGGGAGGACCTTGGGCTGGGAGGTCCAGGCGTCGCGGGACTGGCTGCTGGGGAACTGGCCGGTGACCAGGCCCGGCACCGCGACGACATCCCACTCCAGGCCCTTGGACTTGTGGGCGGTGAGGACCTTGACGGTGTTCTCACCGCCGGGCAGGGCGTTGTCCAGACCCTTCTCGTACTGGACTGCCGTGCGCAGGAAGCCCAGGAAAGCAAGGAGGGTGGCCTCGCCGTCGGCGGCGGCGAAGCGGGCCGCGACGTCGAGGAAGTTGGCGAGGGTCTCGCGGCGGCGGGCGGCCAGGGCGTGCGGCGATGCGGAGAGCTCGACCTCCAGGCCGGTGGTGGCGAGGACGCGGTGCAGCACGTCCATCAGGGGGTCGGCCAGCGAGCGGCGCAGATCGCGCAGTTCGGCGGCCAGGCGGGCGAAGCGAATGCGGGCCTCGGCGGAGAACGGAAGCCCGTCGTCCTCTCCTCCGCCCGATTCGAGGAAGGTGTCCAGCGCGTCGGCGAGCGAGATCACTTCGGCCGGGTCGATGCCTTCGACGGCCTCGGCGAGACGGCGGTCGGGGTCGAAGCCGTCCTCGTCACCATGGGCGGCGCGGTGGACGAGGAGGCGGGCGCGGCGGCCGAGGAGTGCCAGGTCGCGGGGGCCGATCCGCCAGCGGGGGCCGGTGAGCAGCCGGACCAGGGAGGCGTTGGCGCCGGGGTCCTGGAGGACCTCGCAGACCGCGACGAGGTCGGCGACCTCGGGCAGGTGCAGCAGCCCGGACAGGCCGACGACCTCGACCGGGATGTCGCGGGCCACCAGCGCGGCCTGGATCTCCGGGAAGTCGCCCGCGGTGCGGCACAGGACGGCGATCTCGCCGGGCGCCTTTCCGGTCCTCACGAGGTGGGCGATCGAGTCGGCGAGCCAGTCGATCTCTTCGGTGTGGGTACGGAGCAGGGCGCAGCGGACG
Source organism: Streptomyces sp. NPDC048473 (assembly GCF_043200155.1). Classification (NCBI taxonomy): domain Bacteria; kingdom Bacillati; phylum Actinomycetota; class Actinomycetes; order Kitasatosporales; family Streptomycetaceae; genus Streptomyces; species Streptomyces sp. NPDC048473. The sequence goes on from NZ_JBICXE010000005.1 coordinate 415,881, forward strand.
ATGCCGTCACGCTCGGCGCCCGGGGCGGAGCGCAGTGCCTCGACGCCTTCGTGCATAGCGCGCAGGGGCGCGGCGAGGCCGTTGGCGAGGTGAAGGAGGCGGCCGCCGCTGCGGCGGTTCTCGCTGAGGGAGTAGCGGGTGGCGGGGGTGCCGTCGGCGTGCGGGAAGTGGAGCGGGAAGTCGTCGAGGTTGGCGACCGAGGCACCGCGCCAGCCGTAGATCGCCTGGCAGGGGTCGCCGACGGCGGTGACGGCGTGCCCGGTGGCCACCGCCGTGGTGGCCGTGCCGGTCACCGCCCCGGTATCCACCTCCGTAACCGTCCCCTCGGGGCCCCTGCCGAAGAGGGCGGAGAGCAGCAGGCGCTGGGCGACGGAGGTGTCCTGGTACTCGTCGAGCAGCACGACCCGGAATTCGTCGCGCAGGATCGCGCCGACCTCCGGGCGGGTGAGCGCCAGCTCGGCGGAGAGCGCGATCTGGTCGCCGAAGTCGAGGACGTCGCGGCTCTTCTTGGCCTCGCGGTAGCGGCGGGTCAGCTGCAGCAGCTCGCGACGGGCCTGGGCGGCCTCGGGGATCTTGCGCAGCTCGGCGTTGGTGAGCCGGGCCGATTCGAGCGTACGGAGCAGGTCGGTGTCGTACTCCGCGAGCTGTTCGGGGCGTACGAGATGCTCGGCCAGCTCGGCGTCGAGGGCCAGCAGATCGCTGACCAGCGTGGGGAACGACCTGGTCAGGGCCGGATAGGGACCCGGCGCCTCGCGCAGTACGCGGGCGGCCAACTGGTAGCGGGTGGCGTCGGCGAGGAGGCGGGTGGTGGGTTCGAGGCCGATGCGCAGCCCATGCTCGGTGAGGAGCCGGCCGGCGAACGCGTGGTACGTGGAGATGCTGGGCTCGCCCGGGGGGTTGTCCGGGTCGATGGCGTCCGGATCGGTGACCCCGGCCGCGATCAGGGCCTTGCGGACGCGCTCGGCGAGCTCACCCGCCGCCTTGTTGGTGAAGGTGAGCCCGAGGACCTGCTCCGGGGCGACCTGGCCGGTCCCGACCAGCCACACCACGCGCGCCGCCATCACCGTGGTCTTCCCCGACCCGGCTCCGGCCACGATCACCTGCGGGGCGGGCGGCGCTGTGATGCAGGCCGTCTGCTCCGGGGTGAACGGGATCCCGAGGAGCTCCTTCAGCTGCTCGGGATCGGTGATGCGTGAGGACACCCGACAGAGGCTAACCGGGCGCACTGACAACGTGCCGGGGCCGCCGGACGGTCCGGGCGGGCCGGTGGCCCGTGACAGGCCCGACCGGCGGCCCGCAACAGGGTCGCCCGCTGGCCCGGGTCCGGACTGCCTCAAGGGCCGATCACCTCAACTGCCTTGCGAGGACGGCCTCATGAGCACCGCCGCATCCGGTCCCGACGTCTCCGGCCTGCACCAGCGCATCGATACGACCAAGGCGCATCCGGCCCGGGTGTATGACGTATTTCTCGGCAGGCACTTCCTCTGTGCACAGAGTGCCTGCACCGTTACATGGAGAAACCCGCCTGCAGTGGTCCGGGCGGGCCCCCTCTTTACGGGCCCGGCCGCGTATTGGTGAGCACGCACGATCGTGGAGTCCACCGAGACCGCCACCAGGTGTGTTGACCCACAGGGCGGCTGCCCGAGGTCGGTCGCCCCCGGTTCACCCTCGGCCCGCCACCGGTCACCGGAGGGCTCTGGCCGCAGTGGCGGGTCGTGACGGTGCCTGCGCGGAGTGCTCCAGGGGATGGAACTCCCGCCGCCCGGCTCGTCTCGGGGGTGGTCACGAAAGGCTCGGGCAGGCCGAGGATCGGTGGGCCGGACGGGTCACGCAACGCCGCTGATGGCGTGAGCGTAAAGGGTGTGACGGACTGATCACCCTCGCGCCTACTGGCTTTAATTTCACCTTATGTTCCGATAAACCGCGCACCCAATGAACGGAATGTGACAGGCCATCACTTTCCGCATGCGGTGCATGCTCTGCGGTGTTCCGCTCCAGCCGCGCGGTGGCTCAGGTGCATCTTCGTGGCCTGGACACACTGACTACGGGTCGGCAGCCGCACTCTCTCAGGAAAGAGAAAGGTCACCTTCCATGGCTGTGGCTGCCATCCCGCCCGCTCCTCGTCCAGACGGCCGTACGCCCACTCGGCGCAGACGCATCTGGCTCAGGGCGACCTTCACCGTGCTGTCCGGCGTGACCGTGCTGAGCGCCAATACGCTGTGGGCTTCCACTGCCTACGGGGCGGAAGCCCCGGTGCCGCTGGGCACCGACACCAGCTACGCGGTGCTGGCCGGTTCGACCGTCACCAACACCGGCCCCAGCATCATCAATGGAGACCTGGGGCTCAGCCCGGGGTCCTCGGTGACAGGATTTCCGCCCGGCGTCGTCAACGGCACTCAGAACGTGACCAACGCCGCGGCTGCCCTGGCCCAGTCCGACCTGACCACCGCCTACAACGACGCGGCCGGTCGGGCTCCGACCGCCAGTGTGGCGGGGGATCTCGCCGGAGTGACGCTGACGCCCGGCGTCTACAACTCCGCCGGGTCGCTGTCGAACACCGGGACCGTCACCCTCAATGCGCAGGGGGACCCCAGCGCCGTCTTCATCTTCCAGATTGCCAGCACCTTGATCACCGGGTCGGCGAGCAATATCAACCTCATCAATGGGGCTCAGGCGTGCAATGTGTTCTGGCAGGTGGGCAGTTCGGCCACCATCGGGACCAACTCCTCCTTCAGGGGCAACATCCTGGCCCTGACGTCCATCACAGCGAATACCGGCACGGCGATCGAGGGCCGGGCCCTGGCGCGCAACGGTGCGGTCACCCTGGACACCAACACGATCACCAGGGCGGTCTGCACTGTCGGGCCTACCGGGCCCACGGGCCCGACCGGACCGACGGGTCCGGGCGGCCCGACGGGTGCCACTGGGCCCGATGGGGCGACCGGCCCGAACGGTGCCACCGGCCCGAACGGTGCCACCGGCCCGAACGGTGCGACAGGCTCCACCGGCCCTGACGGTGCCACCGGCCCGAACGGTGCCACGGGCCCGAACGGTGCGACAGGCTCCACCGGCCCCAACGGTGCCACCGGCCCGAACGGTGCCACGGGCCCGAACGGTGCCACCGGCCCGAACGGTGCGACAGGCGCCACCGGCCCCAACGGCGCGACAGGCTCCACCGGCCCGAACGGTGCCACCGGCCCAG